>NZ_JYJG01000020.1 GCF_000955955.1 Lentzea aerocolonigenes
GGGGCGCAGTCCGAGCTCCGACGGTCAGCCGTACAACTCGCTGCCCTGGCGGCCGGCCGTGCTGACGCTCCAGCGCTGATCACCTGACCTCGGGCGCCCTCCCCGCACTTCGGGAGAGGGCGCCCGATGCCAGTTAGGTAAGGTTTCCCTATGACCGCGCTGCGCAACGATGTCGCCCGGCTGGGCACCGACGGTGTCACGGTCGGGTACGGCGACCGCGTCGTCCTCGACAACCTGGACGTCTCCATCCCGACCGGCGTCATCACCACGGTCATCGGGCCGAACGGCTGCGGCAAGTCGACTCTGCTGCGCACCCTGTCCCGGCTGCTCAAACCGCGCCAGGGCACGGTGCTGCTCGACGGTCACGACATCGCGCGCCTCAGGACCAAGGACGTCGCGAAGAAGATGGGTCTGCTCCCGCAGGCCCCGATCGCGCCGGACGGGCTCACCGTCGCCGACCTGGTCGCCCGCGGCCGGCACCCGCACCAGAGCTGGGTCCGCCAGTGGTCCAGCGACGACGCCGGCATCGTCGCGAAGTCGCTGGAGATGACCGGTGTCGCCGACCTGGCCCACCGTCCCGTCGACTCGCTTTCAGGTGGGCAACGGCAGCGCGTGTGGATCTCCATGACGCTCGCCCAGGGCACGGACCTGCTGCTGCTCGACGAGCCGACGACCTACCTGGACCTCGCGCACGCGATCGACGTGATCGACCTCGTCGACGACCTGCACGAGGGCGGCTGCACGATCGTCATGGTGCTGCACGACCTGAACCTCGCGGTCCGCTACAGCGACAACCTCATCGTGATGAAGTCCGGATCCATTGTGGCTCAAGGACATCCGAGCGAGGTGATCACGAGCGACCTGCTGCTGGACACGTTCGGCCTGCAGGCGAAGGTGATCGACGACCCGGTGAGCGAACGCCCCTTGATCGTTCCCATCGGACGGACGCACGTGACGCCGACGAGTGACGAACGCCTAGGTTAGCCTGCCCTAACCGGGTGATAAGGTTCGCCTGTCCTAATTTCCCCGCCGCGTGGGCAGCGAACGAAGAGGTGCCGAATGGGCCAGCGAACAGCCATGACCTGGAAGCGTTTGACGGCCGTGGCAGCAGCCGCGGTGGTCGGGGCGACCGTCCTCGCCGGGTGTGGTTCCTCCACTCCGGCCTCGACGCCCGGCGCGAACAACGCTTCCGGTGGCACGTTCCCGACCAAGGTCGAGCACTTCTTCGGCACGACGGAGATCAAGGAAGCGCCCAAGCGCGTCCTGTCCCTCGGCTACACCGACGACCAGACGCTGCTCGCGCTCGGCGTCGTCCCGGTCGGCATGGTCGACCAGTACACGAACCCCGAGGGCACCAAGCCCGACATCAACACCCAGTGGGCCTGGGTGAAGGACAAGTGGGGTTCGGCCACGCCCGAGGTCGTCATGAAGAACGGTGACACCGAGCCGAACTACGAGAAGATCGCGCAGCTGCGTCCCGACCTGATCGTCGCCGTCTACTCCGAGGCCACCCAGGACTGGTACGACAAGCTGACCAAGATCGCGCCGGTGGTCGGCCGCACCAAGGAGGAGAAGGAGCCCTTCAGCGCGAAGTGGCAGGACAACGTGCTGCAGATCGCGAAGGCGGTCGGCAAGGGTGACGAGGGCGCGAAGCTGATCAAGGGCCTCGACGACAAGCTCGCGGACGCCAAGAAGGCCAACCCGGACTTCGCGAACCAGACCGCGAGCGTGGTGACCTGGTACAAGGACGCGATCGTGCCGTTCACCACCACCGACGTGCGCGGCCAGCTCGTGACCGGCATCGGCTTCAAGGGCAACTCGAAGGTCGACGAGATCGCGGGCGGCGACTTCTCCGCCAAGCTCTCGCCCGAGAAGATCGACCTGATCAACACCGACCGCATCTTCGTGATCGCCGACAAGGCGGACGCGGACGCGCTGAAGAACTTCCAGCTGTTCGCGAACCTGCCCGCGGTCAAGGCCGGCAAGGTCACGTGGCTGCTCGACAGCGAAGGCCCGGCGGTCGGCGCCGCGATCTCGCAGGCCACCCTCCCGTCCCTGCCCTACGCGATCGACGAGCTGGTCAAGTCGGCCAAGACCGCCGGCTGATCCGCACAACCCCGGCGAAAGGCCTCCTCTCGTGACCACGAGCGTCTCCGGCGCGCCGTCGAAGATCCTGCGCACGGCGTCCGGGCGGGAGGCCTCCCGCTGGTTGCTCGACCACTGCCGCGCCGCTCCCCTGCTGCCGATCGCCACCGTGCTGGCGACGGTGGCGGGGGCGGTGCTGCAGGTCGTCCCGGTGTTCCTGCTGGGCACTGTGGTGGACGGGATCGTGCAGGGTCGAAACGGTTCGATCCTCTGGTCTGTCGGCATCGCGACCGTCTTGGCAGCGCTGGCCGGGGCGGTGATGACCGCGGTCTCGACGTATCTCGTCGGCCGGGTGGGCGCGGAAATGCTGGCACGGCTTCGGGAAGGCGCTGTTCGCGCGGTGCTCGGGATGCCGAGCGCGCGCATCGAGGAGGTCGGCCGCGGAGACGTGCTGTCGCGCGTCGGTGACGACGTCGCCGTCATCTCCAAGGGTTTCCGCATGGCGATCCCGACGATCTTCTCGGCGGTCGTGCTGGTCGTGATCGCCACTGCGGGCATGTTCGGGCTGGACTGGCGGCTCGGCCTGGCGGGTGCGTGTGCGCTGCCCGCTTACGCGTTGGCGTTGCGCTGGTATCTCCCGCGTTCCCAGCCTCTGTACCGCGCGCGCTCCGAGGCTCAGGCCGACCGCGCCCAGGCGTTGATCAGCGGTCTCGACGGCATCGCGACGGTTCGCGCATACCGGTTGGAGAACGCCTTCCGCGACAAGGTGACCGCCGAGTCGTGGCGGGTGCGCAACATCGGCATCGACGTCTTCCGGTTCTTCGGCCGGTTCATCGGGCGGGAGAACCGCGCCGAGTTCATCGGGCTCGGGCTGATCATCGTGGCCGGCTACTTCCTGGTGACCAGCGGGCAGTCTTCGCTCGGCCAGGTTTCCGTTGCGGCGCTGCTGTTCCACAAGCTGTTCGTGCCGCTCGGCCTGATCATGGCGTTCTTCGACGAGGCGCAGAAATCCGGCGCCGGGCTGACGCGTCTCGTCGGCGTGCTGTCGGAATCCGACGGCGACTCGCTGGTGCGCAGTGCGGTGGCGGTCGATGGCGGCGCACAACCACTTCCGGTCTCGGTGCGCGGACTTTCCTTCCGCTATCCCGAATCCGAGCACGACGTGCTTGCGGACATCTCGCTGGAAATCCCCGCGGGGACGTCGCTGGCGCTGGTCGGCGCGACCGGTGCGGGCAAGACGACGCTGGCCGCGCTGGTGGCCGGTACCGGGACTCCCCTGACCGGGTCCGTGCACATCGGGCCGACCGATCTCGCCGGCGTGGACGAGGCCGGGGCACGTGCGCTGGTCAGCATCCTGACTCAGGAAGCGCACGTCTTCGCCGGTCCGCTCGCCGAGGATCTTCGTTTGGCCGCACCGGATGCGAGCGACGAGGAACTGATGTCCGCGCTGCGAACCGTGGGCGCGGACTCGTGGGTCGAAACGCTTCCGCAAGGCCTGCAGACCGATGTCGGTGAGGGCGGTGAACGCCTGGACGTGACCAAGATCGCCCAGATCGCGCTGGCCAGGCTCGTGCTCGGCCGCTCCCCCGTCGTCGTGCTGGACGAGTCGACGGCCGAGGCGGGCAGCCAGGGTGCCGCCGCGCTGGAACGGGCCGCACTGGCCGCCTGCCGTGGCCGCACGACGCTTCTGGTGGCACATCGGCTGACTCAGGCGATCGCGGCAGACCGGATCGCGGTCCTGGACGCCGGCCGCGTTCTCGAGCAGGGCACGCACGAGGAACTCGTCGCGCGTGACGGGCGTTACGCGGCACTTTGGGCTGCTTGGCGATTCGGATCGGCGAATACTTAGGTTAGGCTCACCTATATGGAACAGGTGCTGCTTTCGACCGACCGGATCGCCTCTGTTCGGCGCCGTGCCGGTGAGTACCCGCAGCGGACCATCGCCGTCGCGAGTGCGGTGGCGCTGACGCACTGGGCGGATCCCTCGCTGATCGTCGGCGGGCTGGAACTCTCGCCCGCAACGCTTTTCGGGGATCTGCTCGTGTGGGCCGACAAGGGTCAGCAGTCGGACGTTGCCGAAGAAGCTGACGGCTGGCGGATTCCGTTGCCGTCGGGGGTCGATGCCGGTGCGGCGCAGCGGGTGCTGGACGACCTCGTCGAGTTCCCGAACCGCGCCATCGGCACGCTGACCGCGCAGACGCTGGACGAGCGGCTCGCGGACCTGACCCGCTGGAACGACAACGAGTTCCCGCGCGAACGGCCGAGCATCGTCGAACTGTTCCGCACGCAGGCTGCCGCGCGGCCGGACGCCGTCGCGATCAACGACGGCGATCGTGCCTTCACCTACGGCGAGACGCTGGCCCGTTCCAACCAGCTGGCTCGCTTCCTGATCGAGCGCGGGGTGACCGCCGAGCAGGTCGTCGGCATCTCGCTGGACCGCTCGGCCGAGATGATCGTCGGCCTGCTCGCCGTGCTGCAGGCCGGTGGCGCGTTCGTGCCGCTCGACCCGCAGTGGCCGGCTTCCCGCCGCCAGTCCGTGATCACCGACGCCCAGGTCGTCCTGCTTCTGGGCACTGGCCTGGAGAACGAGCCCGGCGCCGTCGCGATCGACCTGGATTCCTGGGACTTCACCCGGTACTCGGGCGAACCCACCGACGTGCGGATCGCCGGCGCGCAGCTCGCGTACGTGATGTTCACGTCCGGCTCGACCGGCCGCCCCAAGGGCGCGATGATCCGGCACGAGGCGATCAGCGAGCGCCTGCTGTGGCAGGTGCACCAGATCCTCCACTTCGGACACTCGGACGCGTCGCTGTTCAAGGCGCCGCTGTCGTTCGACATCTCCATCAACGAGATCTTCCTGCCGCTGGTGTGCGGCGGCCGGGCCGTGGTCGTGCGGTCCGGTGGCGAACGCGACCCGCACCACCTGCTGGCCACGATCGCCCGGCACCGCGTGACGTTCGTGTACCTGGTGTCGTCGATGCTGGACGTGCTGCTGAACATCGCCGGCGACGATGAGCTGGAAAGCCTGCGGCACGTGTGGTGCGGCGGCGAGGTGCTGACTCCCGAGCTGTACGAACGGTTCCGCACGCAGCTCGACATCCCGATGTACCACGGCTACGGCCCGGCCGAGGCCACGATCGGCGTCTCGCACGTGATCTACCGCGGCGAGGCCGAGCGGCTGTCGACGTCAATCGGCAAGGCGAACCCCAACACCGACCTGTACGTGCTCGACGACCAGCTGCGGCCGTGCCCTCCCGGTGTCGGCGGCGAGCTGTACATCGGCGGGTTCCTGTTGGGGCGCGGGTATGTGAACGCACCCGGCCTCACCGCGTCGCGGTTCGTCGCGAACCCGTTCGCCACCGACGGCTCGCGCCTGTACCGGACCGGTGACCTGGCGCGGTTCGCACCGGACGGGTCGCTCGACTTCCTCGGCCGCGTCGACAACCAGGTCAAGATCCGCGGCATGCGGCTGGAGCTGGAGGACGTCGAGGTCGCGCTCGCCGAGCACCCCGGCGTCCGGCACACCTGTGTCGTGGTGCGCAGGAACTCCGCCGGCGGCAGCTACCTCGTCGGGTACGTCGTGCCGTCTGATGCCTCGCTGACCCCGGACGCCGTGAAGCAGTGGGCGACCGAGCACCTCGTCGAGTACATGGTGCCGGCGCAGATCGTGGTCATGAGCGAGTTCCCGTTGACTCCCAACGGAAAGCTCGACCGCCGCGCGCTGCCCGAGCCCGTGGTGGAGACCGGTCCGGTGACCGCCGCCGCCAACGACGACGAGGCCGTGATCTGCGCGGCCGTCGCGTCGGTGCTGCGGGTCGAGCAGGTCGGCGCGGACCAGGACTTCTTCGAACTGGGCGGCGACAGCATCCTCGCGATCTCGCTGCTGTCGGCGTTGCGGGCGGAAGGCGTGTACGTCACCGCCACCCAGATCTTCGTGAACCGCACTCCGCGTGCTCTGGCCGCTGTCGCATCCCGCGAAGGTGCTGCTGTCGACCACGACGACGTCCCGACCGGTCCGGTGGCGGGTCTGCCGATCGTGCAGTGGCTCGGGGAGACCACGGACGCGATCGACGGGTTCGTGCAGTCGGTGGTGCTCAACACGCCGGCCGAGCTGACCTCCGGCGCTTTGACGCAGATCCTCGACGCGGTCGTCGCGCGGCACGACATGTTGCGCGCCAAGCTGGTCCGGGGCGAGCGGTGGTCGTTCGACATCCCGGCGGACGGGCACGCGTTGTGGGAAGCGAGCGACGCTCCGTTGGAGGAGTGCGTCGAAGCGGCCACCGAAGGGCTCAACCCGGACGCGGGCATCATGCTGCGCGCGGTGTGGCGGCCCGCGGCACGGCAGCTCGTGCTCGTGATCCACCACGTGGTGATCGACGGCGTCTCGTGGCGGATCCTGTTCGACGATCTCGCCCTTGCGTGGCAACAGGTTTCGGCTGGCAAGCCCGTAGAGCTCCGTCCGGTCGGCACGTCGTTCCGGCGCTGGACGCAGCTGCTGGAGCAGGCCGGCTTCGAGGGGGACCGCGCCTACTACGAGCGCGCGTTGCCGGGCGTGGACCAGTTGCTCGGCCGACGTGAGCTGACCGATAACGATGTCGTCGCCGGCGAACAGGTCCGCACCGTGATGGTCGGTTCGCGGGCCACGGCGGCGTTGCTGGGCGACGTGCCGGCCTTGTTCCACGCCAAGGTCAACGACGTGCTGCTGACCGGTCTCGCGGTCGCGCTGGCCCGCTGGCGGCGCGACAACGGCCAGGACCAGACGTTCGCGCACATCGAGCTGGAGGGCCACGGCCGCGAGGGCCGGTTCGTGCCGCGCGACCCCGATCTGTCGCGCACGGTCGGCTGGTTCACGACGTTGTTCCCGGTGACGGTCGACCCGGTCGACGTCAACGATCTCGCTGCGGCTTTGAAGCGCGTCAAGGAAGACCTGGCGCGGGTGCCGAGCAACGGCGTCTCCTACGGCGCTCTGAAGTACCTGGGACGCACCGAGTTCGACGCGTCGCGCCCGCAGGTGCTGTTCAACTACCTCGGCCGGTTCTCCGGTGGTACGACCGGCGACTGGCAGCTCGCGGAGAACGCCGGTCAGCTCGGCGAGAAGCGCGACCCGGCGATGCGGCTGCCGCGCGCCCTGGAGTTCAACGCCTCCGCCGAACCCGGCGCGGACGGCGACCTGGAACTGGTCACGGTGATGTCGTGGCCTGATGGGGTCTTCACGGACGAGGACACCGCCAAGATCGGCGAGTACTTCGTCGCCGCGCTGGAGGGCCTGGCGGAGCTCGGCACCGGCGGCCACTCCCCCAGCGACTTCCCGCTGCTGCCGCTCACCCAGGCAGACGTCGACGCGCTGGACTCCCCGGTGTTGCGCGAGATCCTCCCGCTGACGCCGTTGCAGGAAGGCCTGTACTTCCACTCCGTCTTCGACGACGACTCCGCGCACCGGTACGTCGAGCAGCAGCTGCTGACGCTGACCGGTGCCGTCGACGCCCGCAGGCTCGAAGAAGCGGCGGCGCGGGTGTTCGACCTGTTCCCGAACCTGGCCGCCCGGTTCGCGAGCCTCGCCGACGGCAGGGTCGTGTCGGTGCTGGAGTCGGGTGTGCGGCCGGTGTTCACCACGGTGAACGGCCAGGGCATGACCGACGACGAGATCAGCGAGCTCGCCGAACGCGACCGCGTCGCCGGGTTCGACCTCGCCACCGGTCCGCTGATGCGCTACACGTTGATCCGCACTGCGCCGCAGAAGTACGTGCTGGTGCAGACCGTGCACCACATCATCGCGGACGGCTGGTCGGTGCCGCCGATGCTGCGCGCGTTGCTGGCCGAGTACGACGCGCCGGGGTCGGTGCACGTGCGCGGCAGCTACTCGGACTACGTGCGGTGGCTCGTCGAGAGCGATCCCGACGAGAGCGACCGCGTCTGGGCGAGCGAGCTGGCCGGCCTGACCGGACCGTCGATCACCGTGCCGGACCACGTGCCGTCCGAACGGTTCGCCGACAGCATCCTCGACGCACCGTCCGATGTGGACGAACGAGTGCGGGCGGCCGGGGTGTCGCTCAGCGTCGCCGTGCACAGCGCGTGGGCCGTGACGCTCGGCGGGATCCTGGGCCGCAAGGACGTCGTGTTCGGCTCGACCGTGTCGGGCCGTGATGCCGACGTGCCCGGCATCGACGAGCTCGTCGGCCTGTTCATCAACACGATTCCCGTGCGCGCCAAGTGGTCCGGCGGCATGTCCGCCCGCGAGCTGCTGGACGCGATGCGCGCGCACCAGACCGCCGTGCTGCCGCACCAGCACGTGTCGCTGAGCAGGATCGGCAAGCTCGCCGGCGCCGGATCGCTGTTCGACACGCTCGTCGTGTTCGACGTCGCGACCGACGTGACCTCGTTGCGCAGCAGCTCGTTCGGCATCGCGGACGTCGTCAACGAAGGCGCGCCCCATTACCCGCTGACCCTGGTGGTCATGCGCGACCACGACGGATCGTTGCGCTTCAACCTGATCCACGACACCGCGGTCGTCCGCCCGGCGGGTGCACGCCGGATCGTGGAGACCTTCGCCGCCACGCTCAGCGCCCTGCTGGCCGGCGAGAGCATTCCGGCGCCGCAGAGTGCCGAACCCGCTGTGGTGAAGCCCGCCACGCTGGCCGAACTGTTCGACGCGGCCGCGGAGCGTGCACCCGAAGCGCGCGCCGTGACGTTCTGCCGGATCGACGGCACTTCGGAAAGCCTGTCGTACGGCGAACTGGCCGAGACGAAGAACCGGCTGGCGCGCACGCTCGCGAACGCCGGGGTCGGGCCGCACGAACGCGTCGCCGTCGCCGTGCCACGTTCGCTGGAGCAGGTCGTCTCGCTCATCGCGGTCGTGTCCGCGGGTGGCGCGTACCTGCCGCTCGACGAGGCGTACCCGGACGACCGGCTCGAGTACCTGATCTCCGACAGCGCGCCGCAGGTCGTGCTCATCGCCCCCGGGCAACGCGATCGCTTCGCCGCGATCGTGGCCCGGACCGGCAGCGCCGCACGAGTGGTCGCGATCGGCGACGAGGTGCCCGGCACCGGCGTGATCACCCCGGCGACCTGGCTGCACCCGGCGTACGTGATCTACACGTCCGGGTCGACCGGCAAGCCCAAGGGCGTCGTGATGTCGCACCGCAGCGCGGTGACGTTCCTGGCGAACATCCAGCCGGACATGGGTTTCGGGCCGGACGACGTGATGACGCAGTTCCACTCGTTCTCGTTCGACCCCTCGGTGCTGGAGCTGTGGGGCGCGCTGACGAACGGCGCCGAGCTGGTGGTGCCCGATCGCGGGCTGACCCGCTCGACGGCCGACTTCCACCGGCTGGTGCGGGAACGCGGCGTCACCTTCATCGTCCAGACGCCGTCCGCCTTCTACCAGTTCATCGAGGCGGACAAGCACAGCGAGCCGCTGACGACCGTACGCCGGTTCATCATCGGCGGTGAGGTGCTGGAACCCGGCCGGATGCGCGACTGGGCGGCGCGGTACGGCACCCGGCGGCCGGACCTCGCGAACTGCTACGGCCCGACCGAGTCCACTGTGTACACCACACGGCACGTGCTCGACGACTACGACTACGACCCCGGCCGTCCCGAGGGCAGCCCGATCGGTTCTTCCGTGCCTGGTCAGCAGGCCTACGTGCTCGACGACCGGTTGCGGCCGGTCGGGCCGGGCGTCGTCGGCTCGCTCTACCTCGCCGGCCCGCAGCTCGCGCACGGGTACGCGAACCGGCCGGGACTCTCGGCGAGCCGGTTCGTCGCCGACCCGTTCGCGGGCGACGGCTCCCGGATGTACCACACCGGTGACCTGGCGAAGAGGAACCTGGACGGCGACCTCGAGTTCCTCGGCCGCGCCGACGGCCAGGTGCAGCTGCGCGGTTTCCGCATCGAACTGGGCGAGATCGAGTCCGTCGTCCGCGAGGTCGCCGGCGTGACCGACGTGGCCGTGACCGTGGCGGACACCGCCGATCACCTCGTCGCGCACGTCGTGGGCACGCCGCCCGCCGACCTCACGTCGGTCCTCGCCGGGAAGCTGCCGCAGCACATGGTGCCGCAGCGGATCATCCCGCTGGCCGCGCTGCCGATCACGGTCAACGGCAAGCTGGACCGTGCCGCGCTGGAAGAGCGCGCCCGCCAGGCCGATGCTCCGGTCGTCGCGGCGAACGCCTCCGTGCTCGACGCGCTGGTCGAGATCTTCCGCGACGCCCTGCCGGTGTCCGATGTCGACGCCGACACCGACTACTTCGTGGCGGGCGGCGACAGCATCGTGGCGATCGGTGTGGTGAACCGGGCGCGGGCGCTGGGGCTGGCGTTCTCGCCACGTGACATGTTCCTGCACAAGACCCCGCGAGCGCTTGCGGAGAAGTTCGCGGCGCAGTCCGTGGCACCGGTCGTGGCACCGGTCGTGGAGGAGATCTCCGACGGACCGGTCGTGCCGACGCCGATCGTGTTGCGGCTGCGGGAGCTCGGCGGATCGCTCGAGAACTTCGCACAGGCGAGACAGCTTCCGTGCGCGAGCCTCACGGACGCCCGGCGCGCGGCGAACGCAGTCGTGGCAACGCATCCCGCGCTGCGGTTGCGGCTGAACACCGACCACGGCGTGTGGTCGCTGCGGACCGAACCGGCGGCCGAGGTCGAGGTCGTGGTGTCGGCGGACGACCCGCAGGAGGCCGCCGAGGCAGCCGCGGGCAGGCTCGACGCCGAAGCCGGTGTCATGGCGGCGTTCACCTGGCTGGAGAACAGCCGCACGCTCGTCGTCGTGGTGCACCACTTCGCGGTGGACGCGGTGTCCTGGATGATCCTGCTCGAAGACCTCGCCGTCGCGATGCGGGGCGAGGAGCTCGCGCCGGTGACGACGTCGTTCGCCACGTACGCCGCGGCATTGGCGCTCGACGCCCAGTCCGGCGGTGACCTGCGCCGGTGGATCGAGACGCTGGACGCCCCGGTGCTCACGCCGCAGCTCGGCGCACGACGCCAGGTCACCGTCACGCTCGCCGCCGACATCACCGGCAGCGTCGTGCAGAAGGCTCCGACCGCGCTCGGCATCGGCCTGACCGAACTGCTGCTGGGCGCGCTGCGGACCGCGCTCACCGAGATCCAGAGCACGCCGACCGAGCTGGCGATCGACCTCGAACGGCACGGCCGCGTCCCCGCCGCCGAACACCACGACTACACCCGCACGGTCGGCTGGTTCACCGCGGTCGCGCCGGTGAAGCTCAGCCCCGCAACGGATCCGGTCGCGGCAGCAGGAGAGGTTGTCGCGCGGCAACCGGACGAGGCCGCGCACGTCGGGTTCGGTCAGCTGCGGTACCTGAACCCGCAGACAGCACCCGTGCTGGCCGCGTTGCCCCGCCCGCAGGTGCTGTTCAACTACCTCGGCCGCGGCAGCGAGTCGCAGGCCCTGCACGTCGATCCGGAGAACCGGCCGAGCCCGTATGCCGTCGAGGTCAACTGCTGGGTCGACACCACCGGCTCGTTGCGCGCCACGTTCGGGCTGACCGAGGACGTGTCGGACGAGATCGCGGCACGGTGGCTGCTGGCGCTGGAACGGATCGCGGACGCCTCGGCGACCGTGCGGCACACCGCGCCGGTCTCGCCGTTGCAGCGCGGCCTGTACTTCCAGGCGGAGCTCGCGGGCAAGTCCGGCCAGTACGTGGCGCAGAGCTGCTTCACGTTCGACCGGCGGCTCGACCCCGGCGCGCTCGGCAAGGCCTTGGCGCACGTCATCGCAAAGCACCCGGTCGTCGGTGCGGGCTTCGTGCCGGACGAGAACGGCACGCCGGTGCAGGTGCTGGGGACCAGTGACCAGGTGCCGGTGCGCACGGTCGACGTGCTGAACTCCGACGCCGTCGAGGCGTTGCGGATCGAGGACCGTGCCACGGGCTTCGACCTGACCTCACCGCCGTTGGTGCGGCTGACCGTGCTGCGATTGCCGGACGGCTGTGACACGTTGCTGTTCACCGCCCACCTGCTGCTGTGGGACGGCTGGTCGCGCGCGATCGTGCTGGACGACCTGTTCGACGCCTACCGCGCGTTGCTCGCGGGCGAGACCGTCGACTCGACGCCCGCCACGCCGAGCTTCGAGAGCTACACCCGCGCCCTGGCCTCGAAGGACGCGGCGGCCGCGGAACGGTTCTGGGCGGACTACCTCGCCGATCTCTCCGGCCCGACACTCCTGAGTGGACTGTCCACCTCGGACTCGCTGCTGACGAAGATCGTGCGGACGTTGCCGGTCGAGGTGTCGAACCGGGTGCGGGAAGCCGCGCGCCGGCACGGCGTGACGGTGAACTCGGTGGTCACCGGCGCGCTCGGGCTGGTGCTCGGCCGGGAGACCGGGCGCGGCGACGCGGTGTTCGGCGTGACGGTGTCCGGACGTGAGGAGGAGGGCACCGAGGGGATCGTCGGCGTGCTGCTGAACACCGTGCCGATGCGGGTGACCGCGCGGCCCCACGACACCGTGGGCGAGTTCCTGACGTCCGTTCAGGCCTCGCGAGTCGCGACGATGGAGCACGAGCACTTCGGGCTCGGCGAGATCCAGCGCGCGAGCGGCCACGACCAGCTGTTCGACAACCTGTTCGTGCTGCAGAACTTCCTGGACGACGACACGTTCACCGAGTTCAACGCGAAGAACGGGATCACCGCCCACGACGCGGAGGACTCGACGCACTACCCGTTCACATGGGTCGTGACGCCGGGCGAGGAGATCACGGTCAAGGTCGAGTACCGGCCGGATGTCACCGATCCCGCGTTCGCCGGGCGGTTGTTCGACGACTATTTGCGCGTGCTGGACGAACTGACCAGCACGGACGGCCTGCTGGGCTCGATCGGCTCTGGGCCGACGCCGGAGCTCAACCCCGCCAACGACTTCGGCAACCTCACCGTCGTCGACCTGTTCGACCAGGCCGCCGACCGCAACCCGGATCGGGTCGCTCTCGTCGCGCACGGCACGACGATGACGTTCGCGGAGCTCCGGGATCGCAGCCGCCACCTCGCCGGCGTGCTGTCGTCGCGCGGAATCGGCGTCGAGACGTCGGTCGCCATCGCGGTGCCGCGCTCGCTGGACTGGGTCGTCGCGCTGTTCGGGATTCTGCGGTGTGGTGCGGCCTACGTGCCGCTGGAACTGGACCACCCGGACGAGCGGATCGCCGCGATCATCGACGACGCGCAGCCGTCGTTGATCATCACGACGTCGAGGGTGGCGCCGCGCATCCAGGGCCCGACGTTCAAGCTGGACGAGCCGTGGCCCTCAGCCGAGCCGGTGATCACGTTCGCAGCGGATGACCCGAACCGGCTCAAGCACGCGGCGTACACGATCTACACGTCGGGCTCGACCGGCAAGCCCAAGGGCGTCGTGACCGAGTACGCCGGCCTGACGAACATGATGGTCAACCACCAGCGGCGGATCTTCGAGCCGGTGCTGGCCGAGCACGGGCACCGGATGTTCCGCATCGCGCACACCGTGTCGTTCGCGTTCGACATGTCGTGGGAGGAGCTGCTCTGGCTCGCCGACGGCCACGAGGTGCACATCTGCGACGAGGAACTGCGCCGCGACGCGACCGGGCTGGTCGAGTACTGCTCGGTGAACGAGATCGACGTCATCAACGTGACGCCGACCTACGCGCAGCAGCTGGTGGCAGAAGGGTTGCTGACCGCAGGGCACAAGCCCGCGCTGGTGCTGCTGGGCGGTGAGGCGGTCACGCCGACGTTGTGGCAGCTGCTCGCGGACACGCCCGGCACGATCGGCTACAACCTTTACGGGCCAACGGAGTACACGATCAACACGCTGGGCGTCGGCACGTTCGACTGCGTCGACCCGGTGGTCGGCGTGGCGATCGACAACACCGACGTCTACGTGCTCGACCCGTGGCTGCGGCACGTGCCGGACGGCGTCGCGGGTGAGCTTTACGTGTCAGGCGTTGGTATCGCGCGCGGCTACCTCGGCCAGCCCGGTCAGTCCGCGGAACGGTTCGTGGCGTGCCCGTGGGTGCCCGGCGAGCGGATGTACCGGACCGGTGACCTGGTGATCCGCCGTCCGGACGGCAACCTGTTGTATTTGGGCCGCACCGACAAGCAGGTCAAGATCCGCGGGCACCGCGTCGAGCTCGGCGAGGTCGAAGCGCGGTTCGCGGCACATCCCGGCGTCCGGTTCGTCGCCGCCGTCGCGCAGTCCGACCCGCAGGTCGACGGCGCGTACCGGCTCGCGGCCTACCTCGTGCTCGAACCGGGAGCGGGCATCCCGTCGATCGCGGCTGAGGTCGGCGCCGGCATGCCGGACTACCTGCGCCCCTCGCACTACGCCGCGGTGGACGCGATCCCGTTGACGGTCAACGGAAAGGCCGACACGAGCGCCTTGCCGGAGGCCCGGCCGCTCGGCACTCTCGTGCAGCAGGAAGCGCGGGAGCTGACCGAGACCGAGACGCTGGTGCGCGAGATGTTCGCGGAGGCGCTCGACCTCGACGAGGACGAGGTGGGCATGACGAGCGGCTTCACCGACCTGGGCGGGCACTCGATGGTCGCCGTGCGGCTCATCGGTCTGCTGCGCCGCGAGTTCGGACCGGTCGTCACGATCCGCGACCTGCTGGCCCTGTCCACCCCCGAAGCGATTGCGCGCCACGTTGACGAACACTGAAATCCGCACCGGCAGGGACATTCTCCGGGCCGCCCTGCGCCGCAACGTCGGCGCGATGGCGTCCGGAACGCTGCTGATGGGGTCGTACCAGGCCGCCGAGACCGCCGTGCCGATCCTGCTCGGCGTGATCGTCGAGTACGCACTGCGCGGCGGGCAGCTGAGTTCCTTAGGTCTGGCGTTGCTCGCGCTAGGGCTCGTCATGGCGACCGTCTCGTACTCGTGGCGGTTCGGCATGCGGATCCTGCAGAAGGCGAACACGACGGAGGCGCACCGGTGGCGGGTCGCGGTCGCGGACCACGGCCTGCAGCCGGTGGCGCGCGACGTCGGCCTGAAGTCCGGCGAGGTCCTCACGATCGCCACCGAGGACGCCGACCAGACCGCGGACATCATCGAGGTGGTGCCGCTGCTGGTCAGCTCCCTGGTGTCGGTGGTGATCACAGGTGTCGTGCTGGCGGTGATCAGCGTGCCGCTCGGTGTGCTGGTTTTCGTCGGTACAGCGGCGATTCTGAGCGTGCTGAGCGTGATGTCACGGCGGATCGGCGCGAGTACTCAAGTTCAGCAGGCCAAGGTCGCACGGGCCGGTGCGAAGGTGTCGGACCTGATCGCCGGTTTGCGGCCGTTGCACGGGTTCGGCGGCAGTTACGCGGCGTTCCAGGCCTATCGGCGGGTGAGCACCGAAGCAAAGAAGCAGTCGATCGTGGTGGCGCGGGTCAACGGTGTCTACGCGGGCGCGTCCTTGGCGTTGAACTCGTTGCTGGCGGCGGCTGTGACGCTGTGGGCCGGGTACCTGACGTTCCAGGGCAGCATCGGCATCGGCGAGCTGGTGATGACGGTCGGGCTGGCGCAGTTCCTGATCGAACCGCTGAAGCTGTTCTCGGAGATGCCGAAGTACGTCATGATCGCGCGCGCCTCGGCCGAACGGATGGCGTTGATCCTGGCCGCGCCGCCGCTCATGACGCCGGGCGTGGAGGTTCCTGGTCCCGATGGCGGCCTTGAGGTCAAGGGACTGACACACGGAACGTTGCGGGACCTCACTTTCTCGGTGCGGCCCGGCGAGTTCGTGGCGATCGCGGCCTACCAGCCGCAGGCCGCGGCCGAGCTGGCGTCGGTGCTTTCCGTTGACGTGCCGCCCTCTTCGTACTCAGGTGTCGTCCGGGTGGCGAAGCAGGAGATCGCCGCGTTGACGATCGAGAGCATCCGGGAGTTTCTTCTGGTCAACCCGTCGCACCACGAGGTGTTCGCGGGCACGTTGCGGGACAACGTCGATCCGTCCGGCACGAGCACGCTGGTCGACGAGGCTGTGTCCGCTGCGATGCTCACCGATGTCGTGGCGCTGCACTCCGACGGCCTCGACTACGCCGTGCGCGACCGCGGCGCGAACCTGTCCGGCGGCCAACGCCAACGGCTCTCACTCGCCCGCGCTTTGGCCGCAGACCCGGAAATCCTTGTACTGCACGATCCCACGACGGCCGTGGACGCGGTGACCGAACAGCTCATCGCCCGCAACGTCACGGCGTTGCGGCGCGGCCGGACCACGGTCGTGATCACCAGCAGCCCGGCGCTGCTCGACGTCGCCGACCGCGTGATCGTGCTCGACGACGGCGTGGTGACCGGTGAGGGCACACACCGCGAGCTGCTCGGCCGTGACTCCTCCTACCAGCTGGCGGTGGCTCGATGAAGTTCGAATGGCGTGGCGGCCCCGCCACCGTGGTGTTCGAGAGTTCGCTGGACCCGGTCGAGCTCCAGCACCAGGGCGGCGATCTCTGGTCCGCGGAAGTCGAGCTGCCCGAACGGTTCCGGGTCACGTACCACTTCGTCGACGCCGACGGGGATGAGCACGCCGACCCGTCGAACCCGTCGGCGGCGGGCCCGAACCGGTCGATCTTCTCGACCCCGGACCTGGAGCCGCAGCCGCACTGGCCGGTCGTGGGGCCGGACGACCTGTTCGACCTGCCGTCGCTGCGGATCCGGTGGAACGGCACGTTGGGGCGCAAGACAGTTCGCGTGCACCAGGCCGGCGAACCCGTCGTGCTGCTGCTCGACGGTGACGACTGGATGTACGTGCACCCGGCCGTCGCCGCCTTCGAGTCGGCGACGGGAGACAAGATGCCCACACTGGTTTTCCTGCCCACGCCACGGGATCGCGACGCCGAGTACAGCGATCCCGGGTTGTGGCAAGCGATTCAGGACGAGCTCTTGCCGTTGCTGGCGGACAACGGCGTGACCGTGGACCCTTCGCGCCTTGTCGTCGCGGGCCAGAGCCTCGGCGGGCTCAGCGCGTTCAACGCAGCCCTGGACTTTCCAGACCTCGTGTCGCGCGTGGCGTGCCAGTCCGGCTCGTTCTGGTGGGCACGTGAGCTGCCCGGCCACGGGATCTCGCTCGACGGCCCGGCAGGTGGCGACACGGCAGAACGCCTGCGCGACCTTGATCTGGCGGGGCTGCGGGTCGCGTTCGACGTCGGCGAGCACGAGCCCAAGATGCGCCGGCACTGCGAGGCAGTGGAGGAGCTGACGGCCAAAGCCGGTGCGGCGGTGCGGGTCAACCGCTCCCCCGCCGGACACGACCGCGTCGGGTGGCGGCATGCACTCGTCCGTGACGTCGCCTGGTTGCTGAACGACCTCTGACCAGCGAGGCTGGGCACCATGCCCGAACCGGTGATCTCAGTGATGCTGATCGTCCCGGACGCCGACGCCGCGGTCGCCTGGTACCAGACCGCGCTCGGCGCGACGGAGCTGTGGAACCTCGGTGGTGTCGCCGGTCTGTCGCTCGGCGGCGCCGCTTTCTTCGTCCACCAGGTCAATCCGGACAATCCCGCGGAAACCAGTCCCAGTGGGATCACGAGTGTCCGGATCGAGGTGTTCACCGACGACCCGGACGGCCTCGTGGCACGTGCCGTCGCGGCCGGGGCCGTCCAGGGGTCGGCGGTCGTGGACCATCAGGTTCCGTGGGGCACCCACCGGCAGGGCGGGTTCACGGATCCGTTCGGCCACAAGTGGTCCGTGGGCGACAGCTCACCACTGCTCTAGCGGCCACACCTCCACCACTCCGTTACCGACCGCGCACGGAGTGTTCGCGACGAGCTTGACCGCCTCGTCCACCGACGCGGCCTCGATGATCGCAAACCCTGCCACCGGCAGGTCGGACCGCAGAAACGCTCCTTCTGCAACCTCGACACCGGCCGTGTTGCGGACCTGCACAGGAGAACCGGCGACGCCCATCTCCACACCCGCGTCCCGCAGGCGCTGGTCGTGCGCGTGCGCCTCGTCGCGCACAACTGGATCCATCCGGTCGTAGTCCTCGCGCGAGCCATATCCGATCGTCACGAACTTCACGGCTGTACCTCCTCTGGTTCGGACTCTTCATCCATACCGACCCAGGAGGCGCGCGAAACTCATCGGTGTATGGCTTTTTCCAGGACACCACAGGATAAAACGGGCTTCTTCGTTCCCAGTGAACAGCCGGTCCTTGCTCGACGCCCTCCCATCGGATGACCCTTTGCCTGCCCCTGCAGAAAGGAACTACTCCGATGACCAGAAGAGCGCTCCCTGCCGCGCTCGCGCTCGTCACCGCCCTGTTCGGTCTCACCACCCCTGCCACGCCGGCGCTCGCCGCCGCGTGCGGGGACCAGGTGATCGGCAACGGCGGCTTCGAGAACGGGACGTCGCCGTGGACCCAGACCACCGGCGTGATCTCCACCGGGACGACCGCGGAACCCGCGCACGGCGGCACCCAGGTCGCCTGGCTCGGCGGCGACGGCACCACGCACACGGACACGTTGTCCCAGTCGGTCACCCTGCCGGCCGGCTGCACCTCGGCGACGTTGACGTACTGGCTGCACATCGACACCAAGGAGACGACCACCGGCACCCAGTACGACAAGCTGACGGTGCAGATCGGCTCGACCACCGTCGCCGCGTACTCCAATTTGGACAAGAACACCGGCTACGTCCAGAAGACCATCGACATGTCCGCGTACCTCGGGCAGACGGTGACGCTCAAGATCACCGGCACCGAGGACGTCAGCCTGGTGACCAACTTCCTGCTCGACGACCTCGCGCTCACCACCGCGGGCAGCGCGCAGAACCCGTCGGTCACGAACCCAGGTAACCAGACCTCGCAGACCGGCCAGGCGGTGTCGCTGCAGATCCAGGCCTCCGACCCGCAGGGTGACGCGCTGACCTACAGCGCGACCGGGCTGCCAGCCGGGCTGGCGATCGACGCGGCCGGGCGGATCTCCGGAACGCCCACGACCGCGGGCACCTCCACCGTGACCGTGACGGCCAAGGACCCGGCCGGCAACAGCGGCAGCGCGACCTTCACGTGGACCGTGGGCTCGCAGCAACCACCGGACGGCACGCGGACGCCGACCAATCCCAAGTACACGGTCAGCCTCACGTCCAACGCCGCGGGCGACACCTGGACCGGCCACCAGTCGGTCACCTTCACCAACGGCTCGCCGACCGCGTTGCCCGAGGTGTACCTGCGGCTCTGGGACAACTACCACGGCAGCTGCCCGTCGACGCCGATCACCGTCACCAACGTCACCGGCGGCACGCCGTCGGCGTTGAGCGTGAACTGCACGGCTTTGAAGATCACCCTGCCTGCTCCGCTGGCGCAGGGGCAGTCCGCGACCATCGGGTTCGACCTGGGCATCGTCGTCCCGAGCGGCGCCGACCGGTTCGGCCACGACGGTGCGTACAACATGATCGGCAACGCCCTGCCGGTGCTGGCGGTCCGCGACGGCGCGGGCTGGCACCTCGACCCGTACACCAACAACGGCGAGTCGTTCTACGCCGTGATCAGCGACTTCGACGTCACCCTGACGCACCCGACGTCGTTGCTCACGCCCGCCACCGGCACGTCGACCGAGACTGTCAGCGGCAGCAACACGATCACCCACGCCACCGCGGCCAAGGTCCGCGAGTTCGCGTGGGGCGCGGGTCCGTTCACGAAGATCTCCGGCACCTCGCCGAAGGGCTTCAAGGTCAACGTGTACGGCACGAGCGGGATCTCCAGCGCGAACGCCAACTCGATGCTGACGCTCGCGAAGGACTCCCTCGACGTGCACTCCGGGCGGTTCGGCGACTACCCGTACCAGGAGCTGGACGTCGTGCTGGACAACAACTTCTGGTTCGGCGGCATGGAGTACCCCGGTTTGGTGCTCGACCTGGTGTCGAACGTGGCGCTACCGCACGAGATCGCGCACCAGTGGTTCTACGGGATCGTGGGCGACGACGAGTACAACTCGCCGTGGCTCGACGAGAGCTTCACCGACTACGCAACGGACCTCTATCGGGGCGTGACCGGCAGCGGCTGCGGCATCACCTGGCAGTCGAGCGCGGAGAAGCTGACCAACTCGATGGCCTACTGGGACGCGCACTCCTCGCGCTACTCCACCGTCATCTACAACTACGGCAAGTGCACGCTGCACGACCTGCGGCGGCTCATCGGTGACACGGCGATGGCGAACCTGCTGAAGTCCTACGCCCAGTCGCACTGGTACGGCGTCTCGACGACCGCCGAGTTCAAGGCGGCGGCACAGGCCGCGGCGGGCTCGACGGACCTGACGTCGTTCTGGGCGTCACACCGCGTCGAGGGCTGATCGACAGCGGCCTCCCCGGCGCGTGAGGGGAGGCCGCTCACCGACTGTTCGCCTCACGATTTGCGACGACTGCCCCTGCAACGGCGTTGAAGTGACGAAAGATCTGTTCTCCCAACAGGGTTCAGAGGTGGACGGTGAAGAGAACTCTCGGCATCCGTCTCGCGGTCGTGCTGCTGGTCGGTGTGCGGCGGCGATCGTCCTGGGGCAACGAGACGACGCGGCGCAGCTCCAGACGGTGCGCGGCGTGATCGGCTCGGAGAAGCTCGCCCTCTTCGCCGACCACGACCAAGGTGCGGAGCAATTCGCAAGCGCGACCCCTCACCATCGACCTGAAGTGCCGAGCACTCATCCGCATTCCGGTAGCGTCGCGATCATGCGTTATGTCAGGGTGTTCGCGGACGAGAACGGCAAATCGGTCTTCGAGGACGTCGAGGTCGAGGGCACGCCAACGGTCACGGTCGAGGGCGTGCCACCGCTGCTGGTGTCCGGCCCGTTCCAGGCCTCCTCGATGCTGGTCGTCGAACAACCGGCAGGCGGCACACCTGAGTGGGAGCTGCACGTCGCCCCGCGCAAGCAGTGGCTCGTCGTGCTGACCGGCAGGGCGGCCGTCACCGTGTCGAACGGGGAACGCCGCGAGTTCGGGCCGGGCGCGCTGCTGTCCTTTGAGGACACAGAGGGCGAGGGTCACATGTCCACGCCGCTCACCGACGACCTGTCGTTCGCGATGTTCCCGCACGAAACGCTTCGCTGAACTCCACTGAGCCCAGGCTGAGGAACAGCACCCCCGCGCTGACCCGCAGCCGCATCCCGTCGGCCAGACCTGACGTGCTCATGTAGTAGGCCGTCAGCGCGAAACTCACCGCCGCCATCACGGCCGTCAGCCGGACTGCGCGCACCGGCATCGCGCCGCGCCACTTCCGCCAGGACCAGTGGCCGGTCGGACGAAGGACGAGCATCATCCGGTCCTCGAACCGAAGGGCGAACAGCGCGGCGGCCATCCACAGCAAGAAGAGGTCCATCACCCCGACCAGCCGGCTGATGTCGTCGACGTCATCGGGCGGGACGGTGTAAGTCCACGCGAGGAGCCCGGCGAGCATCACCGCCGCGGCGATCATCAACCCCCAGATCACCTTCACCAGCAGAGACTAGCCCGGAAGCCCCCGGAGCAGCGGACAAATCCCGAGCGGCATCAGAAAGCGCTTCCATAACCGCGAGATCACCACAGGGTCACGACAAGGTATACCGACCGACCACTCGGTCGGCACATCTGGTGTGCTCGACGGCATGGACATCGAGAAGGCGCTCAAGGGCCTGGACCTGCCCCGGAAGGTGCGGCTGCTGACCGGATCCGCGCTCTTCGCCCTGTGGCCGGAGCCGGAGATCGGGCTCGCGCCGCTCAAGCTGTCCGACGGCCCGACCGGTGTCCGCGGCGCCGAGCTCAGGGGTGGCGTGATCGCCTGCGTGCTGCCGAACGCCACGCTGCTCGCCCAGCACTGGGACACGGCGCTGGCCCGTGAGGTCGGCGAGGTGCTCGCGGACGAGGCGGCTGCGCAGCAGGTGCACGTGGTGCTGGGGCCGACGATCAACCTGCACCGCACACCGCTCGGCGGCCGGCTCTTCGAGGCCTACAGCGAGGACCCGCTGCTCACCGGCACGCTCGCCGCCGCCTACGTACAAGGCTTGCAGGACAAGGGCATCGCCGCGACGCCGAAGCACTACGTGGCCAACGAGTCCGAGACCGAGCGGCGCACGGTCAGCTCCGAGCTCGACGCGAAGACGTTGCGCGAGGTGTACCTGCTGCCGTTCGAGATCGTCGTCGAGGACGCCGCGCCGTGGGCGATCATGGCTGCCTACAACAAGGTCAACGGCATTCCCGCGACCGAGCACACCGAACTGGTCGAGGGCGTGCTGAAGGGCGAGTGGGGCTTCGACGGCCTCGTCATGTCCGACTGGTTCGCCGCGCAGTCCACGGCCGAGAGCGCGAACGGCGGCCTCGACCTCGTCATGCCCGGTCCCGGCGGGCCGTGGGAGGACGAGCTCGTCGCCGCCGTGGAAGCGGGCGAGGTCGCCGAGTCGACCATCGACGACCACCTGAGCCGCCTGCTGCTCCTCGCTTCCCGCACCGGCGCGTTCGGCGCAGAACGCAAGTGGCCGGCGGATGTTCCCGCGCCGGACAGCGAGGTGAGGCGTGAGCAGCTGCGGAGGTTCGCCGCGGGCGGCATGACCGTGCTGACGAACAACGGAGTGCTGCCGCTGCAAGATCCCCGGGTCGCGCTGATCGGCCGGCACGCGATCGACACCGTCGCCCAGGGTGGCGGTTCGGCCGGACTGCGGCCACCCCACGTCATCAGCATCGCCGACGGCCTGACGTCGCTGCTGGGAGACCGGGTGTCCGTTGTGGACGGTGTGGAGGTGCGGATGCGGTACGCCGCCCCCGGTCCTGGCGTGTTGCGCGACATCCGGGCCACGACGTTCGACGCGTCAGGCGAGGTGCTGGCGTCGCGCGAGATGGAGATCGCCGAGCTCGCGGCGTACGGCGGGTGGGCGCAGGGTGCCGCGTCGATCGAGGTGTCCGGCGAGGTCGTGCTGGACGAACCGACGCGGATGCTGGCCGGGGTGCGCGGGTTCGGCGACTGGACGCTGGAGGTCGCCGGTGAGCAGCACGCCACCCGGCTGGCGTGGGCGGACGGCATCGTGGAGGAAGCGCTGCTGAAACCGCCTTTCTGGACGACCGAGGTGCTCGTCTCCCCCGGAGACCGGATCACCGCACGGGTCCGCGAGGCCTCGGCGCTGGTCGGTCTCATCACCCAGCCCGTCCCCCGTCCTCCCGCCGACGCCATCGGTGCCGCTGTGCGGGCCGCGCGCGAAGCCGAGGTGGCGGTGGTGGTCGTCGGCCTCACCGACGAGCAGGAGACCGAGGGCTTCGACAAGACGACGCTCGCGTTGCCGGGCGAACAGGACGCACTCGTCGCGGCAGTGGCGGGCGCCGCGAAACGCACGGTGGTCGTGGTGAACGCCGCGACGCCGGTGCTGATGCCGTGGCTGGCCCAGGTCGACGCCGTGCTGTGGGCGGGGCTGCCCGGCCAGGAAGCCGGTGACGCCGTGGCGGCCGCGTTGCTCGGCGACATCGAACCGGCCGGGCGGCTGGTCACCACGTTCCCGCGGGCCGACTCCGACGCGTTGTCAGTGGTGCCGGCGAACGGCGCGTTGCCCTACACCGAAGGCACCGCGATCGGTTACCGCGGCGCGTCCGAGCCGTTGTTCTGGTTCGGTCACGGCCTCGGCTACACCACGTGGGAGTACGGCCCAGCGTCCGCGTCCTTTGTGGACGGTGTGGTCAGCGCGGTGTCGCTGGAGCTCACCAACACCGGCGAACGCTCCGGCCGCGAGGTCGTGCAGGTCTACCTGCGGCCGGTCAGCGAACCGGTGCGGCTGATCGGGTGGGCGGTCGCCGACGTCGCGGACGGCGAGACCGTGCGGGTCGAGGTGCCGTGCTCGTCGCGGGTGCAACGGACCTGGGACGACGGCTGGCACCCGTTGCGCGGTGGCGAACTGCTGATCGCCCGCGGCCTGGGCGACATCCGGGTTACCCTGCCCGCTGATCAGGAGTGAGGTGAGCCGTGTCGTTCCCGCCCCGCTACCGGGCCAAGTCACGGGTGGACGTCTCGGGCGAGGAGTCCAGGGCCAAAGCCGTCGCCGTCGCCACCGAACTGTTCGCCACCTCCGGGTTCCGCGGCACGTCGGTGGCCGCCGTGGCGGCGAAGACCGGGCTCTCGCAGTCCGGTCTGCTGCACCACTTCCCCAGCAAGGCGGCCCTGCTCGCCGCCGTGCTGCAGGAACGCGACCGCCAGGACGGCGACTTCCTGTCCGGCGTCACCGGCCCACCCCTGGGCTGGGCGGCGTTCGACGCGCTGACGGCCCTGGTCGCCCGCAACTCGACCCGCCCGCAGCTGATCGGCCTGTTCGTCCGCCTGGCCGCCGAGGCCACCGAACCCTCGCATCCGGCCCACTCCTGGATCCGCGAACACTACGAAGGCATCCGGAACTGGCTCACCGACGCCGTCCACACAGGACAGGAACGCGGCGAGATCAGCGCGGACGCCCCCGTGAACACCATCGTGCGCACCACCATCGCGGTGGTCGACGGCCTGCAGCAGCAGTGGCTGCTCGACCCGGACGACGTGTCGATGGCGGCGGAGTTCGAGGCGTTCACCGACACCCTGCGCGCCCGCTGGGGAACCACAGATGGTGGCGAACGTCCTTAGGTCATGCGAAGACGTCCGCTGATCGTGCTCGGGTCCGCGATCGTGCTGACCGCGGCGGCCACCTTCTGGTACGTCAGCCGGCCGGCCCTGGACCCGGCACGGGAACAGGCGATCACGACCTATTTCGAGCAGAACCACTGGGGCGGCAAGACGGGCTGGTTCTGCGAGGGCCAGGTCATCGAAGTGGATCAGGGCCGCGACGAGTCCGAGGTCGGTTTCCTGGCGATGTGCCAGCAGTACAGCGTGACGAACGGCGAGCTGCACATCGACGCCGGCGACTTCGGTCCGAGGCTCGCCACGGTGACATCACCGCCCAGGCCGGTCGAGGTGCTCCGGGTGGACGCACCGGGAGACGGGTCGCGGTACGCTCCGTGGATCGAGGACAACTTCTCCTGGTACGGCACCAAGAAGCTGCATCGAGTGGAGAGAAACGCGGCCCGCACACTGGACGACGCGACGGCGGCCAAGGCTCGCAAGGCGTACGGGCTGCCCGCGGACGCCCCTGTCGGCCGTTGACCCGTTGCGGTACCGTCGACGTCAGGTGAAGTCATGTGACAGTGGTGGTTCCCAACTTCCACGGCAAGCAGGCGCTCGACGCGTGGCTGGCAGGCCACGACGCGGGGTTGCTCCTGCAGGGTCCTGATCCGGACAGTCCCCATCCCCTGATGAACGGCGTCGTCGTGGCGCAGCAACCCGCTGCGGGCACGCGCGCCGAACGCTGGGACGTCGTGACCGTGTGGGTCGAGGGCGGTGGCGACGGCAGCGGAGTGCGCGAGCCGCGGCGTCCGCTGCCGGAACGTCGTGAAGTCACTAAATATTACGACGGGTGTGGTTGAACAACAGGTTGAGCACGAACGCGGTCAGCGCCGCACTGGTGATGGCGCTGCCCGCGATCACCTGTGCCCACGCCGGGAACGAGTGGTAGATCTTCGGCGCCACGACCGGCAGCAGGCCGACGCCGATGGTCACCGCGACGATCAGCAGGTTCCCGGTGTTCTCGAAGTCGACCCGCCCCAGAATTCCGATGCCCAGGGCGGCGACGGTCGCGAACATGACCAGCCCGGCCGCGCCCACCACGGGGCCGGGCAGGGCCGCGACGATCGCGCCGAGCTTCGGGATCAGGCCCAGCACCACCAGAATGCCGCCGGCGACCGCGGTGACGTACCGGCTGCGCACCTTCGTGATGCCGATCAGGCCGACGTTCTGGCCGAATGCCGTGTCCAGGAACCCGTTCATCGCCCCGCCGAGCACACCGGAGACCCCCTCGGCGGCCAGACCCCTGGCCAGGTCACGGGAAGTCACCGCACGCCCGGTCATCTCGCCGACCGCGAGCATCGAGGCGGTCGACTCGGTGAAGGTCACCAGCATGACCACGCACATGGAGATCACGGCGGCCACCGGGAAGTGCGGCGCGCCGAAGTGGAACGGCGCAGCGATCCCGAGCCACGCCGCACCACCGACTCCGGAGAAGTCGGTCATGCCGAGCCCCATCGCGACCAGCGTGCCGCCCACCAGCCCGATCAGCACACCCAGCTGGCCCAGCAGACCGCGAGCGAACCGGCCGACCAGCACGATGGCCAGCACGATCCCGAACGCCAGCGCCAACCGGGACGGCGCCGCGTAGTCGGGCGCCGAGTCGAACCCGGTGATCAGCCCGGCCCCGACCCCGATCAACGACAACCCGATCACCGTGATCACCGACCCGGTCACCACGGGCGGGAAGAACCGCACAGCTCGCGCGAACGGCACCGCGATCAAGATGCCGAACACCCCGGCCGCGAGCATCGAGCCGTAGACGGCCTGCACGCCGTACTGCCCGGCGATCAGGATCATCGGCGTCACGGCGGTGAACGTCGCCCCGGCCACCACGGGCAGCCGGACACCCAGAACGCTCCCGATGCCCAACGCCTGCAGCAGCGTGATCAGGCCCGCCACCAGCAGATCGGCGTTGACCAGCAGCCCGATGGTGTGGGTGTCGAGACCGGCGGCGGCACCGAAGACCAGCGGCACCGTGACGCAGCCGGTGTACATGGCGAGGACGTGCTGCAAACCGAGCAACCCGAGCCGCGCGGGTGGCAGCACCTCGTCGACCGGATGCTTCAGGGCGGTTTCCATGGACCTCTTCGTAGCCGGTGGAAGTTGCACACGCGTCACGCGCACGAGAAGTCGCCCGCTCAGCGGTACTTTCAGGCACATGACCGAGCCGGTGACACCGCTGACGCCGCGTCCCGTGCGGTTCGCCGCCGTCGGCCAGTGGTGGCGTGACGTCACGTTCCTGCACTGGGCGGTCGAGCCGGAGAAGGTCGCGCGGTTCCTGCCCGAAGGCACCGTGCCGGACGTGCTGGACGGCGTCACGTACATCGGGCTCGTGCCGTTCCGGATGCACCCCATCGGCGGACGGATCGGGCCGCGCCTGCCCTACATCGGCACGTTCTGCGAGACCAACGTCCGGCTCTACTCGGTGGACGGCGAGGGCAGGCGCGGAGTGGTGTTCCTGTCGCTCGACGCCAGCAGGCTCGTGCCCGTGCTCGGCGCCCAGACCAGCGCCCAGCTGCCGTACAAGTGGTCGTCCATGCGGTTGAAACGCTTCGACGACGTGCTCACCTACACGTCGAAACGCATCTGGCCAGGACCTCGGGGCGCGTCGAGCCGGGTGGTCGTCCGGACCGGAAAACCAATCACCTCAGGTGACCTCGAACGATTCCTGACCGCACGGTGGGGCCTGCACGTCGCGTGGCACGGAAGAACGATCTACTTGCCCAACGACCACCCCGAGTGGCCTCTGCACGAAGCCGAGCTGCTGGAGCTGGACGACGATCTGGTGGCCGCGTCCGGTCTCGAAGCCCCATCAGGGCCGCCGGTCAGCGTGCTGTTCTCGCCAGGTGTGCCGGTGAGGTTCGGCGTTCCCGTGGCGTGAAGGGTGGTGGCCCGGTCCAGTCTGGGGGACCCTGCCGGGCCACCGGCTTCAAGGTGGCCGACGTGCGCGGTGACTTTCACACGCCGGCCGGGTTCTTGGGGGAACCGGACCCGGCAACTGCGCCGACCCCCTGTGACCGGGTGTTCGGGCCCGGCGGCGCAGGTACCGGATCTGGGTACAAAGGTGCCAGGCGGCGCGCACAGATTTCGCCCAGGCGCCGCACAGAGCCGTCCGGATACGCGAGGATGGCTCAATCCCAAACGATGAGGAGAGATGCGCCTGTGGAGTTCCTGTTGCTCGGCTCGCTGGCGGTCAGGCGGGCGGGCACACCGCTGGAGCTGGGCGGACCCCGGCAGCGGGCGGTGCTCACGATGCTGTTGCTGCACGCCAACCAGGCCGTCAGCGTCGCACAGCTCACCGAGGCGGTCTGGGACTCCCCGCCCGTTTCGCCCGAGTCGAACCTGCGCACGTACGTGGCCGGACTGCGCAAGGTCCTCGGCAATCGGCTGATCACCCGGCCCGGTCACGGCTACCAGCTCGTCGTCGAACCCGGCGAGCTCGACCTCGACGCGTTCGACTCGCTGGTGCGCCAGGGCGAGGAGGCGTTGGCAGAGGCCGACGCCGAGGCGGCGGCGGGGTTCCTCGCCGAGGCGCTGGCCAAGTGGCACGGCACCCCGACCGCCGAGCTGAGCGCTGGACCGTTGCTGCGCGCGGAGTTCACCCGCCTGCAGGAACGCCGGCTCACCGCGGTCGAGCGATATGCCAAGGCGGCCTTGGAACTCGGCCGGTTCGACGACGTGATCGACAGGCTTCGACGAGAGACGGCACAGCACCCGTTGCGCGAGGAGCTGTGGGCCCAGCTGATGCTCGCCCTGGACCGCTCCGGCCGTCGAGGCGAGGCGCTGGAGGCCTACGCGGCCGCCCGCAAGCACGTGGTCGAGCAGGTCGGCGTCGAGCCGGGCGCACGACTGCGGCAACTGCAGCAGGTGATCCTGGAAAGCCGGGTGCCCTCCCCTGCCGCACTGAACGCACACCGCCAGCTGCCGATGGACATCGCCGAGTTCACCGGACGTGAGGCCGAGCTGCGCAAGCTGTGCGAGCCGGGACCGCAGACCACGGTCGTGATCTCCGCGATCGAGGGCATGGCCGGTGTCGGCAAGACGAAACTGGCCGTGCGGGCGGCACACCAGCTCATCCAGCGGTATCCGGATGTCCAGCTGTGGGCGGATCTGCACGGCTTCGACGCGGACGAACTGCCCGCCGATCCCGCTGCCGTGCTGGAGAGCTTCCTGCGCCTGCTGGGCGTTCCCGGCGGTCAGATACCGGAGTCGCTGGAGGCCCGCGCGGCGCTCTACCGCGACCGGCTGGCGGGCAAACGGGCGTTGGTGCTGCTGGACAACGCGGCGGGCGAGGACCAGGTGCGGCCGTTGCTGCCGGGCAGCGCGTCGTGTCTGGTGCTGATCACCAGCCGCCGCACGCTGTTGAGACTGGACGGCGTGAAGTCGCTCTTCCTGGACGTCTTCACGCCAGGCGAAGCGGTGGCGCTGCTCTCCCGGATCGCCGGCGCGGACCGGATCGACGCGGATCGCGAGGCAGCCGTTCGGGTCGCGGAGCTGTGCGGACACCTGCCGATCGCGGTCGCACTGGCCGCCAAACGACTCGCTCGCCGTCCACAGTGGACCTTGCCGGACCTGGTGGCACAGCTGGAACGAGGTGGCGTCGGCGCGCGAGGCGTCTTCGACCTCTCCTACCAGGCACTCCCGGACAACCAGCGCCGATTATTCAGGCTGCTCGGCCTGCACCCCGGCGAGGACGTCACCGCGGAGTCCGCCGCCGCCCTCGCCGGCCTGACCGCGTACGAGACCGAGGACCTGCTGGAGACGTTGCTCGACGAGCATCTGCTGCAGCAGCACACTCCCGGCCGTTACGGACTGCACGACCTGTTGCGCGCCTACGCCGTCGAGCAGGTCATGGCCGCGGAACCGCCGCCCGCACGGGATTTGGCGCGACGACGGGTGCTGGACTGGTACGTGCACACGTCGTGGTACGCCGAACTGCAGCTCAACCCCGTGCGGAAGCTGGAGATCGGCACCGCGGACCCGGCCGTGCACCCGCGCACGTTCGCCGACCGCGACGCCGCCTTGCTGTGGTGCGACACGGAACGCGCGAACCTGGTGGCCGCGGTCCGGGACGCGGCCGAGCACGGCCTGGCGGAGCAGTGCTGGAGCCTCGCTCAATGCCTGTGGGACTTCTTCAACCTGCGCAAGCACTGGGCCGACTGGATCGACACGCACACCGTGGCGTTGGCGGCCGCACGTTCGGTCGGTGATCGCAGCGCCGAGGGCCGGATGCTGATCACGCTCGGCATCGGGCTGCGCGAGATCCGGCGCCACGACGAAGCCATCGAGTGCTACCAGCAGGCACTCGCGATCTTCCGCGCGATCGGGGACAAGTCGCGGCAGGAACCGACGTTGAACAACCTCGGCATCGCGTACATGGTCGTCGGGCGGGTCGACGACGCGCTGGCGTGCTACGAGCAGGCCGCCGAGATCGCGCGTGAGCTGGGCAACCTGCACACGGAAGCCGTCATCTCGAACAACATCGGGCTTCTGCACGCCGACGCCGGGCGGTTCGACCAGGCGCTGGAGTGGTACCTGCGGGCGTTGGAGATCCGGCAGGAAGTCAAGGACCCGTACAGCGAGGCGATCCTGCTCAACAACATCGGCGAGGTGTACCGGGGGCTGCTCGACTTCCCCGAGGCCGTGTCGTACGTCGACCGGGCGCTGGAGACGTTCCGCGCGATCGGCGACCTCTACGGGCAGGCCGAGTCGCTGGACAACCTCGGACTGGCGCTGGACGGCCTCGGCGACCGGCGGGGCGCGGAGAAGTGCTGGCTGGAGTCGGTGACGTTGTTCGAGGAACTGGGCGAGCCGAAGGCCGACGAGGTGCGCGCCAGGTTGTAGCCGAGGCGGTCGAGCAAAGCGCGATCCGTGCCGTATCGCGCTTTGCCAGGGTGGCCGGCATGACAGATCGCGTGCGGGGAGAAGCAGCGCCGTACGCACTCGTGCGGCTGGCGACCCTGCCACACCCGGACGGCGCTGCGGGCGCGGCGCCGTTCCGCCGGGCTGCGGAAGCGTTGGCGGACACCGAAAGCCGGTTGCACGCGCTGGCCGGCCCGTTGTGCGAGCTGCTGCACGACAGCGCGGGCACTCACCCCTCCGAGTTCCACCGCCGGGTCGTGCTGCCGTTGCGCCGCGACATCCACAACCGGCGCATGCCCAAGCCCGCGTTGCGCGCCGCGGCCTCGTCGCTGCGGATTCCTTCGCTGGACACGTGGTTCGAGCTGATGGACTCGCTCGGCCCGTTGCTCGCCGAGATCTCACGACTGCAGGCGGAGGCTTTGGCCGCCGAACGTGAAGTGTGCGCGCCGGAACCGTTGCGCCGCGCAACCGGCTGGGGCACCTGGTCCGCCGACGCGCCGACGCCCGACTGGGGCACGCCGGTCTCCGTCACGCGGGTCGACCAGCTGCTGCTGACCCGTCTGATCGCCGCTCTGGTTTCCGATCGTGCACGGCTCTTCGACCACCCGCACCGCCTCGCGCCGGGCGTGCACGAGGACGACGGCGTGACGAAGTTCCTCCGCGACGTCCCGGCTTCCGGCTCGTATCTGTGCGCCGAGGAGAGCGTGGAGCTGGCCTCAAGCCCGTCGTTGCGGTTCCTCATCGGCCTGACCTCGGCCAACCCCAAGGGAATCAGCCCGTCCGAACTCGCCGGTGCGCTCGCGACCCGGCTGCCCGACGGCGAGTCCCATCGCGCCAGGGGCCACGTCGCGTTGCTGCTCGACATCAAGCTGCTGATCCCGGTGCTGCCGGTCGATCCGCAGGACCCTGCCGCATGTCCGTCGCTGGCCTCGTGGCTGCGCGACACCGGACGGCCAGAGCTGGCCGACCGCGTGCTGTCGATCCACCACTCGACGGTGGCGTTCGGTGAGCTCTCGTCGTCGGAACGGCCCGCCGCGCTGGCCGCGCTCACCGCCGAGTGGGAGGCGCTGGGCTCGGCGGTCGGTGCCGACCTTACCGGCGTCGTACCGTTGAGCGAGGACGTCGTGCTGCCGCAACCGGTTCGCCTCGGTCGCGCGTACGGGTACGACGGCGTGCGTTCGCTGGCTTCGTTGACGCCGTTGCTCATGCTGTTCGACCGGCACCTCGCGATCCGCAGGCACATCCGCGACCAGTTCGTCGTCGAGTTCGGCCGCGGTGGCTCAGCGCGCCTCGCCGAGTGCTCGCAGCTGCTCCTGGACGCGCTGGCCTCCGCACCGACCGGCGGCCTCGGCGCGAGCCGCGCCCAGGTCGCCGATCTAGTGGTGGACGGCGTGATCACCGACGATGCCGTCGAAGCCGCCGCCGACCTGCTGCCGTCGTGGATGAAGACCCGTCCCGTGTCGTACGGCTTCTCCGCGCAGCCTTCTCCGGAAGGTCTGGTGGTGAACGACATCCACCACGGCTTCGGCCGCTTTCCCGTGCGTTTCCTGGACATGCTGCCACCGGAGGCCTACGCGTCCGTCCGGGCCACTTTGGACGGTGTGTTCCCGCGCGGTTTCGCCGAGTACCGCCCGGTGCAGGGCTTCACCCCGAACCTGCACCCGCTGCTCAGCCGCGTGGAGATCGGTGAGGATCCGCGCTGGGCCGACCACACCCCGGACGCCTTCGAACTCTTCCACGACCAGGAACGCGACGAGCTCAGGCTGCGGCGCTCCGGTGCGGTCGTCGACGTCCTGTACCTCGGCCACCTCCTGCCGATCTCACTGCCCGGCCGGGTCGCCGCACTGCACGCCGACCTCGCGTGCGGTGCGGCCGACCTCTCCCAGTTGCGCCCCTTCTCGCACTCCGGTGACGTGCTGTTCGCCGACCGCCTGCGCTACCGCGACGTCCTGCTGGCGCGTCGCACGTGGGAGTTGTCCGCTGCCGCTCTGGACGTCAGGGATGTGGCCTCGGTGGCCCGGTTCCGCGCTGCCAACGGTCTGCCGGGTCAGGTGTTCGTCGGCACGAACCATCAGCAACCGCAGTACGTCGACCTCACCAACGCCCTGCACCTGCGCAACCTGCCGCGCCTGCTGATCCGCGACAGCGACCACCGCGTCCAGCTCACCGAGGCCCTGCCGGTGCCGTCCGGGCAGGGCCTGGAGATCTTCGCCGAGACCTACCGGAGGGCCGAGTAGGCCCCTGGCCTCAGAACGGCCGCCCGCCGACGAACATCATCGCGCTGACCAGCACCGCCAGCAGTCCCAGCAGCAGCCCGATCGCGGCCATCGGCTTGCCGCGCCGGTCACCCAGCAGACCGAGCACCGCCACGACGAGGACGATCACCCCGCCGACCAGCCCGACGTAGCGCCGGAACCCGTCCATGGCGACCGGCAGGAACGGCACCACGACCGCGACCAGCCCGAGAACCAGCGCGGTCAGCCCCACTGCGGGACTCTTGGACGCCTGTGGCAGCGACATGTTCGCGACCCTAACGAACCGGCAATTAGATCTCCACCGAATCCAACAGGGAATCCACCGTCGGTTCGATCGCCGCCGCTGCCCGCGCGTCCCGGAACCTGCGCTCGATGCCCAGATCCCGGCGGAACGCCGCGTCCCCGCACACCTTCATCGCCAGGTCCGTCACCGCGACAGCAGCCTCGGTAGCGGTCACCGCGAGCAGCCGAACCCGGTCAGCGGACCGCTCCGGATGCCACGTCACCGCCGACGAGGTGTCGTTGTAGAGCACCCGAACCTCGTCCGTCCGCAACCGCATCCGAGCCAGATCGGCACGGGTCCGCGGATCACCACCGCCGAGATGTCCCAACGCCGCGGCCAACGCGCCTTCCATCAGCCCCAACGACACCGCGGCCCCGAGCACCAGGAACCACGGGAACGCCAGCTCCTCCGACCACAGCTGGTTCGAAGCGGGAACCCGCACGGGATCAGCCTCGACACAGGTGGCCACGGTCCCCCGCAGCCCCATCCCGGCATGATCGGCGGGCACGAGCAACCCCGGCGCCTCGGCGGGCACCAGCAACAACGCCCGCCCGCACGACCAGACGTAGCTGTCCGCTTCGCCGGCCGCGATCACCCAGCTCTTGCGCGCCCGCACCTGCACGATGTCGCCGTGCGTCGACACCTCGCCGCTCGCGCCGAAAGCCGCCAACGTCGACAGGTGCCGCCCAGCAGCGATCTCCGCGCGCAACCAGTGCGGGCCGGAACGATCGAGCACGGCGGCCGCGGAGTAGTGCGAGCGCAACACGGAAGCCGTTGCGCCGCACACCCGAGCGATCTCCTCGACGACCCGGCCGGCCGAGCGGAGATCCTGACCTCCCCCGCCGACCGTGCGGGAGATCGTCATCCCCAGAAGGCCGCGCGCCCCCAGCGAGTTCAGGGCGGCGCGCGGAAATCTGGCCTGTTGATCGACATCGGCGGCCGAAGGTGCCACCACGTTCTGCACGATGCGGAGCAAGTCCGCCCGGTACGTCACGTGGGCGGGTACAGCGAGTAGGACGGGAAGTTGCCGTACGGCCGTTCATCCGGCGGACCCTCTGTCACGGCGTGCACCAGCAACGTGCCGCCCACGAACGCACCGCGCCACGAGGCTCCACGGCCACCGAACACCTCCTCCCGGTCACCCCGCGAACGCGGCTTGTTGATGCCGACCTTGAACGCCTGGACGTCCTCGCTGAGTCGCTTCGCCGTCGCCTCGTCGTCGCAGGCCAGAGACGCGACCAAGGCACCGTTCGAGGCGTTCATCGCGGCCAGCAGCTCGGCCTCGGTGTCCACCAGGACGATCGTGTCGACCGGCCCGAACGGCTCCGCGTGGTGCAACACGGACGACCGAGGCGGGTCCAGGATCGCGACCGGCGCCAAGTACGCCGCCGTCTGCTGACCGGGCAGGAAGCGACCCGAGTCGAGCGATCCGCGGTACAACGGCACACCGCCGGCCCGGATCGCCTCGTCCACGACGTCACCCAGTTCCTTGGCCTTCGCGTCGTTGATCAACGGCCCGAAGTCCAGCACGGGCAGCTCGTCGCCGGGCGAAGTGACGGCGAGCGGGTGCCCGAAGGTGACCTCCTGGACCGCGGGCAGGTACACCGACAGGAACTTGTCGAACAACGACCGCTGCACGACGTACCGCGGGTAGGCGGTGCAGCGCTGCTTGCCGTAGTCGAAGGCCTTGCGGATCTGCGTGCCGAGCATGTCCCAGGAGTCGGTTTCCCAGATGCCCCAGCAGTTCAGGCCCTCCTGTTCCAGCACGTGCCGCCGGTTCGAGTCGACCAGCCGCGTCGCGATGGCGCTGCCGACGTCGCGACCGCCCACAAAGGACACACAGCCGAGGAACGACGACCCGACCAGCACCGGCGCCAGCTCGGCGCCGCTGCCGCTGACCAACGTCAACGGCAGCCCAGAACGGACCGCCAGCGCCGTCGCCAGCGTCAGGCAGCTCACGCCACCGTCGGTCGGCGCCTTGGCGATGACCGCGTTGCCCGCCAGCGCCTGCACGAGCATCGCGTGCATGAGCACGCTCATCGGGTAGTTCCACGAGGCGATGTTGCTGACCGGGCCGGACAGCGGTTCGCGCCCGGCCAGCATCGAGTCGATCTCCTCGACGTACCACCGCACACCCTCGATGCAGCGATCGACGTCGGCCGTCGCGAGCCGCCACGGCTTGCCGATCTCCCACACCAGCAGCAACGACAACAGGTCGCGGTGCTCGGTGAGTGCGTCCAAAGCGGACGACACCCGCGCCTTGCGTTCGGGCAGAGGCACGTTGCGCCACTCGATGTGCTGGTCGACGGCCGCGACGACCGCCCGTCCCGCGACGTCGAAGTCGAGGAACGGCGGGCCCGCGATGGTGGAGCCGTCGACCGGGCTGGTGGCGGGCATCGGTTCGCCGGAACGACTCCACCCGCCGCCGAAGTGGTTGAGCAGCCGATCGTCGTGGAACGCTTCTGGTGCGATCTTCACGCACTGCGAGTAGACCTCGTCCCACGAGGTGCCGGGCTTCAAGATCAACGGCATTGGGCGGCCCTTCCTGCCAAAAGGAAATGTCGCTGCCTAGCTGTGAATCAGCGGTTTTGCACGTGCTGCCAGCCGAAACGTCCCTTGATGCACAGGTTTCCGTGCGTGACAGTGCTCTCGTGCGGAGAAGTGACCTTCACGATCTCGTTGTCCTGCACGTGCAGGGTGAGGTTGCACCCGACACCGCAGAACGTGCAGACGGTCGTGGTCTGGGTTTGAGCACTCTCGTCCCAGGTGCCGTCCTCGCGCTTGTCGTGCTCGCGCTTGAAGCTCAACGCACCCGTCGGGCAGACCTCGATGCAGTTGCCGCAGTACACGCAAGCGCTGTCGGGCAACGGCGTCGAGAACTCCGTGGAGATCCGCGAGTCGAACCCACGGCCGGCGACGGAGATGGCGAAGCTGTTCTGCCACTGGTCGCCACACGCGTCGACGCACTTGTAGCACATGATGCACTTGCCGTAGTCGCGGACGTACAACGGATTGTCCACAATGGTTGGTTGAAGTTTCGTCTCGGCCTCGGGACCGAACCGAGAGGGGTCGGCGCCGCACGCGGACATCCACTCGTCCACGTGCGGCGTGGTGGACAGGTCCGTGGCGGACCCCAGAAGTTCCAGCACCAGCTTGCGACTGTGTTGCGTGCGCTCGGAGTCGGTGTGCACGACCATGCCGGGCTCGACCTTGCGCGAGCACGACGGCACCAGTGTGCGTGATCCCTCGACCTCGACCATGCAGACGCGGCAAGCGTTTGCAGGCTTCAAAGTGTCGCCGTAGCACAGCGTGGGAATCGACTTCCCCTTGGCCGTACATGCGTCCAGGATCGTCGCGCCTTCAGGCACGCGAACGCTTTCGCCGTCCAGCGTCATCTCGACGAGACGCTTCGGCAGGCCGATTTCCACGATCGTCATTTCGCCGCCTCCTCCGCGTAGCCCAGTCGATCCAGAGCCGATTCGATGGCGTTCCAGGCGGTTTGCCCGAGTCCGCAGATCGACGAGTCGCGCATGACCTGCCCGACTTCGCGCAGCAGCTGGAGATCTGCCGCGCTGGTGCTCAGCGGACGCTTGCCGACGAGCCGGTGCAGCGCTTCCTCCTGCCGCACGGTCCCGATCCGGCACGGCACGCACTGCCCGCACGACTCGTCGCGGAAGAAAGCGGCGATGCGCAACAGGAAGCTGCCCAGGTCGGCGGTGTCGTCGAGTACCAGCACGACTCCGGAACCGAGCGTGGTGCCGGCGGCGCGCGCGTCCTCCAGGGTGAGCGGCAGGTCGAGCTCGTCCGGGCGAACGAACCCGCCTGCCGCCCCGCCGAGCAGTACCGCTCGCAGCTCCCGGCCTGGCGGCACGCCACCCGCCAGATCGAGGAGTTCCCCGAGCGTGGTGCCGAACGGCACCTCGTACACGCCCGGACGACTCACGTTCCCCGACAGGCAGAAGAGCTTCGGCCCGGTGGACCCCTCGGTGCCCACGCGGGTGTAGGCCTCGCAGCCCTCCGTGAGGATCACCGGCACGTTGACCAGCGTCTCCACGTTGTTGACCACGGTCGGCTTGCCGAACAGCCCTTTCTCCACCGGGAAGGGCGGCTTCGACCGCGGTTCCCCGCGGAAGCCCTCGATCGAGTTGAAGATCGCGGTTTCCTCGCCGCAGATGTACGCGCCGGCGCCGCGCCTGATCTCGATGTCGAACGAGAAACCCTCGTGGCCCATGATGTTCTCGCCGAGGAAGTTCCGCTCGCGCGCCTTCGAGATCGCGTTGCGCAGCAGGTGCAACGCCCGCGGGTACTCGCCGCGCAGGTACAGATAGCCGCGCGAACAACCTGCCGCGAACCCGGCGATCGTCATCGACTCGATCACCGCGAACGGGTCGCCCTCCATCAGCAGGCGGTCCTTGAACGTGCCGGGCTCGCTCTCGTCGGCGTTGCACACCAGGTAGTGCGGCCGAACCGGTTGCTTGGCGGTCGCGTCCCACTTGCGCCCCGTCGGGAACGCCGCACCGCCGCGTCCCATCAGCTTGGCGTCGCTGACTTCGCGGATCACCCCGGACGGTCCGAGCAGCAGTGCCGTCCGGAGGGCGTGATAGCCACCTGTGGCCCGGTAGTCGTCAAGTGATTCCGGGTCGACGACACCGACTCGTTTGAGCAGCCGCAGGCCGGGCGAACCGGCCTGCGGCACCTCCGCGCGCTCACCGTCCACATGGGAGGGACCAGCGGCCGCCACCGCGATCACCTCACCTGCGTGGGTGGGCGCCAGGAGCTGCTCCTTCGCCACCTCCCCCGCCTCGAACGCGAGCGCCGCCGGAGCCTTCTCGCACACCCCGAGACACGGGCTGCGCAACCACCCGCTCTTCGCCCCCGCCGGACCGAGCTCGTCGGTCAGCCTGTCGCACAACGCTTTCGCGCCGTTGACCTGGCACGCGAGGTCGACGCAGACGTGCGTGATCTTCGCAGGGCGTTCGGAGAGCGAGAACAACGAGTAGAAGCTCGCCACGCCGTACGCCTCGGCCGGCGGGACGTGCAGGACGCGGCAGATGTGGTTCAGCGCGCCCTGGCTGATCCAGCCGACCCGGTCGTTGACCGCGTGCAGGGCCGGCAACAGCTGGTCCCGTCCCATTCCGGTGAACAGGTCGACGACCACGCGTTCGGCTTCGGTGGGCTCGACGTCGAGGAGTTTGAGGTCCACTCAGGCCACCTTCACGGGAAGCTTGTCGATGCGGATGGCCGCGGCCTTGTACTCGGCCGTGCCCGCGATCGGACAGGTCGCCTCGATGGTGATGATGTTGACGTCGATCTCGTCCGGGAAGTGGAACGTCATGAACACCAGGCCAGGCGTCAGTCCGTCGTCGATCCTGACCGGCGCCTGGATCTGGCCGCGCCTGGACGTGATCTGGACTTCCTCACCGGCCTTGACGTTGAGCTTCTCCGCGTCCTGCGGTGACAGGTCGAGCGTCTCCCCCTTGCGCAGCGGCGACTCGAAGCCGGCCGACTGCACGCCGGTGTTGTAGGAGTCGAGCCGCCGCCCGGTGGTGAGCCGGTACGGGAACTCCTCGGTCAGCTCGTCGACCGGCGGGCTGTGCAGGACCGGCGAGAACGTGGCGGGCATGCCGCGCTTGACCGGGTCCTCCTCCCACAGCCGTCCGTGCAGGAAGCTGGGTTCGAGGGAGTCCTCGCTCGGGCACGGCCACTGGATGCCGCCGAGCTCCTCAAGTCGCTGGTAGGACATACCGGTGTGCAACGGCGACAGGCTGCGCAGCTCGTCCCACACCTTCTCGCCGGTCATGTGCTGCCACGGCGCGCCGAGCCGCTCGGCGATCTGGCTCATGATCTCGATGTCGTCGCGCGCGCCCTCCGGCGGGTTCAGGGCTTTGCGGACGCGCTGGACCCGGCGCTCGCTGTTCGTGAACGTGCCGTCGGTCTCGCACCAGGCCGCCGCGGCAGGCAGGACGACGTGCGCCATCTGCGCGGTCTTGGTGAGGAAGATGTCCTGCACGACGATGTGGTCCAAGTTGGACAGTCGCTTGATCGTGTGCTCGCAGTCCGCCTCGGACTGCACGGGGTTCTCGCCGATGATGTAGACGGTGGTCATGTCACCGCGTTCCATCGCCTCGAGCATCTGGGTGAGGTTCCAGCCCTTCCTGGCCTGGATGTTCGAGCCCCACGCGGCGTTGAACTTGGCCGTGACGTCCGGGTCCGTGATGTCCTGGAAGCCGGGCATGCGGTCGGGAATCGCCCCCATGTCGCCGCCGCCCTGCACGTTGTTCTGCCCGCGCAACGGGTTCAGCCCCGCGCCGTACCGCCCGACCTGCCCGGTGAGCAGCGCCAGGTTGATGAGGCTGAGCACGTTGTCCGTGCCGTTGTGGTGCTCGGTGATGCCGAGCGTCCAGCTGAGCTGCCCCCGGTCGGCCTTGGCGTAGGCGTGCGCGAGCTCGCGGATGAGCTCGGCGGGCACACCGGTCTCCAACTCGGCGACGGGAAGCGTCCACGGCTCGACAGCCTTGACGAACTCCTCGAACCCCTCAGTCGCCCGCTCGATGAAGCTCCTGTTGATGAGGTTCGAGGCGATGATCTCGCGCGCGATGGCGTGGGCCAGCGGGATGTCCGTGCCGACGTTGAGCCGCAACCACTTGTGCGCCCACCTGCCCGTGCTGGTGAGCCGCGGATCGACCACGTACAGCTTCGCGCCCTTGTTGACCGCCTTGAGCACGTGCTGGAAGAAGATGGGGTGCGCCTCACGCGCGTTGGACCCCCACAGAACGATGAGGTCGGCGTCCTCGATCTCCTGGTAGGAGGAGGTACCGCCACCACTGCCGAAGACCTTCGCGAGCCCCGCCACGCTGGGCGCATGACACGTGCGGTTGCACGAGTCGACGTTGTTCGTGCCGATGACCGCCCGCGTGAACTTCTGCGCCATGTAGTTCATCTCGTTGGTGGCCCTGGCACAGGAGAACATCCCGAACGCGTCCGGCCCGTTCTTGGCCACGTTCCTGCGGAACCCCTCTGCCGCACGATCGAGCGCTTCGTCCCAGGTGGCAGGGCGCAGGATGCCTGCGTCGCGCACCAGCGGCTGGGTGAGCCGCACGTAGGGCTCGGTCTTCTTCCGCCTGCTCATCACGACACCTCCTAGCGTCCATACTGTATGCAATCTTCGGTATGCGCTAGCCCCAGTTCGCGGTTTCTTGGAGTGGAGGTGCCCGGTAGCTTCAGAGCAGCTGTCGCCGTGCCGCGGTGAGCCCGACGACCACCAGCACCGGCACGATGATCAGAAAGCTCGGGGTCGCGAACCCGAACGGCATCGCGGAGATCACGACCAGGAGCACGGCCCACACCGCCACCATGCTTCCGGCCAGGTGCGCTGGTCGTGCCCGCGCCGCGAGCCACGGTACGACCGGAGCCCCCAGCGCCGCTCCGCACGAACCCGCGATCCAGACGAGGTCATCCGCGGTGAGCAGGAACGCCCTCCACGCCAGCACGGCCGACACCGCCAGCCCGCACAGGATGAGCACCACCGCGTGCCACGGCGGCGTGGGCGCGGCGAACGACGCGTCGGGCACACGGCGCACGATCTTCACGGCCGCGAATGCGGACCCGATCAGCAACAACATTCCGACGGCGCCCATGTAGTACGCCACGCCGTACGGCGCGAAACTTTCGGAGTAGATCGGTTCGAACAACAGCAGTGCCAGTCCGGCCAACGCGAGTGATCCCGCTGCCACGAGCACTCCGGCGCCCGCTGTGCGAGCGCGCGGCCGCAGCAGAGCGAGGCCCCCGACGACTGCGGCCAGTCCGAGCGACACGAAGTAGGCCCAGAGCGTCGGGCGGTTGACCAGCATCGCGTCGTCGTAGCGGTAGTCGCTCGGCACCGCCAGCAGCAACAGGACAGCGGCTCCCAGCACTGCCGCCGCGCAGCGGGGCACGAGCGCGTCGGTGTCCGGGCGGGGCTGCTTCGGCGATTCCTCGACGGGCCTGCGTTGCCCGGCCTGCTCCGACTGCCCTGCCGGCATCGCCGGACCCGCGGGCATCGGAGGCCCCGGCACGACCGGGCGACTCACGGTCGCCTGCCGCGCCACTGGAGGTGTGTCGACGGGCTTCGCGGCCTCGGACAGCACGGAGACGACCGCGCTCCCCGTCGGCCCGCTGATCTCGATCCGTCCCTCCGACTCGGGGGCCGCCTGCTGCAGCGACACCTGGATCTCGTCCTCGACCAGCGCGACCCGGATCCACGGCTCCGACGCCGTCACCGTCACCGCCCGCGCCAGAGGTGGACCGCCCAGCACCACCACGTGCGAGCCAGGCGTGGAGAAACGCAGCACCGACACGCTCGGTTGGATCATCGCGTCGCTCAACGCGGCGGCCGCCGCCCCGGCCACACTGCTGATGTCCGTGCTGGCCATCCGCGTCAACGCCAGATGCGCTCCGGCCGCGACCTCGAGGTTGCCGCTCGACAACCGCGACCGCAGCTCCGCCACCGCGCCCAGCCGCGTGAACATGTTCGAGTCCGCCACCGCCGCCGCCAGATCGGCCGGCATCGCGGCGGGCTTGATCCTCCGCCGCCCGGAGCGCGCCAGGTACAACTCGCCCTGCATCTCGATGTCCCGCGACGGCGTCTGGTTCGGGTTCTCCTGCCGCACCCGCTCGAACACGTAGTCGTACAGCTCGTTCAACGAGATCAAGCCGTCCTCGTCCCGGTCGGCCTCGCCCGTCGACAACCCCCGCACCAGCGCCGAGGTGAACACCGACGGCTCCGGAGCGTGGTCCTCGGCGAGGTGGTCGCCCTCGAAGGCGTACTCCATCGCGTTCGACGCCGTGATCACCGCCCGGCCCCGGCCACCGGACAGCGTGGACAGGACGCCCACGTCACCGGCCGCCCGCACCGCCACACCCTCGCTGAACGCCCCGCCGTAACAGCAGTCCAGCAGCAGCACGATGCTGCGTGACCGGCTCTGCCGCATGCATCGCCGCACGAAGTCCGCGGGCACCGCCGTCGAGCCGAGGCGGTTCGGCCGGGTGTTGCGCGCGGCGAAGAACAACTCGCCCGACTCGCTCTTCACCCCGTGGCACGAGAAGTGCAGCAGCAGCACGTCGTCCGGCTCGCCTTCGAGGAACAGGTCCTCCACCCGTTCCTGCACGACGCTCGCCGTCTCGTCGCGCACCACCTCCACCGAGAACTCGCTGACCTGGCGATCACCCAGCACCTCGGCCAGCGCCTCGGCATCGGCCGCCGGGGAGCGCAGGCGGCTCAACCCCTCGTGGTCGTAGGTGGAGTTGGCGATGATCAGCGCCCGCCGCCTGCCCATCAGGTGTGCCTGCCGACGAACAGCGCGACCAGCTTGTCCTGCTCCTCACTCGACGCGTCGGCCAGCTCCAGGACGTCACCGTCGATCTCCACCCGCACCGCGCGCTGCACCGGAGTGCCCCGCTGCAGCCAGCTTCGGATCGCGGTCACGATCGTCTGCAGCGCCGTCGTGGACTGCCCGAGCGTCACCAGCAGACCGCCCACCGTCGCCACGTCCAGCGCACGGGAACCTTCCGGCGGCGGACCCGTGCGGAGCGCGGTCACCTCGCGGACGTCCAGTTGCAGCAGATCCTGACGCAGGTAACCCGTCACCTGGTCGAGGCGTTCGGCGTCCGCCCCGCGCTCGGCGAGGTGCACTCGAAGGTTCATGGCGCCTCCTCACCTCGATTTCGCCTGGCGAGGCGCCGCCGTTAGCAGGCAGCTCCCCAATCGTGACTCCCCACGGCGCCCTCTGCCTCAGTACCTCGTTCCCGAGGCGAACATCGGCAGCATCGTCGAGGGGCGGCCGTCCACGGTGGCGCCGGCGAACTGCAGGTGCGGGGCCAGTTCGCGGTTGTTCTCGGCCGGGAAGTTCAGATGAGGTGCGGACACCTCGTCGAGCCTGGCCCGATGGGCGTCGGTGAGGGTCGTGGAGAGAGCGCCGAGGTTCGTTTCGAACTGGTCGTGGCGGCGGGCTCCGATCACGATCGAGGTGACGCCGGGACGTTCGCGCAGCCACGCCAGCGCGACCTGGGACGCGGGCACGCCGATCTCCTCTGCGATGGCGTGGACGGCGTCGATCACCACGAACTCCGCTGCGGAAGGCACCCGGCCACGACCCGAGACCGGGACGCCGCCCGAGGTGTACTTGCCGGACAGGAAACCGCCACGCAGCGGTGACCAGGGCATGACGCCCATGCCCATCGCCCGCGCCATCGGGATGAGCTCGCCCTCCGGGGTGCGTTCGAGCAGCGAGTGCTCCAGCTGCAGGGCGATGATCGGCGACCACCCGTGCCACTGGGCCAACGTCGCCGCATGAGCCGTCGCCCAGGCCGGGACGTCGGAGAAGCCGATGTACCGGACCTTGCCCGCGCGGACCAGGTCGTCCAGAGCTCGCATGGTCTCCTCGACCGGAGTGGCCGGGTCGAAGTTGTGCAACCAGTAGAGGTCGATGTAGTCGGTTTGCAGGCGGCGCAACGAGTCTTCGAGCTGGTGCACGAGAGCCTTGCGGCCGGGACCGCCACCGTTCGGGTCGCCCGCGTGGAGGTTGCCGAAGAACTTCGTGGCGAGCACCAAGCGGTCGCGCAGGGAAGAGCCGGCCAGGAAATCGCCGATGATCTTCTCGGAATGGCCGTTGGTGTAGAGGTTGGCGGTGTCGATCGAGTTGCCGCCTTGGTCCACATAGGACGCGAGGATCTTCGCGGACTCCTCGGGCGAGCTCCCCCAGCCGTGGTCCTCGCCGAAGGTCATGGTGCCGAGCGTGAACGGGCTGACGCGCAGGCCTGAGCGGCCGAGGGTGATGTACGAATCAAGCGACATGCCTCAATTCAAGGCCTCAACAGCATGATCGCCTAGACCGATGGGCGCGAGACGTTGCACGATCCGCTCATTTTCGCTCAGATCGCCACACGACCGTGCAAGACTGGCCGCATGACGCACCTGGAGGAGCTCCGCCGCGGGATCATCCGGCACGCCGGAACCCACGGGCGTCCACTGTGGAACGAAGGCGTGCTGGTGTTCGCGGGCGACCGGGTCACCGAGCCGATGGGCACGGTCACCGAGCCGGTGCTGACGCTCGTGGCCCAGGGGTCGAAGCGCACGATGCTCGGCGACCACGTCTTCGACCACGGGCCCGGCAAGATCGCGGTGGTGACGGTCGACCTGCCGCTGACCGGTCACATCACCGAGGCGAGCCCCTCCAAGCCGTTCCTCGCGCTAGGCCTCAAGCTGGAACCAGCCACGATCGCCCAGCTGCTGGTGGAAGGCGGACCGGCGCCGGTCAAGCCGCACGACGGCCCCGGCATGGCGCTCTCCACCGCCGACGACAAGCTGCTCGACGCCCTCGTCCGGTTGCTCAGACTGCTCGACGAGCCGCGTGACCTGCGGGTGCTGGGGCCGTCCGTGCGTCGCGAGATCCACTGGCGGCTGCTCAACAGCCCGCAGGCCGCGCTGATGCGGCAGGCGGGCACCGCCGGCAGCCGCCTGGCCCTGGTCGCGGCGGCCATCGCGTGGATCAAGCAACGGTTCGACCAGGTGATCCGCATCGACGACCTTGCCGCCGACATCGGCACGAGCGTGTCGACGCTCAACCGGCACTTCCGCACGGTCACGGCGATGAGCCCGCTGCAGTACCAGAAGCAGATCCGCCTGCAACGAGCCCGCGCCGCGCTCGTGACCGCACCGCACGACGTCGCCTCGGCCGGTTACGCCGTCGGGTACGACAACCCGTCGCAGTTCAGCCGCGAGTACCGGCGCATGTTCGGCGCGCCGCCAGGACAGGACGCCCTCCGGTTGCAGAGCGCGTCCATCGTGCAGGAGTGATCAGACCTTGACCAGCGGCTCGGCGAAGATCGGCAGCGCGGCGGAGAGCTGCAGCGACGCGGATTCCGCTGACTCGGCGTTGACCACCACGAACGCGAACGCGTTGCCCCGCGAGAACGCCGCTTTGCACGACCACGGAACAGCGCCGGGGTCGTTCGCCCCGCAGTACGCGAACAGCTCCTCGACCCCGTCCGGCCTGGCCACCGCGACCTCGGCGCCCGGCGCACACGCCTGAGCCTTCTCCCGCACCATCGACACCAGCGCCTTCGCCGGCAGCTCGGACGTGACGTGGACCCGTTCGAACAGGTTCACCCCACCGGACCAGGTGCGGGTCCGCGCGACCGACGTGCCGCGGCCGACGCGCAGCAACGCACCGCAGACCTCGCCGATGCCGTCGCCTTCCACCGGCGCCTCCGGCCCCAGACCGGACGCGTTCACAGGCCCGGCCCCGAGAGTCTCGAACGCCATGTGCGACGGGATCGCGGCCTTGGCCCGCTCGTCCAGGGCCTCCAGCGAGGACCGGGGTGAGAGGCTCGTGGTGGTCGTGGCCGGAGCCGGTACCGTGATCGGAGACGTGCTGGTGCAAGCCGACGTCAACGCGACCACGGCCACGGCGCAAATCCTCGTGAACAAGCTGGTTCCCCCCAGAACGTCAGTCTGGGGACATTGAACCAGGTCAGCCTCGCACGGCGTACGAGTGGGCCCCGGTGCCGGCGAGCTTGCCCCCGTCGACGATCAGGTACTCGTCGCGGATCGGCGTGCCCGCGAAGAACGACTCCAGGATCTCCCGCGTCCCCGCCGCGTACCGGGCCTGCGCCGACAGCGAGCTGCCCGAGATGTGCGGGGTCATGCCGTGATGAGGCATCGTGCGCCACGGGTGGTCCGACGGCGCGGGCTGCGGGAACCAGACGTCGCCCGCGTACCCGGCAAGACGACCGCTCTGCAACGCCCGCACCACCGCGTCCCGGTCCGCGATCCGGGCGCGAGCCGTGTTGATCAGGTACGCGCCGCGCTTCATCGTCGCGATCAGCTCGTCGTCGAACAGGCCCTCGGTCTCGGGGTGCAGCGGCGCGTTGATCGTCACGACGTCGCAGTGCGGCACCATGTCCGCGGCCGACGCGTGAAACGTCAGCCCGAGCTTCTCCTCGATCTCCGACGGCAAGCGGTGCCGATCGGTGTAGTGCAGGTGCATGTCGAACGGCGCCAAGCGCTTCAGCTGTCGCAGCAGCAACTCAGGACACCAGCGACGTGCGTGACAGGAGGTCGATCGCCGCGTACACGTGCCGCAACGTCGGCGCGGGCACACGGGTCAGCGAGGCGATCTCCACCACGGCGGCGATGATCGCGTCGATCTCGAGTCGTTTGCCGGCCTCCAGGTCCTGCAGCATCGAGGTCTTGTGGTGCCCGACCCGCCGGGCTCCGTCGATGCGCTTGTCGATCGAGATCTGCGGGTCGCAACCGGCAGCCCGCGCGATCGTCAGCGTCTCGGCCATCATCTGCGCCACGAGATCGCGGCTGTCCGAGTGGTCGCAGATCTCCACCATCGTCGCGCGGGTCAGGGCGCTCAACGGGTTGAACGCCACGTTGCCCATCAGCTTGATCCAGATGTCCTCGCGGACGTCCTTCTCCACCGGGCACTTCAGCCCGCCCGCGATCATCGCCTCGCTCAGCGCCACGCAACGCGGCGAGATCGAACGGTCCGGCTCCCCGATCGAGAACCGCGTGCCCTCCAGGTGACGGATCACCCCTGGCGACTCGATCTCGGTCGAGCAGTAGACGACACACCCGATCGCCCGCTCCATCGGCAGCACCGCGGACACCGAACCACCGGGGTCGACGGCCTCGATCCGCTGCCCTTCCAGGGGATGCCCGGTCATGCCGTGGAAGTACCACCACGGAATCCCGTTCTGAGCAGCGATGACAGCCGTGTCCTGCCCCATCAGGGGCGCCAGCAGATCGCCTGACGACGCGTACGAGTACGCCTTCAGACCGAGGAAAACGTAGTCGACCTCTCCCACCTCAGCGGGATCGTCAGTCGCATGAGGATGCGCGGTGAAGTCACCACGCGGACTCAGCACCCGCACGCCGTGCTCCCGCATCGCGGCGAGATGGGCTCCACGTGCGATCAGGTGGACCTCCACGCCCGCACGATGCAATGCCGCACCGACGTAGGCACCGATCGCTCCGGCTCCGAGAACAGCGATCTTCATGTCACGCCCCGCTCCGCCAGCCAAGTTGGCAAGATTGCATACAGTATACGGACAACATGACCAAAGCTCTAGAAGTGCTTTTTGCATACCAAAAGCTGTATTCTGTCTGACATGACCTCTTTGCCCAGTGGCCGCCGGGCCGCCAAGTCCAGCGGCCCTCTCAGCGCCGCGGCGAGCCGCCGGGTCGAACGGCCGGCACCGCTGCGTCAGGCCGTTTACGACGCGCTGCTCGAGCTCATCGTCAACCGCACCCTCGCCCCCGGCCAGCACCTGGTCGAGGCCGAGCTCGCCGAGTACCTGGGCGTGAGCCGCCAGCCGGTGCGCGAGGCGTTGCAGAGACTGCAGACCGACGGCTGGGTCGACCTGCGCCCCGCCCAGGGTGCCTTCGTGCACACCCCGACCGAGGAGGAGGCCGACCAGCTGCTCGCCGTGCGCAGCGTGCTGGAGACCTACTCCGCCAAGCTCGCCGCCGAACACGCCACCGCGACCGACGTGAAGCAGCTCAAGAAGCTGCAGAAGGCCGGCGAGGACGCACTGGTCGCCGCCGACGTGGACCGCCTGGTCGAGGCGAACGCCAACCTGCACGCGGCCGTCGCGGCGATCGGCCGCAACAAGGTCCTGTCCGAGATGATCGGGCTCGTCGACCGCAGGGTGCGGTGGTACTACACGCCGATCGCCCGCCCGCGCAGCCGTGACTCGTGGAACGAACACGCTGAGCTGATCGCCGCCATCGCCGATGGTGACGGAGAGCGAGCAGGCGAGGTCATGCACCGTCACGCGGAGCAGACCAGGCAGACGTATCACGACCGGAAGACCACCGAGAGTAACTAAGTCATTACGCTCAGATCACCTGAAATCGGTCATTTGGTGCCACACGGGTGATCCGCGACACGATGGCAGACGATTGCATACAAAACGCAGTATGCTGAATGGCAGCAGGGATGGGATCAACGAGGACCCCGAGTGGGTATCCCGTGGAGGACAACCCAGCCGCAACCCTGCTACTCCCGTGCGACAGTGCCTGATGGGCTTCTGCGCGCGACGGGAGCGACCATCGACAGGAGGAAGACCATGTCCCGCTTGAAGAACTTCGCGCGCTCGCTGACCGAACCGCGCGCCGGTTTCTCCGCCGACGGCCGCGCGCTCGGCCTCGGACTGGCCACTGCGCTCAACGAGCAGCGCAAGGACGCCGAGGCCGTCGCGGCCGTGGCCCAGACGCTCCGAAAGGACGCCGAAGGCCACACGATTCACGGCTGAGCACCCTCAACTCGTTGGGAGCGCTGAGCTTCAGCCTCCTCCACGGCGGCACGGGCGGCCCGCCGGGAGGTGTGCAGGCTCCACACCGTGGTGATCGCGAGAGTCACCACGATCACGCCGAGAGAAGCCACGATCGGAATCTCCGGCGCCCAGGGAACACCGTGGTGGTGCATCGCTTCGAGGATCAGTTTGAGCCCGATGAACGCGAGCACCACCGCAAGGCCCTTGCTGAGGTGCACCAGGCGATCCAGCAGCCCGCCCACCAGAAAGAAGAGCTGGCGCAGCCCCATCAACGCGAACGCGTTGGCGGTCAGCACCAGGTACGGCTCCTTGGTGAGCCCGAAGATCGCCGGGATCGAGTCCACCGCGAACAGCAGATCCGTCGTGCCCACCGCCACCATGACGATCAGCAGCGGACTCGCGCGGGGAAACACCTTGCGCACCGCGCGCAACGCGGCGTTCTCGGAGAACTCGGCTTCCTCGCTCTCGTTGTGCGCCACCAGCTTCCACGCGGTGTAGATGAGGAACGCACCGAAGACGTAGAAGAGCCAGTCGAACCGGGAGATCGCCTCGGCACCGACGGCGATGAAGATCGCACGGAGCAGCAACGCCAGCAGGATGCCGACGATCAGCACTTTCTGCCGTTGCTCCCGCGGCACCGCGAACCGGGCCATGATCAGCACGAACACGAACAGGTTGTCGACGCTGAGGGAGTACTCGGTGATCCAGCCGGCGAAGAACTCGCCGCCGTGCCGGCCACCGGCGAACAGCGTCACGCCGAGTCCGAAGAGGACGGCCAGGCCGACGTAGAACACGACCCAGCAGACCGACTCGCGGAACGTTGGTTCGTGGGGCTTGCGCACCACGAGGTAGAAGTCGAACGCGATCACCAGGGCGAGTCCGCCCAAGGTCGCGATCCACACCCAGACAGGAAGATCGAGCATCGCGAACTCCTTCGGCGGAAGGTCAGCGGGTAGCGGTGGCTCGCGCACGCAGTCGCATCGAGATGCGTTCGTGCAGCCACAGGAAACCGATGGCCCAGCCGAGGCTCACGATCCCTTGGTAGGCGAGGAAACCGGCCAGGTCCGAGGGCAGTCGAACCTGACCGGTGAGCACGAGGCTCACGGTGACTTCGTGCACCAGCCGAGCCAGCGGGAATGCGACCAGCCAGTACAGCGCCACGGGAGCGAACCGCCCCGCCGGGAGCTTGCCCGCCGCAACGAGCAGGCCGAAACCGCCACCGAGCGCGCCCAGCGGTAGTCCTAAAGCGACCATCGTGACGAGTGCCCACCCGAGCGGCTGGCCGACGAGCGCGGCCAGCCCTCCCGCGATGAGCCCGGCGGCGAGCCCGACGAAAGCGCCGGGCACAGCCTCTTTCACAAAGCCTTCGCGGATCTGCATTCGTCAGCCCACCACTACGCCGAACTTGATGAGACTGAAGAACAGCATGCCCAGGTAGAACAACGCGCCGAAGCCGATGATGATGTTCGTGATCAGCTTGGGGCGAATGGGTTTGGGCAGCATCCGGTTGTTCACCAGCAGGAGCACCACGCAGTAGGCGCCCATGGCGAACGTCGACAGGAACGCGAGCACGTCGAGGATCGCGCCAGGCCCGTCGGCAGGTCCGAACAGCAGGATCAGGATGCCGAACGTGATGACGCCCCACAGGAACCCCGCGTAGAGGTGCGACATGCGGAACCTCTTCGCGCCGGGCACGAAGTGGTACGTCATGTCCGCCTGGCCGCGGGAGAACGAGTCGAACAGACCCAGCGTCGCGTTGAGGCCGATCAACGCGATGAACCCGAGGAACACCGCACCCAGCACCGGTCCGCCTGCTGACGCGAAGGCGTCCGACATGGCGTTGAGCGCCGCCTCGCGTTCACCGGACTCGATGAGCGCCTTGACGTCCGGGCTCGTGCGACTGGCCGACTGCGCGAGAACCGTGAAAGAAACCGTGACGAGCATCGTGATGCCCCAGAACAACAGCAGGGCGTCGAACGTCACCCAGCGCCGCCAGCCCTTCCACTTGGCCAGCTCCGCCTTGTCGTCGGTGTCGAACATGAAGCCGCGCGAAGGCATCTGCTCTTCCTCGCCCGCGTGCCGCAAGCCGCGCAGCTTCGGGATGTGCGCGCCCATGCCGGCACCGCTGTCGCGCAGGTGCAGCGTGTACCACATCTGCTGCATGCCGGACGGGCCGGCGAACGCGATCGAGCCGACGATGATCGGGAACCACTCCGGCGACATCGCCTGCGCCGGGAAGTACCCGAACTGGAACATGCCGCTGATCGTGCTGGTCAGGTCGCCCCACGTGCCGACCATCGCGGCCACCACCGCGGTGCTGACGACGAGCAGTCCGATGAGGATGGACAGCAGGTTCTCGAGCAGGTTGTAGATGACCTTGGCCAGGCTGAACAGGATCCCGACCAGGACCAGGCCTACACAGGCCGACACCGTCCACGGTATGCCAGTGATCTTTTCCAGGGCCGCCGCCCCGGCGGAGAGATGGCCTGGCCAGATGTAGACGAGTATCGCGACTACGAAGAAGAACCACATGATCGGTTTGAACACGCGTGCGGCGCCGAAGAAGATGCTCTCCCCCGTCGCCATGGCGTACCTCGCCATCTCGAGCATGACGACCGCCTGCAGCGTCACGCCGATCAGGAAGAGCCACCTGATGTCCGGTCCGAAGACCAGTACCAGGCGCGGCCACATGTAGGACTCGCCCATACCCACGCCAAGGGCCACCAGGAACACCGTGGGACCGAGCAGGTGGATCGACGGTGGTGCGTCGGGCAACTTCCTGATGGGCATCGCTTCCAGCCTGCCCGCGGGCCAGACACGCTCCTTTTCAGGCGGTGTGCTGACTTCCGTGCGGGCGACCAGATTTGGATCATCCACGGTTAACAACCTCCAGAGGACCGGCTGTCTTCGTTGACCTCCCTGGCGGGTTCGCGACCGTGGGCGTGTCACGGTCGCGGACGGGCCATCTCTCCCTTGCTACAGAGGAACCCTGTTGTTACCCAAGCAGCCCAGCGGCGCGTGCCCACCGGTATTTGGCGCCCAGTACAGCGACAGGTTTCTCCGTTGTGTACGGATACGCAACCACTCCGTTCCGATACAGGTACTCGCTGGCCTCCTCGACCTGGACGTCGCCGGCGAGCGAGGCGACGACGGGCTTGTGGATGCCGTTCGCCCGGTACTCCTCCACGACGTCGACCACGAGCTTCGCGAACACCATCGGTGGCGTGACGATGGTGTGCCAGTAGCCCAGGATCAGCGAGTGGATGCGGTCGTCCGCGAGTCCGAGCGCGATCGTGTTCCGGTACGTCGAGGGCGGTTCCCCGCCGGTGATGTCGACCGGGTTGCCCGCCGCGCCGAACGGCGGGATGAACTTCCGGAACGCCGCGTCCAGATCGTCCGGAATGGTCATGAGCGACAACCCGTTGTCCACACAGGCGTCCGAGAGCAGCACACCCGAGCCGCCCGCGCCGGTGATGATGACGACGTTCTCGCCCTTCGGCGTGGCCAGCAGCGGGATTCCGCGCGCGTACTCCAGCAGGTCGTTCAGGCCGGGTGCGCGGATCACGCCGCTCTGCCTGAGGATGTCGTCGTAGACCCGGTCGTTGCCCGCCAGTGCGCCGGTGTGCGAGCTGGCGGCCTTGGCGCCCTGGTCGGTCCGGCCGGCCTTCAGCACGACGACCGGTTTCTTTTCCGAGACGCGTTTCGCCGTTTCCGCGAAGGAACGGCCGTCCTTCAGGTCTTCCAGGTGCATCGCGACGAGCTGGGTGTTCGGGTCCTGCTCGAAGAACGTCAGCAGGTCGTCCTCGTCGATGTCGGCCTTGTTGCCCACGCCGACGATCGCGCTGACGCCCATGCCCGCGGAACGGCTGAACCCGAGGATCGCCATGCCGATTCCGCCGCTCTGCGACGAGAGTGCGACGCCGCCCTTGACGTCGTACGGCGTGCAGAACGTGGCGCTGAGGTTTTCGGGCGTGTAGTAGTAGCCGTAGATGTTCGGACCGAGGATGCGCACGCCGTGCTTGCGTGCGATTGCCACGATCTCGTCCTGCAGCTCGATGTTCCCCGTCTCGCCGAAGCCGGACGGGATCATGATCGCGCCGGCGACGCCCTTCTTGCCGACCTCCTCCAGCGCGGCCGGCACGAACTTGGCCGGGATCGCGAACACCGCGACGTCGATGTCTCCTGGGACGTCGGCGATACCGGCGAACGCCTTGCGGTCGAGGATCTCGTCGGCCTTGGGGTTGATCGGGTAGATCTCGCCCGCGAACCCGCCGTTGACGAGGTTCTTCATCACCGAGTTGCCGATCTTGCCCTCTTCGTTCGAGGCACCGATCACGGCGACGGCGGCGGGCTTCATGATGCGGTTCATCGAGGCCAGGATCTCGTCCTGCGTGAACCGGTGCGGCTCCTTGGCGGCGTTCTCGTCCACGAGGATCCGCACGTCGACCGCGGTGGCGCCGCTCGGCGTGGCGAGCACCGGGTTGAGGTCCACTTCCGCCAGTTGCGGGAAGTCCGTCACCAGGTCCGACACGCGGTGGATCAGGTCGGCGATCTTGTGCGCGTCGACCCCTTGCGCGCCACGGACTCCGCGCAGGATCTCGGCAGCCGCGATGCCGTTGACCATCGACAGCGCCTCACTCGCGCTGGTCGGTGCCAGCCGGAACGTGACGTCCTTGAGCACCTCCACCAGGATGCCGCCGAGGCCGAACGCGACGATCTTGCCGAACGTCTCGTCCGTCACCGCGCCCACGATGACCTCGTGGACCTCGTTCCCGGTCGGCAACTGCTGCTGCACCTGGACGCCGGTGATGTCCGCGTCCGCCTTGTGGTTGCGGGCGTTGTGGATGATCGTGCGGTAGCCCTCGGCGACCTCGCTGGAGCTCTTCAGTCCTACGAGGACACCGCCGGCCTCGGTCTTGTGCAGGATGTCCGGTGAGACGATCTTGAGCACGACCGGGTAGCCGATCTCCTCGGCGAACGCGACGGCGCCCTCCGACGACTTCGCCAGCGCCTCGGCCGGGGTCGCGATGCCGTAGGCGTCACAGACCCGCTTGCCCTCCGGCGCGGTGAGGGACGACCGCCCCTCCGCCCGCACCTTCGCGAGTACGTTCTCGACCGCGGCGCGGTCGTAGCCGTTGTCCGGCATGAGAATTCTTCTCCCTGAAGAGGATTAGATGACGCCTGCGGTGCGGAGCTCGGCCAGTCGTTCTGCGCTGTAGCCGAGGGAGCCGAGCACTTCGTCGTTGTGTTCACCGAGCAGCGGCGGACGCTGCACCGGAACTTCCGAGTCGGAGAGCTTGAGCGGGTTGCCGACGGTCTTGAACTTGCCGCGCTCGGGGTGCTCGACCTCGACGACGGTGCCGAGATCGGCCAGCGTCTCGTCCTCGATGATCTCCTTTGTGGACAGAATGGGTCCGCACGGGATGTTGTGGGCGTTGAGCTTGTCCATCACCTCCCACTTGGTGTGCTTCTCCGTCCACTCCTCGATCAGCGCGAACGCCTTGTCCAGTTTGGACAGCCGCACCTCGGGCGTGGCCCAGGCGGGGTCCTCGGCGAGCTCGGGCCTGCCGATCAGCTCGGTGAGCGGCGCCCACCCGACCGGCTGGATGATCACGTAGATGTAGTCGTTGGGGCCGCCGGGGGCACAGCGCACCGCCCAGCCGGGCTGGCCACCACCGGATGCGTTGCCGGAGCGGGGCACCTCGTCCCCGAACTGCTCGTTCGGGTACTCCCCCAGCGGCCCGTGGGTGAGTCGCTGCTGATCGCGCAGCTTCACCCGGCACAAGTTGAGCACCGCGTCCTGCATCGCCACCTGGACGCGTTGCCCACGACCCGTGTTCGTGCGTTGGTACAGCGCGGCGAGGATGCCCGCCACGAGGTGGATGCCGGTGCCCGAGTCGCCGATCTGCGCGCCGGTGGCGAGCGGAGGGCCTTCCTCGAACCCGGTCGTGCTCATCGAGCCGCCCATGGCCTGCGCGATCACCTCGTACGCCTTGAAGTCGGCGTAGCGGCCGGGCCCGAAGCCCTTGATCGACGCGTAGATCAGCTCGGGGTTCAGCTCCTGCAGCTTCTCCCACGGGTAGCCGAAGCGTTCGACCACACCAGGTCCGAAGTTCTCGACCAGGATGTCGACGTCCGCGACGAGCTTCTCGAAGACCTCCTTGCCGTCAGGAGACTTCATGTTGAGCGTGATGCTCCGCTTGTTGCAGTTGAGCATCGTGAAGTAGAGAGAGTCCACATCGGGCAGATCGCGCAGCTGGCCGCGGGTGATGTCACCACGTCCCGGCGTCTCCAGCTTGATGACGTCCGCGCCCAGCCAGGCGAGCAGCTGGGTCGACGACGGTCCGGACTGCACGTGCGTCATGTCGAGGACTTTGACGCCCTCCAGTGCCTTGGCCATGTCATCTCACCTACTTGTACATCGTCTGGTTCATGGTTCCGGGCGCGTACACATCGGGGTCGATCCACACGTTGATCAGAGAGGGCTTGCCGGACTCGCGGGCGCGCTGCAGCGCCGGGCCGATGTCCTTGGGGTCGCGCACTTCCTCGCCGTAACCGCCGAGCATCTTGGCGAACTGGTCGTACTTCACGTCTCCCAGCGTGTTGCCGACGCGCTCGCGCTCGAGGCCGTACTTGGCAGCCTGGCCGTAGCGGATCTGGTTCATCGACGAGTTGTTGCCGACGATGCCGACGAACGGCAGGTTGTAGCGGACGAGCGTCTCGAAGTCCCAGCCGGTGAGGCTGAACGCGCCGTCGCCGAACAGGGCGACGACTTCCTTGTCCGGCCTCGCGAGCTTGGCCGCGAGCACGAACGGGATGCCGACGCCGAGCGTCCCGAGTGGACCTGGGTCCATCCAGTGGCCGGGCGACTTGGGCTGCACGACCTGGCCGGAGAACGTGACCACGTCGCCGCCGTCACCGATGTAGATGGAGTCCTCGGTGAGGAAGTCGTTGATCTCGCTCACCAGGCGGTAGGGGTGGATCGGCATGTCGTCGGAACGCAGGTGCTCCGAGCGCTTCTGCCGCGACTGCTCCTCGACCGCCTGCAGCTCCTCCAGCCACACCTTGCGGCCCATCGCGCCGTTGTCCTCGCGACCGGACGCGGCCTGCGTCACGCTGGAGAGAACGAGGTCCGCGTCGCCCACGATGCCGAGGTCGACGTCGCGGTTCTTGCCGACCGTGCGGTAGTCGAGGTCGATCTGCACGACCGTCGCGTTCTGCGAAAGCCTGCGCCCGTACCCCATCCGGAAGTCGAACGGGGTGCCGACGATGACGATCACGTCGGCGTTGTCGAAGGCGTAGCGGCGCGACAGCTGGAAGTGGTGCGGGTCGCCGGGAGGCAGGGTGCCGCGACCCGCGCCGTTCATGTAGGCGGGGATGTTCAGGGTGCGGACGAGCTCGATCGCGCTGTCCGTGGCCCGAGTGGTCCACACCTGGCTGCCCAGCAGGATCGCGGGCTTCTTGGCGTGCACCAACAGGTCCGCGAGCTTCTCGATGTCCCTCGGGTCACCGGCGCTGCGCGTGGAGGCGCGGTAGTGGCCTGCCTGCGGGATGCGGGCCGTGCTCAGGGGGACCTTCGCGTCGAGGACGTCGCGCGGGATCTCCAGGAACGACGGGCCGGGCGCACCGGCGTTGGCCTCGCGGAACGCCATCGACACCATGTCCGCGATGCGGGCGGTGTGCGGGACGTTCGCGGCGAACTTGGTGATCGGCGTCATCATGTCGACGTGCGGGAGGTCCTGCAGTGAGCCCATCTTGTGCTGGCTCAACGCACCCTGGCCGCCGATCAGCAGCATCGGGCTCTCCGCGCGGAAGGCGTTGGCGACACCCGTGACGGCGTCGGTGGTGCCCGGACCCGCGGTCACCACGGCACAGCCAGGCTTCCCGGTGATGCGTGCGTAGCCGTCCGCGGCGTGCGCGGCTACTTGTTCGTGTCGGACGTCGACGACGGCGATGCCCTCGTCCACGCAGCCGTCGTAGATGTCGATGATGTGTCCACCGCACAGCGTGAAGATGGTGTCGACGCCCTCAGCCTTGAGCGCTTTGGCGACCAAATGGCCTCCAGAGATCGACCCAGAATCCGACCCAGCCTCCGCGGAACTCGTCACCGGCGATCAGCCCCTTAGCGCTCGACTGTAGATTGCATACCGTATGAGGTAGGCATATCGTTACTCCGCTACCAACCGGATGTCCATAGATGGCCGCAAGTTTTCGGCGAGAGGACGTAGACGGTGGATCTTTTCGAACATGAGGCGCGGGACGTCTTCGAGCGCTACGGAGTGCCCGTTCCGCGTGGTCTCGTGGCGGACACTCCTGAATCCGCGCGCGAGGCAGCCGCTTCCATCGGTGGGACAGTGGTCGTGAAGGCTCAGGTGAAGACCGGCGGGCGCGGCAAGGCGGGCGGCATCAAGCTCGCTTCGACGCCCGACGAAGCTTTCGCAGCGGCATCGGCCATCCTGGGGATGGACATCAAGGGCCACACCGTGCACAAGGTGCTGGTGACCGAGGCGAGCGAGATCGCCGAGGAGTACTACATCTCGTTCCTCCTCGACCGTGCCAACAGGACGTTCATCGCGATGGCGTCGGCGACCGGTGGCATGGAGATCGAGGAGATGGCCGACTCGATCACTCGAATGCCAGCTTCGGCTTTCGACGCATCTGCCGTGTTTTCACCGGAAATCGCCGACCAGGTGAACGCCGTCGCTTCCGCTTTGTGGAAGGTCTTCGTTTCCGAGGACGCGACTTTGGTGGAAGTGAACCCGTTGGCACTCACCAAGTCCGGCAAGATCCTCGCGCTGGACGGCAAGGTGACGCTCGACGACAACGCGTCTTTCCGGCACTCCCGCACCGATTCAGGCGCGGAGGGTGACCCGCTCGAGGTGCGGGCGGCCGAGAAGGGCCTGAACTACGTCAAGCTCGACGGCACGGTCGGTGTCATCGGCAACGGCGCGGGTCTGGTCATGTCCACATTGGACGTAGTGGCACTGGCCGGTGCCGCGCCCGCGAACTTCCTCGACATCGGCGGCGGTGCCTCGGCCCAGGTGATGGCCGACGGGCTCGACGTGATTCTCTCGGACCCGTCGGTGCGCAGCGTGTTCGTGAACGTGTTCGGCGGCATCACCGCGTGCGACGCGGTGGCCAACGGAATCGTGCAAGCACTCGGGCTGCTGGGTGACCGCGCCGACAAGCCGTTGGTCGTGCGGCTGGACGGCAACAACGCCGAAGCAGGCCACCGCATCCTCGACGAAGCACGACACCCGCTGATCACCGTGGCGCACACGATGGACGACGCGGCCGGCCGTGCCGCCGCGCTCGCCGGCGCCGGCGCAGGTAAGGAGTCCTGATGGCGATCTTCCTCGACGAGCACAGCCGCGTTGTCGTGCAGGGCATGACCGGGTCGGAGGGCTCCAAGCACACCCGGCGCATGCTCGCCGCGGGCACTCAGGTCGTGGGCGGTGTGAACGCGCGCAAGGCCGGTACGTCCGTGGCGTTCGACGACACCTCGTTGCCGGTCTTCGGCACGGTCGCCGAGGCGATGGAGAAGACCGGCGCGAACGTGTCGGTGCTCTTCGTGCCACCCGCGTTCACCGGCGACGCGGTGATCGAAGCGGTCGACGCGGGCATCGGCCTGGCCGTGGTGATCACGGAAGGCGTCCCGGTCCACGACACGGCACGGTTCTGGGCACATGCTCAGGGCAAGTCGACGCGGATCATCGGGCCGAACTGCCCCGGCATCATCAGTCCCGGCAAGTCCAACGCGGGCATCATCCCGGCCGACATCACCAAGCCGGGCTCGATCGGGCTGGTGTCGAAGTCGGGAACCCTGACCTACCAGCTGATGCACGAGCTGAAGGACTTCGGGTTCACCACGTGCGTCGGCATCGGCGGCGACCCGATCGTCGGCACCACGCACATCGACGCGATCGCGGCGTTCGAGGCGGATCCGGAGACCGAGCTGATCGTGATGATCGGCGAGATCGGCGGCGACGCGGAGGAGCGGGCCGCGGAGTTCGTGCGGGACAACGTGTCCAAGCCCGTCGTCGGCTACGTCGCCGGCTTCACCGCGCCCGAGGGCAAGACGATGGGCCACGCGGGCGCCATCGTCTCGGGGTCCTCGGGCACGGCGGAGGCCAAGAAGCTGGCCATGGAGTCGGTCGGCATCAAGGTGGGCAAAACTCCATCCGAAACCGCCGCCCTGGCCCGCGCCCTCCTGACCTCATGATCTCGATGAAGGGAACCTTCATAAACTTGAGGTTTATGAAGGTTCCCTTCATCACTTAGCTGTCGGGAGCTTTGCCGAGGTGCCCTGTGCTTGCTCGCCGATGACCGTCATGGCCTGCTTGACGATCTTGAGCACGGCCTGCGCGCCCTCGACCAGCTTGATCAGGTTCTCGCCGCTGGCCAGCAGCTCGCCCATCTTCGCGGCGATCTGCGTGCCGCACTCGACGGCGATCTGCACGCACTGCGGGATGGCCACGGCGATGCTCTGCCCGAACGTCGCCGGGGCCGCCGCGATCGCCTGGGTCATGATCGGCACGATCTTGCCGACCGCCTCGGTGATCAGCCTGGTGACCTCGGCGACGACCTGCGCGACCACCTGGCCCGCCTTGATCAGCGCGCTCGCGTTGGTCAGGGCGGTCTCGGCGACGGACATGACGCCGTCGACGAGCTGCTTGCCGGTCTTGGCGTAGTCCGTGGCGCTCTGGCCGGACCAGCCGCTGGTCTCGCTCTTCGCCTTGTCCTGGTAGTCCTGGGCGAGGTTCGTGGCGGCCTTGCCCGCCTTCTCGAACTCGCCCGCGCCCTGCTGCACGCCGTCCGGGTTGCCGCGCAGCTGGTTCAGCGGCTCGTCCAGGAACGAGATCATCGGCGTGAGGAAGCCGACGCCAGCGCTGTCCAAGGCCTGCAACGGTTTCCCGTTCGAGCCGAGTTCGCTGATGTCGGCTTTCGGCGAGCCGGCGAGGTCCTGGGTCAGCCACTCGTCACCTGCGATGGCGCGCGTGGTGGTGCGGAGCTCGTTGAGCAGCTCGGTGATCGTGCCCGCGTCGGTTGCTGTGGTCATCGGCCGGCTCCCACCACAGTTGCGGCATTGTCGTCGTCGGTGCGCTGGTAGAGATCGGCCGTCTCGCGCATGCCCGCGCCGACCTTGTCCATTGTGGACGCGATCTGTGCGAAGGCGTCGAGGGTCTCCCCCATCGCGCTGCCGAGTCCCGCGGTGAGGAACTGGGCGAACGAGCCGAGCGAGTCCTGGCCGATCTGGTCCGGCAGCCCGGTTCCGGTGGCCGAGAGCTGGTCGGCACAGCCGGCGAGCGTTGCCGCGTGCTGGCGCAACTGCTCGTGGTCGACGTTGAACGACGTCATCGCACGGCCTCCGGCAGATGCGAGGTGATCTGGTGCAACGCGTCGCTCTCGCCGAGGTAGCTCGACATGACCTCGGCCATGCGCGCGCCCGCCAGCCGTTGCGCTTCGCGCGCGGTGCTGACGATCAGCATCGCGAGCGTGTCGACGTCGAGCTTGCGCGCGGCGGGCGTCAGAGCGACATCACCGAGCACACCCCCCGCGTTGACGCTCACAGTCACCTCGCCGCGCGGTGAGGTCGCGCTCGCTCCGACCTCGGCCAGGCTGGCGCTGGCACTGCGAGCGCTGTAGGCCACTCGTTCCAGGCGTTCCTGGTAGTCCGCCAGCCACTGTGCTGGATCCACTTCTCCCCCTCTTCTAGGCTCGCGCCACTGCGGCGAGCTCACCGATCATGCGCACCATGTCGTTGTGGCGCATGGGATTCACGCTGACCCAGCCGTCACTGCCGACGTCGACCCTGACCCGGCCGCCGACACTGTCCAACCAGGACACCTCCTGCCGCTGCCCGCCCTTGACCACCCCGGCCTGGCCCTGCCCGGTGACCTCCAGGTCAAGTGCCGCGCCGGGCGGCAGGGTGATCGGCATCAGCTGTGCGGGCCTCAGTTCCGGCACCAACGCCACGAGTTCCTCGCCCACGGTCTCCGACTCGACGTGCGCGACACGGACCGTGCTCTCGTGCTGCGTGCACACCAGCGCGCTGTCGCCGTAGACCATCGCGACCGCACCCGTTCCCGGCACCACCAGATCGACCACGGCCGTGTGCTCGTGCAGTGCGGTGACGAGTTCACGCGCCATGCCCGTCGGACCGTGAGGTTCGGCGAGTCCGCGCGCCTGGAGTCCGTGGCCGGCCTCGGCGAGCAGCTCTGCGCGTTCACTCGCCAGCTTCCCGAACGACGGCACCCGCAGCGGGAACGGCCAGCGCACCCCGGCGTGGGTGGCGAGCAGGTCCATCTCCACCAGATCGAAGGCGATCATCGAGCCGCCTTTCGGGCCTGCTCGGCGTCGGTCTCGGTGTAGGTGGTCTTGATCTCCGCCAGCATCTGCTGGAACGCGCGCACCTCGCGTTCGGCGGCGCCGACCTCGCCCGCGAGCCCCGACCCTGCCGATTTGAGCCGTTTCGACAGGTCCTGGGCGGGTGGGGCGGTGCCGAGCAACGGCTGGCGCTCGGCCAGCCTGCTCGCGGTCGCCACCAGGTCACCGGTCAGCTCGGCGAGCCTGGTCAGGGTCTTGATCCGGTCCTGCAGCTGTTCCGGAGCGACCTCGTATCCGTTCACTGCTCCTCCCCGATGACGGCAGGCGAGACGCGGTCGTTCACCACGAACAGGCCGTGGTCGAGCGTGGGCATCTGGTTCTCGTGCTCCTGGTCGTCGTCCTTGCGCGCGCCGCCGGCTCCCGGTGCCATGCCGGAGCCCTGGGCGGCGGAACGAGACTCGGTGACGGTCGAGCTCATCGCCATCGGCCCGATGCCGTGCCCGGCCATCACACCTGCGCGCATGCCGGGGCTGAGCTGGGTCTGCTGGCTGACCGGAGCGGCGGCCCCGATCACCGGGCCGCGAGTCGTTCCGGCCGAGCCGCCGCTCACGAGTCGTTGCCACGGCACGCCGCCCGAGCTGGGCGTTCTGACCGGAGACGGCGCTGCGGGGGCTCTGATCGGTGAGGCGGCCTGCTGCGGAATGGTGCCCTGGGCGTTGTCGATCAGGCGCCCGCTGCCGTTCAGGCTCGACTCGTAGGTCTGCATGGCCCGGACGGCGTCGGCTTTCTGCTGGTCAGCCGACGCCGCACCGAAGTAGAAGTAGAAGCCAGAGGTCGTGCCCGACGGCATCGTCGGAGCACTCGGCAGGGTCATCGGAGCGGGCGCGCTCGGCAGCGTGAAGGGCGCGGGCGCAAAGGGTGCCGGTGCGCTCGGCAGCCCCGCGAACGCCGGCATCGTCGCGTCGTTCGGTGGCGGCGGCATGGCGACTCGTGCAGCCGCCAACGCATCAGCGGCGTCCTGCGCGGCCTTCTCCCCCGCCGCCGAGAACTCGCTGATCTTCTCGATCCGCTCGGCCAGCTTCGTGAGCCTCGCCGCCGCCTCTTCGGCCGCCGCGCCCTGCCAGTCGTTGAGCAACGCGGCCCGTTGCTCCTTCAGCACGGCGGCGTGGGTGTCCAGCGCCTCGCGGTGACGCGTCCACTCGTCGGCGACCGTGCTCACATCCGCGACGTCTGCGTCCTGCCACAGCATCCGGTACAGCTCTTCATGGCTGTACGCCTCCCAGTTGATCGCGTCCACGTCGAAAACGATCACAGTCGGGCCAAACGAAGGACAGGCCAGACGACCGGCCACATCTGGCCGGTCGGTCTGATCAGCGCAAACGCGCGAAGTATTCCTGCAACCTCGCGTGCCGGAATTGGTAGACCGCTCCCGCTCGCCGCAGCACACCACGCCGGTACGCGTCGTCCAGGAACGCCTGAAGCCGCCACGGAAGGCGCCCGGTGAGTGGAAGCCACACGCGCGCGAAGACGACCCACTGCCCCCACGCGGTCAGGCTCAGCACGTACGACAGCCCACCGGCGATGCCGCCGACGAGGCCGATCACCAACGATGTCGCCGGACTCCACGAGGCCTCGAACCGCAACGCCGTCAGCCCGCCCGCCACGAGCCCGGTGGTGGCCGCGACGAACACCGCGAACACCGGCACGAACAACGCCATCAGTCCGAGCACATGCCGCCGGTTGGCTTCGAGCAGGTCGCCAGGACTCCCCGCCGAGCGCAGGTCGAGCGGCGCCTCCAGCGCGGCGACCAGCCAGAACACCACTCCGGCGCCGACCCCGAACACCAACCCGAAGACGCCGATGTCGACCAGCACGTCCCAGGTCATCTCGTGTCCCGGCTCGACCAGCCAGAACGCCATCGCCCGCACCAGCCCGTACGCGCTGCCGGCCGCCCCTCCGAACGCCAGCCCGACCAGACCGCGCCGCCACACCGACGGCCCGACCCGTCCGCGCAGGCGCAACCGCGTCCGCACGGGCTCGAGTGGCGCCGCCCGGACCACCCACCAATGCGCCAGCCCGAACAACAGCCCGGTGACCAGACCGATCATCACCGCGAACAACAACCCTCGGACCGTGAGCGCCCGTAAGACGACGGCCTCGACCACGAAGTCGGCGGCGCCTACCGTCGTGCCGATACCAAGCCCGGTCACCACCGAGGAGGTGCCGAGCTGCCACCACGCGATGTTGTGGGTGCCGAGCTTCGTGAGGTGATCGGCGAGATAGCCGAGGTAGGGCTGCACACGTTCGGTATACGACCCGTATACAGCCGGTACGAAGCTGCTGAGCAGGTGTCGTTCGATCTCGTCGGCGTCGTGGAAGCCGAGGAGCTCTGACGGGTCGTGGTCCGGCGTATCGCTGTAGATTCGCCGCGCGAGAGCGACCATCAACGGCGTGGTCAGCACCTTCGCGAGCACACCGCCGTTGCGCATCTCGTCGAGCACAGGCGTCCACACGTTCTTGCGCGTGGTCCGCGGCAGGTAGTCCGCCAAGTCGTCGCACGTCAGGTCGTTGAGCACCACCGCAGCAGCGGACGTCAACACGTCCGTGCCCTCGACCGCGTCCCGGTACTCGTCCACACGACTCGTGAGCAGCAACGGCAGAGTGGTGGTGTTCAACGCGTTGAGCGCCGGCCGGTGCAACCCGGCCGCGATCTCGTCGAACCCGTCCAGCACCGGTAGCACGCGTTGCGCATCGACCAGCGCCGCCGCCAACGTGCCACCGCTCGGCCCCGGCGCCCCGAGGAACGGGTGGTCGCGGATGAGCTGCTCGGCCATCCAGTCGCGCAGCCCGGCCCGTTCCGGATGCCACGAGCCCAGCCCGAAGATCACCGGCACCGGCCCGTCGCCCGCCAGATCGAGCACGAACCGCGTGGTCAGCACCGTCTTCCCGGATCCGGCTCGCCCCAGCACGACCAGCCGTCGTGACCCGACCCTGCGATAGGTCTCGACGACCTGGTCGAGACGTCCGGACAGCTCGACCTCGCCGCCGATGTTGAGCCAGCTGTCCTGCAGGTCCACAGGTGCTGGATCCCAGGTCACGGGGAGCGGCACCGGGTCGTGGATCTGCCGCTGCTCCTCCTCGCGGCGCCACCGGGCCTCGACCGCTGCCCTCAAGGTCTCCGCGGCCTCAGCCAGCGGGTCGAACCTCGCGGGTTCAACGGGCAAGGGCTCGTCACGTCCGGCAGCGGCGAACAACTCGGCCCGTTCTGCGCCGGTCAGCTCCAACGCGTCGGCCAGCGACCGCACGGTGCCCATGCGCGGATCGGTCCGCTCGCCCGTCTCCAACCCGCGAACCGTGCGAATGCCGACCGCAGCGCGCTGGGCGAGCGCTTCCTGGCTCAATCCCGCCCGCTGCCGCCACTGCCGCAGCAGCACACCGAACGCCACACCGCCCCCTCACGCCGGTGATCGTCACCTTAGCTGGCACGGAGAGCGCTCTGAGGGGAAGATCGCGAGAGTGCTGACCGAGTGGCTCCACACCATCCCGCCGCTGCTGGTCTACCTCGTCGTAGGCCTGGTGGTCGGCATCGAGAGCGTCGGAATCCCGTTGCCGGGCGAGATCGTTCTCGTCACCGCCGCACTCATGGCCTCACACCACGACGGCATCTCACCGGTGCTGGTCGGCGTGTGCGCCTCGGCGGGCGCGATCATCGGCGACAGCATCGGGTACGCACTGGGCAAGCGGTTCGGGCCGCGCGTGTTCGGGTGGGCGGGCGAGAAGTTCCCCAGCCACTTCAGCGAGGACAAGGTCGGCCGCGCCCAGGCGCTGTTCACGAGGTTCGGCGCCTGGGCGGTCTTCTTCGGCCGGTTCGTGGCGTTGCTGCGGATCCTGTCCGGTCCGCTCGCCGCCACGATGGGCATGCACTACGGGAAGTTCCTCCTGGCCAACGCAGCTGGCGGCATCGCGTGGGCCGGTGGCACGACGGCAGCGGTCTACTTCGTCGGCGAGGCGGCGGAGCACTACCTCGCCGAGTTCTCCTGGATCGCGCTGCTCGTCGTGTTGCTGGCGGTGATCGGGTTCAGCGTCCGAGCCCGGCTCCGCCGTTCACCCCGATGACCTGCGCCGTGATGTGCCCGGCCTCGGGCGACGTCAGGAAGGTGATCGCCGCGGCGATGTCCTCCGGCGTGCCCGCGCGCCCGTTGGCCGGGTTGCCGACGAGCTTCTTGCGCCGTTCCTCGCTCAGGGTGCCGCCGAAGAACTCCGTGTCCTCGGTGACGCCCGGCGACACCACGTTGACCGTGATCCCCCTGGCGCCCAACGCGAACGCGAGGTCCGCCGTCCACGCCTCGACCGCCGACTTCGCGGCGCCGTAAGCCCCCGATCCCCTGCGCCCGGCGATCGAGCCGAGCGTCACGACCCGCGCGTTGCCGGCCAGCCGCGGCTCGAGAGCCGTCGTCACCAGCACCGCGCTGATCACGTTCGACTCGTAGTTCGCGAGCCACAGGTTCCGCACGTCCGCCAGGTTCTGCGGCGCGGGCAGACGGCGAGTCATGTTGCCGCCTGCGTTGTTGACGAGAACGTCCACCGACTCCGGCAGATCGCTCAGTGCCGCCTCCACCGCGTCCGGGTCGGCCGCGTCGAACACCACCGCGCGCGCACCGATCTCCTCGGCCGCCGCCTTCAGGACGTCCTCCCGGCGTCCCGTGATCACCACGTCCAGGCCCTGCTGCACGAGCCGGGCCGCCACCGCCTTGCCGATGCCCGTGCCGCCGCCGGTCACCACTGCAATCCGTTTCATCCGATCTTCATAACAGCCGAATACATGCAGGTCGATCGGCCTGTTAGCCCATCCGGGTTCACGTGTGTGACTAGGCTGCTCAGACCCGACTCCACTGGGGAGAAATCCATGGCGACACATGTTTTGGAAACCGACAAAGCAGCCATCACGTACGACGTGCACGGTGAGGGCGGCCGTCCGTTGATGATGATCGGCCAGCCGATGGACGCGTCCGGCTTCACCGCCCTGCGCGCGCAGTTCCCCGACCGCACAGTGATCACCTACGACCCGCGCGGGCTCGGCAGAAGCACCCGCTCGGACGGCAGCAAGGAGGCCAGGCCCGAGCTGCAGGCCGCGGACATCCACGCGATCATCGAGGCGGTCGGCGGCCCGGTCGACCTGTTCGCGTCCAGCGGTGGTGCGGTCACCGCGCTCGAGCTCGTCGCGTCCTATCCGGACGACGTGGTCACGCTCGTCGCACACGAACCGCCGCTCCTCGGCGTGCTGCCCGACTCCGACGCCGCCCGCCGTGCCCGTGACGGTTTCATCGACGCCTTCTTCGCCGGCGGGTTCGGCGCGGGCATGGCGCAGTTCATGGCGATGACCTCGTGGCAGGGCGAGTTCACCGACGAGTACTTCGCCCAGCCACCGGCCGACCCCGCGCAGTTCGGCCTGCCCACCGAGGACGACGGCAACCGCGACAACCCTTTGCTGTCCCGCGACTCCCTCGCCATCACCGACTACCAGGTGAAGCCTGACGCCCTCGCCGCCGCACCGACCCGTGTCGTGATCGCCGTCGGTGAGGAGACCGGCAACACCTTCACCGGGCGCACCGCGGAGCACACCGCGAAGCTGCTCGGCCAGGACGCTGTCGTGTTCCCCAGCCACCACGGCGGGTTCATGGGCGGCGAGTTCGGCTACGCGGGCAAGCCGGAGGAGTTCGGCGTCAAGCTCCGCGAAGTGCTCGGCTGAGGATCACGTCGGCGGCGCGTGCCGCGCCGCCACCGGCATCGATGGCGGCACGCATTCGGTCCAGATTGGACCTGATCGTGCCGCTCGATGCCACCCGTTCCACCGCCGCGCGCAGGTCCGCGTGGTCGTCGACCCGTTCGCCCAACCCAAGTTCGGCCACGCGGTCGCCGTTGGCGGCCTGTTCGGGCGTCTGCGGAACGATCACCAGCGGCACGCCCGCGTGCAGAGCCTCCATTGTGGAGTTCATGCCGCCGTGGCTGATGAACGCCGCGGCGTGCTTCAGCACCGCCGGCTGCGGAAACCACGGCCGCACCTCGATGTTCTCCGCCGGCTCGACCTCGCGCGCGGTCATCGCGACCTGCCAGCCGCCGTCCCGGAACTGGTCCTTGCACGCCTGGTAGAAGTTCGCGTCGCTCAGCACCGAGCCGAGCGAGACGAACACCAGCGGCAGGTCGGTGCGCGCCGGTGCCCACTCCTCGTCGAGCCGGCTGCCCAGCACCGGCCCGACGAAGTGGAACGACTCGTCGAACGTCTCCCCGAACGGCTGCCACTCGCGCGGCACGAACACCACGCTGGTCTCCTCCGGCGCCTCGATCGTGCTCGGGATGTCCAGCTCGACGTCGTTGGCCGCCACGAACTTCGCGAGATCGTCCGCGATGAACCTGGCGAGGCTCGAGTCCATCAACGTGTAGTGCTCGTTCGAGGCTGTGTGCGGGAGGGTGCGCACCGCCGGGATGCCGAGCTTGTGCGCCACCAGCCGCGCGGGCCAGTTCGTGGAGTCGTAGCAGATCAACTCAGGACGATCAGTCTCACAGCGCTCCAGCAGCAGCGGGTAGATGGCGACCATCGCCCTGAAGTAGTGCGGAAACCACTCGTCGATCGGGTTGGCGGTGGCCGGCCGGAACTCGGGCAGCCCTGGCAGCTCCACCCAGCGCGCACCGGCCCCGATCACCGCCTCCGCGTGTTCCGGGCCGGTCGCGTACTCGACTTCGGCGCCGCGTCGCACCAGCTCCTCCACCACCGCGAGTGTGGGCGTGACGTGGCCATGTCCTGACAGCGTGACGAACAAGATCCCCATTTCGTCGATCCTGCCGAACACGGTCAAACGCTTTTTCGCACTAGCGCAGGAAGGCCTCGATCACCTGGGCCACCCGCAGCCCGCTCGCGAAGTCCGCCAGGTCGCGCGGGTGCTCTCCCCGCACGGCCTGCGCGAACAGCGTCAGCCGCGAGTAGTCCGAGCCGGTCTGCTTGAGCGGCACCGGCTCCCATCCACCACCGTCCGAAATGGACAGATCAGCCCACTGGTCCAGGCGCAGCGAGCGTTCGGTGCCCCACACAGTCCACTCGTAGACCTCGGGCCCGGCCAGTCCGGAGAACGCCGACACGTGCACCGGCACGCCGGTCCCGCGCAGCACGCCGCGTGCCGCCACCTCGGCGGCACCGGCCTCGGGGAAGTCCGAGGACACGGACTCCACCGTCAGCGGCCCGAGCAACCGGTCGGTCAGGTAGACGAAGTGCGACAACACCTCTCGGACGAACCCGCCCTGCTCGGACCGCGCGAGCCACGCCGCCTCCGCCTGGAACGCCCGTGGCCAGCGCGGGAACTGCAGCCTGATCTCCACGCCCCGCAGCGTGCCCAGCTCCGGCAGCCGCCGTTCGATCTCGACCGTCGCGACCATGTCCGACAACGCGAAGTTCACCGCGTTCGGCAGCCCTTCAGCGGCCGCCGCCATCGCGCGCGCCTCGTCGAGGTCGACCGCGAGCGGCTTCTCGCAGAACACCGCCTTGCCGGCTTTGAACGCCTTGAGCGTCAGTTCGGCGTGCAGGGCGGGCGGAGTGGCGATGTACACCGCGTCCACATCGGACAGCACGTCGTCCAGCGAGGTGACGACCGGGACGTCGAGCGTGCGGGGTGCGACGTCGACGCCCGCGACCACGGTGTAGCCGGGATGGGCCTGCGCCGCCGTCAGCATCCGGGTGCCCATGGCGCCCAGGCCGACGACGGCGAGGCGAATCGGATCAGCGATCATGCACCTATTCTGCAGGTGCCCAGGCCTTCGACAGCTTGACCCGCGTGCCGGTCTGCAACAGCGACCCGGTGTAGAGCCTGGACGCGACCAGCAGGATCACCACGACGGTCGCCGCGAGGATGCCCAGTGAGGCCAGCGCCTCCCACGGCTGGGCCTGCTGTGCGAACATCCGGACCGGCATCGCCACACCCGCGGTGAACGGCACGTACGACATCACGGCGAGCACCGCGGGGTTGTCGAAGAAGAACTGCACACCGAAGTACGGGCCCATCACCGCGATCATCACGAGGCCCATCGTCGAGCCGAGGTCCTCCTGCCGGCTGACCAGCGCGCCCGCGACCGCCCACATCGACGAGATCAGCACGAACCCGAGCAGCAGGAACGGGATGAACCAGCCCAGCGCGGGCACGACCACCGCCAGCAGTTCGGACAGGCCGGCAACCCTGAGCGCGATGGGCGCTGTTAGCGCTAACACGATCACCTGACCCATCGTCAGGATCACGTGGCCGAGGATCTTGCCCGCGAGCAGCGCCCTCACCGGCACCGTCGACACGAGGATCTCGACGATCCGGGTCTGCTTCTCGGTCACGGTGCTCTGCGCGATCGCGGCGCCGCCCATGCCGAACATCAGGAACACCAGCCCGAACACCAGCACGGTGACGAACCGCTGGTCGGAGCTCACCGCGGACGGGTCGAGCAGCTCGACCGGAGGTGACGCCACGAGCTGGCGGATCACGTCGCCGGGCGGGTCGTTCAGCGCGAGGACCTTGATCCCGCTGCCGTCCGGGACGATCGCGGCCTCGACCTCGTCGGCCCTGATCAGGTCCGAGGCGGTCTGCACGTCGGCGACCTCGCGGACGTCCAGCGCCTTGCCCTTCACCACCTGCACGGCCGACCCGACCGCGGCGACCTTGGGGTCGTCGCCGCCGAACACCGTCGGCAGCACTGTGAGCGCGAACAACCCCGCGATCGTAACGACGAAGCTGATCCAGAAGCCCTTGGTGCCGACGAGAGTCTTGATCTCCCGCTCGGCGACGAGCCAGGTCGCCTGCGCAAAAGTAGCCCTGTTGGAAGAAATCGTGGCCATGGTCAGATCACTTCCTTGAAGATCTCGTCGAGGGTGGGCACCACCGGCGTGAACGAGCGGACCTCGCCGCGTCGCACGGCCTCGGCGAGCACCTGCTGCGGTTCCGCCTCGAAGACCGCGCGCGGCCCGTCGAGGTCGAGGATCGTCACGCCGGGCACGTCGCGGACCCAGCCCGCGTCCTGGGCGACGACGATCTCGAACCGGGCCGTCGCGTGCCGGTTCCGCAGCTCCTCGCGGGATCCTGCGGCGGCGATCCGTCCTTTTGAGATGATCACGACGTCGTCGCAGAGCCGTTCGACGATCGCCAGCTGGTGGCTCGAGAACAGCACCGGCACCCCGCTCGCCGCCCGCTTGCGCAGCACGTCGAGCACGGTTTCGACGGCGATCGGGTCGAGCCCGGAGAACGGTTCGTCCAGGATCAGCACGTCCGGGTCGTGCACCAGCGCGGCGGCGATCTGCACGCGCTGCTGGTTGCCGAGCGACAGCTGCTCCAGCCGGTCGTTCGCACGGTCGGTGAGTTCCAGGTCGTCGAGCAGCTGGTCGGTGTTGCGCTGCGCGACCGTCCTTTCGACACCGTGCAGCCGCCCGAGCCAGGTGATCTGGTCGCGCACCTTCATCTTCGGGTAGAGGCCGCGTTCTTCCGGCATGTAGCCGAAATGCGGCCGGTTCTGGGACGTCATCTCGACGCCCTGCCAGCTCACCGAGCCCCCGTGCGCGGCGAGCACCCCCAGCACGATCCGCATCGTGGTCGTCTTGCCGGACCCGTTGGCGCCCAGGAAGCCCGTCATGCGGCCGGGCCGCACGTCGAAGCTCACCTCGTCGAGCACCTTCAGGTCGCCGAAACTCCGGCTGATCCCCCTGACAGTCAACATGAGGGGAAATCTATGCGGGTTCGACCAAGATCGCGTCCGCCGCGAGGCATCCTCCTCGCGGAGGACGCTGTTCGGGCTAGCGGGCTCCGACCGCGACGCCCAGGCGGTGGCCTCCCGTGTAGACGTTCATCGAGGTGCCCCTGAGGAACCCGACCAGGGTCACGCCCATCTCCTCAGCCAGGTCGGCCGCGAGCGACGACGGCGCGGACACCGCCGTGAGCACCGGAATGCCGGCCATGACCGCCTTCTGGACCAGCTCGAACGACGCCCGGCCGCTGACCATCAGCACGGTGCCGGTGAGCGGCAGGCGTCCGTTGCGGGTGGCCCAGCCGACGACCTTGTCGACCGCGTTGTGCCGGCCGACGTCTTCACGCAGGCACAGCAGGTTGCCGGCCGCGTCGAAGAGGCCGGCCGCGTGCAGGCCGCCGGTCTTGTCGAACACTCGTTGCGCGACACGGAGTTTCGCCGGGAACTCCGTGATCAGCTTGGGGTCGAGGCGGATCGGGTCCGCCGCCACCTGCCACGTCGCGGTCGTCCGCACGGCGTCCAGGCTCGCCTTGCCGCACAGCCCGCAGGACGACGTGGTGTAGAAGTTGCGCTCGATCGACGGGTCCGGCGGTGCGACGCCATCCGCGAGGCCGACGTCGAGCACGTTGTAGGTGTTGCTTCCATCGGCCGTGGCGCCCGCGCAGTAGCGGATGTTCGCGATGTCGGACGGGTTGCGCACCACGCCTTCGCTGACCAGGAAGCCCGCCGCGAGGTCGAAGTCGTCACCCGGCGTGCGCATGGTGACGGCGAGCGACTTGCCCCGCACGCGGATCTCCAGCGGTTCCTCGACCGCCAGCGTGTCCGGCCGCGCGGTGGCCGCGTCGTCCACCAGCCGCACCACGCGCCGCCTGCTCGTCACTCGTCCCATGCCCTGCCTCCCTGCAGATCGCGACGCACTCGTCCAGCAGCCGCCGCAACACCTCGTCCCCGCGCAACGCCCGCACCGCCCTGGCCACTTTCCAGTTGCGCGGCCACCACTGCGGGGCGTCGATCCCGCTGCTCTCGAGGCAGTGCGCGGTGATCTTCTGCGCCGCCGGGGCGTTCTCCGTGCCGATCACCCTGGTGGCGAACGGCAACAGCCTTCTCCGACCATCCTCAGTGGACTGATCGTTCACGCACCGCGCCACACACGCCAGCACCGGGTGCACACAGGCGGGCCGGTCCGACCACACCTCGCCCGCGAGCACCGACGTGAGCTCCATCAGGCAACAACCTTCGGACGGCGTCTGGTGCCAGCCCTTAGCGAGCCTCGGCACCCGGCTCACAGGCGCGGCCTTCCCGGCTGCGACAGCTGCCTGGTGAGCACCGAGCCCGCCAGGCCGAGCACCCCGGCCGCGACGAACGCGAACGCCGGCCCTTGCGACGCAAGCACGATCGCCGCGATGAGCGCTCCCGCCGCCTTCGCCGTGTAGAGGACGCCGAAGTTCTGCGCGCCGTTCGTCTCGCCGAAGTACTCCCTGGTGAGACCGACCAGCAACGAGTAGCAGCACCCAGTGCCGAGGCCCGCCAGTGCGGCCCCTATCAGCAACCCCGTGACGTTCTGGGAGTACAGCAGCACGAACTGCGCCATACCTCCGGTGGCCAACGTCCAGACCAGCGCCTTCCTGCGCCCGATCTTGTCCGAGATCCACCCGACCAGCACACGTCCGGTGCCCGTCGCCGCCGCGAGTGTCGCCAGTGCGATGACGCCGAGCACCTTGGTGCCCACGAACAGCGGCAGGTAGACCAAGTCGTAGAGCGACACCGCCGCCGCGAACGCCACACCGCCGTACAGCCACCAGAAGGTGCCGCACCGCATGGCCTCGTGTGTCCGGAACTCCTTGAGCGCGAATCGGTTCGGCACCCGCGCCCGATCCAGTGCCCACTCGCGCGGCGAGACGTGCGGCGGCCACCAGTGCTCGGGCGGATCCTTCATCAACGCCCCAGCGACAGCTGTTGTGGCGACGATCGCGACAGCTGTTTGAGTGAGGAAGCCGGTGACGTTCTGCAGGAACAGGCCAGTAGCCAGTGCGAACGGCACCGACCCGTACGCGAAGGCGCCGCTGACGAACGCGACCTTCCTGGTGACGCGTTCCGGATACCACCGGACGATCGTGCCGAGGCACGTCGCGTAGATCAGCCCCGCCCCGATGCCACCGAGCACGGAGTACCCGACGAGCTGCCCTTGCCCGAGCGTGAAGAACCCCGCGCCGGTGAGGATCGCGCCCATCCACATGGCCCCGGTGGGCGTCAGTCTCTTCTGCTCGCGCAGCCACGCCGCCGGAAACGCCGTGCCCGCCTGGCACACGGTCCACAACGCCAGCGCCCAGAAGAGCTCCGGCACACTCCACCGGTCCTGCAACTGCGGGATCAGCGCGCCGAAGCCGTACTGCCCGATGCCGGCCGCGAGCATCGCCGCCCAGGCCGCCCACAACACCGCGCGGCGCGACCGCCCCGACACTTCGACGTCGGTCTCCCCCACCCGGTAGAGCCTGCCGACGTGATCACGTACGTAAGTCGCGACTGGCATGCACTTCACCCCGTCCCGAGGATTGCATACAGTATGAGGTAGGCTATACCACGGGAGCCGCGATGAACATGCCTTGGAATCTCGCGCGAGAGACGGCCCGCTCGGCCGCCAAGCCGCTGGAGGGTCTTGAGCAGGCCTTGCCGGACGCTCTCGGCCTGGCGCTAGCCGCCGGTGTGCACGCCTGGGCCAGCCAGCCGACCTGTGACACCTCGGCGATGGACGGCTACGCGGTGTCCGGCCCGGGCCCGTGGACGATCGTGGGCCGAGTGGCGGCGGGCGACCCGGTGCCGGGCGTCGAGCTCACCGAGGGCGAGGCGTTCGGCATCGCGACAGGCGCGCCGGTGCCGGACGGCTCCGACTCGGTGATCCCGGTGGAGCTGTGCGCGGTCGAGGGTTCGACGCTCTGGACACCTGCGGGCGACCGGCCCGGGACGAACGGGTGCCACTCAGGCGTTCAACGCGCCAGCCACCCCGTCGCACGATCCAACTCCGGCCGTGACGTACCTGGGAATCTCGGCTCCACGCCACTCGCCCCCGACCTCCACGCGCCCGACCAACCCGACACGTCCCTCACCCCTGGCCTCCACACGCCCGAACAACCCAGCGTGCCCCACACTCCCGGCCACCACACACCCGAGCACCCCACCGCACCCCTCACCCCCAGCCACCACACCCCCGAACAACCCAACACGCCCCTCACTCCCGGCCTCCGCAGCGCTCCTCTTGCCCGCGGCCACCACACGCCCGAGCACCCCAGCGCGCCCCTCACCCCCAGCCACCACACGCCCGAGCAACCCAGCGCTCCCCTTGCCCGCGGCCTCCACACGCCCGAGCAGCCTGGCGGGAGCACGGCGCGCCACCCCGGTCGTCCGCATGCCCTCCACCAGGCGGCGCCCCTTCACCCCGGCAAACACATCCGCCGTCGTGGCGAGGACTGGTCAGCGGGCGACGAGCTCGTCCCCGCCGGATCCCTCGTCACCCCAGCGGTTCTCGGCCTGGCCGCGGGAGCAGGCCACGACACCCTCCTCGTCCACCGCCGCCCCCGAGTGGCCGTGATCGTGACCGGCGACGAACTCCTCCACGCCGGCCCACCCCGCCCAGGCCGGGTCCGCGACGCCATCGGCCCGATGCTCCCCGGCCTCCTCAGCGGAGCCGATCTCCTGGGCACCACCCACCTGCGCGACGACCCCTCCGCCCTCGCCGACGCCCTCATCTTCGACGCGGCCGACGTCCTCGTCACGTGCGGCGCCACCTCGGTCGGCCCGGCGGACCACCTCCGCCGAGTGCTCGCAGACCTCGACGCCGAGATCCTCGTCAGCGGAGTCGCCTGCCGCCCAGGCCACCCGATGCTGCTGGCGGTCCTGCCCGACAGCCGCTGCGTCGTCGGCCTGCCGGGCAACCCGTTCGCCGCTCTCGCCGCGGTCCTGACCCTGCTCCGGCCACTTCTCGACACCCTCAGCGGCCACACCGTCCGCCCACCGATCACGGCGTGGCTGGGCGATGTGAACGCTCACCCCAGAGACACCCGCCTGATCTCGGTCACGAGAACCGGAGGCGAGGCCGTCCCCGTGGGTCACGACCGTCCGGGCTCGCTGTGGGGCGCCGCGCTGGCCGACGCCCTCGCCGTCGTGCCACCCGGACACCGGGGCGGAGAGGTCGAACTGCTGCCGTTCTAGGCAGGCCAGCCCGTGTACCCCTCGGCCAGGTACCGCGACCCCGCCTCCGACCCGACCACCGACCTCAGCTCACCCAGTTGCCGCCGCACGTCGAAGTCGGTCGCGCCGGGCAGCGCGTGCAGCATCGTCGTCATCCAGTACGAGAAGTGCTGCGCCTTCCACACCCGGTCCAGCGCCCGCGGCCCGTACTCGTCCAGGGCGTCGCTGTCGTTCTTGAGCAGCGCCCGTTCGATCACCTCGGCGAGCACGCGCACATCCGCCAGCGCCAGGTTGAGACCCTTCGCCCCGGTCGGCGGCACGGTGTGGGCGGCGTCGCCGGCGAGCAGGAGGTTGCCGTGCCGCATGGGTTCCGCGACGAACGACCGGAACCGCAGCACCGTCTTCTCGGTGATCGGCCCTTCCTTCAACGAGAACCCGTCCGGCCCGGCCACCCGAGCCTGCAGCTCCTCCCAGATCCGGTCGTCGGACCACGACGCGGGATCGGTCGACGGATCGCACTGGAAGTACATGCGCTGATGCGTCTCGGTGCGCTGGCTGATCAACGCGAACCCTCGCGGCGAGTGCGCGTACACCAGTTCCGGCGCACTGCGCGGCGCCTCGGTGATGATCCCGAACCAGGCGAACGGGTATTCGCGGAAGCTGTGCGTGCGCACGACTTCCGGCACCTCGGCGCGGCAGATCGACCGCGACCCGTCCGCGCCGACGAGCAGATCGCAGTGCACCTCCTGGCGCACGCCATCGCTGTCGACGAACCGGATCGCGGGCTCGTCGATGTCCACGCTGGTAGCGCTAACACCGAACCGCACATCACCGCCGTCACGCGCGCGAGCGTCCGCCAGGTCCACGAACACGTCGGTCTGCGGATACAGCCACACCGACTCGCCGACCAGAGCCCGGAAGTCGACCCGATGGCTCTCGCCGCCGAACCTCAGATCGATGCCCTCGTGCGGATGCCCGTCACGCAGCACGCGATCAGACACCCCGGTGTCGACGAGCAGCCGCGCGCTGTCAGCTTCCAGGATGCCCGCGCGGATCGTGTTCTCGATCTCCACGCGCGTCCTGTTGTCGATAACAACGCTGTCGATCCCGTTGAGCGACAACAGGTGCGAGAGCATCAACCCGGCCGGCCCGCCGCCGACGATGCCGACCTGAGTGCGCGTCACGACTCCTCCTTCAAAACCTCACGAGCCACCGCGAACGCGTGGTTGGCCGCCGGCACACCGCAGTAGATCGCGCTCTGCAAGATCACCTCACCGATCTCGTCGACGCTCAGCCCGTTCCGCCGCGCCGCCGACACGTGCAACTTCAGCTCGTCCCAATGCCCGCGCGCGATCAACGCCGTCAACGTGATCGCACTCCGCATCCGCCGATCCAGTCCGGGCCGCGTCCAGATCTCGCCCCACGCGTACCGGGTGATGAACTCCTGGAAGTCCCGCGTGAACTCGTCCGGCGCGGCCCGGTCCACATGCGCGTCCCCGAGCACCTCACGCCGAACCCTCATGCCGTCGTCGTACGACACCGCATCTCCTCAAACACCCGGACCAGCACCGCCGCCAACGCAGGCGACACAACGTCGTGCAACTCCCGCAACGGTTTGACCGCCACACCCGCCCGATAGCGGTCCAACGCCGCACAAGCCAGCGCGTACGACTCCGCATCCACGTCCACCACCGGCACCGACTCGCGGAGACACACGACGGCCTCGAACGAACACTCACCTCGCGCGGCCAGCTCACGCCCAACAGCACCCCCGAACGACGCCCCGGCGTAAGCGACCCGCCGCCCGCACGCCAACGCCTCAACGCGCTCGCACAGCTGATCCGCGATGTCCTGCACGGTGAACGGCCCATCCGCCGGGCCCCCGGAACCGTGGCCCGGCAGGTCCCACCCGATCACCTCGAACTCGCCGGCCAGCACCATCGCGCAGTCCCGCCACTGCGCCACCACGGACGTCCCCACCTCAGGACCGGCGACCAGCACCCGCTCGGAGAACTCCGACCCCGCAAGCCGCGTCAGGCTCAGCTCAGTCGCCATTTCTGTCAGACCCCTCTGAGACGATTGGGATGGGGACCTCGTGCTCCCCCCGGAGGGGGTCCAGTCGGGATCGATTCCGAGCGAGCACCTCGTCGACGAACGACTCGGCAGCCCCGAGATAGGTGGCCGGATCCGCACCGCCGCCACGCTCGGCCAGCTGCCCCTTGCCAGCCGCATCGGCGACATCGCCACGGGGGGCCTGCAGCTCCCCGCCAGCCGAATCAGCCCCACCGCCACGCGGGGCCAGCAGCTCCCCACCAGCCACATCAGCACCACCGCCACGCCGCGCCAGCAACTCCCCGCCAGCCGAATCAGCTGCGCTGCCACGCTCGACCGACTGCTCCCCACCAGCCGAATCAGCACCACTGCCACGCTCAGCCAGCAACTCCCCGGCCGCCGAAGCAGCCCGGCGCGCCATCACGTCCGCGTGCACCTCGAGCCCCTCGACCAGCTCAGCCGCCTGCGAAGCCGCCACCACCGCGAGCTCCAGCAACGCCCGGAACGCAGGCCACTCCGCGTGCCACGCCCCGTCCGGCCGCTCGTCCACCGCCCGCGCCGCACACAGGTGCAGCTGCGCCCCGAGCTGCGGCGCCTGCAACCCAGCACTGTTCACGAGCACCGACAACACCGGATTCCTCTTGTGCGGCATGGTCGACGACCCACCCCGCCCGGCCACGACCCCTTCGGACACCTCACCGATCTCCGGCCGCCCCAACGTCAGCACATCGGCGGCCATCACCCCGAGCGCGTCGCACACCCGCACCAACGCGTCCCCGACCCGCGTCACCGGCGCGCGGTAGGTGTGCCACGGCAACCCAGGCCACACCAAACCCAGATTCTGCGCGAAAGCCGAAGCGCCAGCGATCGGATCGACCAGCGAGGCCGCTCGTGACAACGTCCCCGCCGCTCCCCCGCACTGCACCGGCAACCCAGCAGACACAACGGAAAGCTCGTCCAGCGAGTCCAGCACCCCGACCAGCCATCGAGCCGCCTTCAGCCCGAACGTGATCGGCACGGCGAACTGCGTCAACGTCCGCCCGGCCATGACACTCGACCGGTGCTCAGCAGCCAGCCCACCAAGTCCAGTCGCAACCCGCGACAAATCAGCAGAAACCCGATCCAACACCGCGCGTGCGAGCAACATCAGCGCGCTGTCGAGCACGTCCTGACTCGTGAGTCCAGTGTGGACAGGCCCGGGAACCCGCGCACGCAACGCCGAAACCAGTGGCAGCACCGGATTTCCGGCAGCCTCGACCTCGACAGGATCCAGAACCGGCACCCACGACCCCAGCGAGACCGAGGTTCCCAGCACCCGAGCCCACGCCACCTCGACGTCCAAAAGTGCCCGGACCAGCGCGGCGTCGTCCACCAGTCCGGCAGCGCGATACGACCCGGGCAGCACGGTCAGCTCCGCGGAAACGTGAAGAAGGGCGTCTCGGACGGCCCCTGCAGGTGGATGTCGAACCGCAGCCGGCCGTCGGCCTCCCGCGTGGCCGTCAACCCGTCCAGATCTGCCCCCGGCAGGTAGATCCGCGTGAACAACCGGTCCAGCAACCCCCGCGCGAACACCGTCACCGCGAAGAACGGCGCCCCCGGCTCGACAGTGCTGAACCAGTAGTGCCCAGCAAAATCCGTGCAGCACCGTCCCCACCCGGTGAACCCGTGCCCGCGCCGACGCAACGACCCACCGATGGCAGGCACCACGCCGGAAGCGTCAGCCTGCCGGATCTCGATCATCGCGTCCGGCACCACGTCCCCGGAACCGTCGTACACATATCCGTGCAGCACAACGGATCCAGCCGCCCCGAACGGCACCAGCTCGGCATCGCCGGGATAGGCCAGCGCGTGGTGGAAGAACGGCCCGACGGTCTGCCCAGGAGTCGCTTCAGTCATCGGTCGGCTCCAGATAGGTCGCGTGGCTGCCGGTCAGCACGATGTCCCAGCGGTACCCCAGCAACCACTCGTGCTCGGACTGCGAGTGGTCGTAGGAGGCGATCAGCCGCTCCAGATCAGCGGGTGAGGTGATCGACTGCGCGATCGGGTCCAACGCGAGCAGCTGGTCGCCGGGGAAGTACATCTGCGTGATCAGCCGCTGTGTGAAGTCGGTGCCGAACAACGAGAAGTGGATGTGCGCGGGCCGCCAGGCGTTGTGGTGGTTGCGCCACGGATAAGGCCCCGGCTTGATCGATGTGAACGAGTACCAACCGTCGTCGTCGGTCAGACACCGCCCCACGCCGGTGAAGAACGGGTCCAACGGCGCCGGGTGCTGATCGCCCTGGTGGGAGTAACGGCCAGCGGCGTTGGCCTGCCAGATCTCGACGAGCTGACGCCGCACCGGCCGCCCGTCGCCGTCCAGCACCCGGCCGTGCACGCGGATGCGCTCGCCGATGGGCTCGCCACCGCGCTGGATCGTCAGGTCGGACTCGACCGGGTCGACGTCGGAGTGGCCGAACACCGGGGCGAGCAGCTCGGCGCCCTCCGGATCGACCAGCTGCAGGTCCTTGGTCGGGTGACGCAGCAGGGTGCTGCGGTACGGCGGGAAGTCCAGCAGCGGCGCACCCCTCGGTGAGTCGGCCTGGATCTTCGCGATCTCGTCGCTGATCTCGTGCTGGCTGGTCGTCACGAGATCGAACGCTAGGGACGTGCACCGCACTCCGTCGACCGTATGCTTCCACTGAGCGGAAGATCGTCGCGGCACACGGCATCGAGCGCAACCTGGCTTGACGAACCCCGAGACGACCGCTCATATTGGAAGGATGCCGAGGGCCAGCGTGCGGGAGCAGATCGTCGACGCCGCATACGAGCAGTTCCACCGCCACGGCTACAACGCGGCGGGCGTCAAGCTGATCACCGACAGCGCGGGCGTGCCCAAGGGCTCGTTCTACAACCACTTCGAGAGCAAGGAAGCGCTCGCCCTCGTCGTGATGGACCGCTACGGCGAGTCGCGACACCTGGAAACGTTGGCAGACAAGAAAGTGTTAGCGCTAACACGGCTGCGCGAGCACTTCGAGTTCCTCGCCAAGGACATCGTCGACTTCGGCTACGAACGCGGCTGCGTCTACGGCAACTTCAGCACCGAGGCGGCCGACCACATCCCGGCGATCCGCGAGGGCGTCAGGACCGGCTTCGACCACTGGGCCGACGCGATCACCGCGGCGATCCGCGAAGCCCAGGAGGACGGGTCGATCACCTCGTCCCAGGATCCCGGAACACTCGGCCGCTTCCTGGTCAACGCCTGGGAGGGCGCGATCGTGGGCGAACGAGCGGCGAAGGACGGCTCCTCGTTCGCCGCGTTCTTCACCGTCGCGTTCGACACGCTCCTCCGTTAGGCCCATGAAAATGACCGGTCGTCTCAAGCTCTTGACGACTCTAAGACGACCGGTCATATTGAAGTCATGACACGGATTCAGCCCCGCTTCCGCACCATCGACGGCCTGTCGATCCGGTACGCGGAGAGCGCTGACAAGAAGCCCGCTGCCCTGCTCTTCAGCCCGTGGCCCGAGAGCATCTACGCCTACGACGCGACCTGGTCACGCCTCGCTGAGCACGCTCACCTGATCGCGGTCGACCTGCCCGGCTTCGGACACTCCGAGCTGCGCGCGGACCTGCTGACCCCGAAGGCGATGGGCGAGTTCATCGTGAAGATCGCCGACGCGTTCGACCTCGAGAAGCCGCACGCGGTCGGGCCGGACGTCGGCACCAGTGCGGTGCTGTTCGCCGCAGCCGCGAACCCGGGAAGGTTCCGCAGTGCCGTCATCGGCAGCGGCGGTGCGCTGGTGCCGACGGACCTGGGCAGCCCGCTGCGCGAGTGGGTGCACGACGAGGACATCTCGCCGTACCAGGCGATGGGCCCGAAGGACGTCGTGAACATCGCGATGGACGCGATCGACGGCTACGAGCTGCCCGACGTGGTGCGGCAGGACTATCTCGCCGCGTACCAGGGCACGCGGTTCTACGAGCAGATGGCGTACGTGCGCGCGTACCCGGCCCAGCTCGAGGAACTGGCCGAGCTGCTGCCCGCCATCACCACGCCGGTCCAGCTGCTCAACGGCAAGAACGACCCGGTGGTGCCGGTGTCGAACGTCGAGTACCTGCACGGCAAGCTGCCGAACAGCAAGCTCGACGTGATCGACGCCGGCCACTTCGCCTGGGAGGAGAACGCGGACGAGTACGCCCGCATGATCACCGAGTGGTGGCAGCAGAACTGAGGATCACCCGGCTGTACAAGTCGCGCCGTTGAGCGTGAACGACGACGGCGCCGAGTTGGCGCCGTTCACCGAACCGTTGAACCCCAGCGACACCGACCCGTCCGGCACGAGCAGCGCGGTGTAGCCGGCGTTGGTAACGCTCACATCCGCGCCGGACTGGGACGACGTGGCGTTCCACATCTGCGTCACCTGCTGGCCGTCGGGGAACCGCCAGCGCAACGTCCAGCCGTTGATCAGCGCACCGCTGACGTTGCGCACGGTCACCTCTGCCTGGAACGAACCGGGCCAGGTGCTGTTGATCCGGTACACGACAACGCACGGCGGCGAGGGCGGCGCTGGCGGTGTCTGGGTCTCCTGAGGTGGCTTGGCAGAGCTGGAAGCGGGCGGCGGAGGAGTCGTCGAGGTCGGACACTCCTTCCCCCACAGCCCGAGCTTTCCCTTGGCCGCCTTGGACTCCGCGTCCGTCATCGGGCCGCCGTCCACGCCCGTGGTGCGCAGGATGCCGTTCTTGACGGCCAGCAACGCGTAGTCCGCGCCGTCCTCCATCCGCAGCGTCACCTCGCCGGGCGTGATGCTGCCGACGTGGACTTCCTTGTCCAGCAACGTCTTCGTCGCGAACTCCAGAGCAGCGGCGGCAGCGCACGGCGACGGCTCGGCCAGCAGCGAGATGCGGGCCTTCCTGCCGTCGGTGAGTTCGACGGTACGGCCGTCGATCACGGCACGGACCTTTGTGGACGTCTCCTTCTCCGGCGACGGGGACGAGATCTGCGGTGCTGGCTTGGGCGTGCCGCCCTGCTCTGCCGTGCAGGCGGCGGTGAACAGGGTCAACAGCACCAAGAAGTGCTTCCGTGCTGCCATTGGGCAAACTTATCGCCGGAGGCAGCGCGCGCAATCGGCTGTTCGGAGTTGATCAACTCGCCTGGTTGATCCAAGACCGCCCGCGGCGCCGCGATCTGTGCGAGCGTGGTGAGGCCACAGTTGCGCGGATGGTTCCCTGCCGTTCACCGGCTCGTGGTGATCAACAGAAATGATCACGACATCCAGGTTCCCTGCCGATGGAGGTCTTGAAGTGCACACCCTGCAACCGCACTGGACACGTCGCCTGCTCGCCGCTCTCGCCATCGTCGCGGCCGTGTTCAGCGTGACCACGGTCGTCGCGCCCGCCGCGGACGCCGCCGTCTACAACTCCTGCACGCAGTCCCGTTGTTCGGCGGCCCGCTCCGCCAACTCGACGTGGGCCTCGAAGGGCTACCCGGTCACACGCACCTGGTACTCCTGGCCGAACGGACAGTACAACTTCGCCGGCGGCGTCTTCCGCAACCAGGAGGGCCAGCTGCCGAGCGGCTCCTACCAGGAGTTCGACGTCTACCCGCGCGCCCGCGGTGCCGCCCGCGACGCCTACCGGATCATCGTCAACATGAACTCCCGCGTCGTCTACTTCTCGCCGGACCACTACTCGAACTTCTACAAGCTGTAGAGGCTCAGCGGGCGCTGCGGCCGAACCACGACCGCAGCGCCCACCAGGTGCAACGCCGACGTGTCAGAGGTCGACCAGCACGTCCAGGACGCGTTTCACCGAGCTGCACGTGCCGCGCGAGACCTTCGGGCTCTCGGTGGACGGTTCCAGGTCCAGGTACCGCTGGAAGGCCTCTGTCGTGCCTAAACATCGATGTGGGCGCCCATGATCACTGTTCGCTCCCTGGGCAATCCGAAGTGCTCGGCGGCGTCCGCGGTGATGTAGGACGTGGCGACGAAGAGCCGCTTGCGCCAGCCCGCCATCGTCGCCGCCCTGCCGCGTTGCAGCTCGATCTTCGACAGGAAGTACCGCGCCTGGCCGAGGTCCAGTTCGCCCTCGGTCTGCGAGGGATCCAGCAACGCCAGCGCCGCGGGCACATCGGGCGTCTCCATGTACCCGAAGCGAGCGCTCACGTGGATGATGCCGTCGTCGCCGTAGCCGAGCTCGTCGACCTCGATCCGGCGGTCCAGCGGCACACGCGGCACGGGTTCTGTCTCGATGGACACGATCACCACGCGTTCGTGCAGCACCCGGTTGTGCTCGACGTTGGCCCGCAACGCGAGCGGCGCGGTCTCCTTGCCGCGGTTGAGGAACACCGCGCAGCCGGGCACGCGGGTGAGCTCCTGGCCGCGCAGTTCCTCCACGAACGCCGTCAGCGACCCCTCGGCGTTGCCGCGGTTCCTGGTCACGATCGCCCTGCCGCGCTGCCACGTCGTCATGACCGTGAACGCGGTGAGGCCGATCAGCAACGGCAGCCACGCGCCGTGCAGCAGCTTGGTCAGGTTGGCGGCGAGGAACAGCAGGTCGACACCGAGCAGCACCACGCACCCGAGCGCGATCGCCCAGGCCGGCGCCTTGAACTTCAGCCGTGAGATGAACAGGAACAACGTTGTGGTGATCGTGATCGTGCCGGTCACCGCCATGCCGAACGCGAACGCGAGCGCCGCCGAGCTGCGGAACGCGAACACCAGCGTCAGCACCGACACCATCAGCAGCCAGTTGATCCACGGCACGTAGATCTGCCCGATCGTCGACTCCGACGTGTGCGCGATGCGCAACCGCGGCAGGTACCCGAGCTGCGCGGCCTGCGACGCCACCGAGTACGCGCCGGTGATCACGGCCTGCGAGGCGATCACGGTCGCCGCCGTCGCCAGCACCACCATGGGCCAGCGTCCCCACTCGGGCACGAGCAGGAAGAACGGCCCGCTGACGTTCTTCTCGTCCGCGAGGATCAGCGCGCCCTGCCCCAGGTAGCTCAGCACACAAGCGGGCAGCACCAGGAACAACCATCCGCGCGCGATCGCGGGCCGGCCGAAGTGCCCCATGTCCGCGTAGAGCGCCTCGGCACCCGTCACCGCCAGCACCACCGCCGCCAGCGCGAAGAACGCGGTGCCGAAGTGCCCGAACAAGAAGCCGAGCGCGTACGTCGGCGACAACGCCTTGATGATCTCCGGATGGCTCGCGATCCCGACGATCCCGGCCGCGCCGATCGCCGTGAACCACAGGATCATGATGGGCCCGAAGAACCGCCCGACCGCCGCGCTTCCCCTGCGCTGCACCAGGAACAGTCCCACGATGATCACCGCGGTGATCGGCACGACGAACCGCTCCAGCTCCGGCTGGACGACCTTCAGACCCTCCACGGCGGACAGCACCGAGATCGCGGGCGTGATCATGCTGTCGCCGAAGAACAGTGCCGCGCCGAAGATGCCCAGCGCCGCGAGCGTCGCCGCCGCTTTCCTGCCCTGCTTGGCCTTCCACCGCCGCAGCAGGGTGATGAGGGCCATGATGCCGCCCTCGCCGTCGTTGTCGACCCGCATCGCCAGGAACACGTACGTGATCGTCACGATGATCATGACCGACCAGAAGATGAGCGAGACCACGCCGTAGACGTTGTCCACGCTCACCGGCACCGGATGCGGGTCCGTGGGACTGAAGACCGTCTGGATCGTGTAGATCGGGCTGGTGCCGATGTCGCCGAACACGACGCCGAGCGCCCCGACGATCACCGCCAGCCGGACCGTGTCGTGCGCCAGCTTCTGCCGATCTTCCACGACCGCAAGATAACCGCAGGACCGGGCGATCGCACGACCAATCTTTGACATACCCATACCCCCCTAGGGTATAAATGCCTCGAGCCCACCGCTCCCCCGGCGTCACCAGCCGGCCGCGCGGTGGCAGGAGAAGGAGCGAGACATGCACGGCTACGCCGAGAACAAGGACGCCCACCTGCGCCGCCTCCGCCGGATCGAGGGGCAGGTCCGCGGTCTGCAGCGGATGATCGAGAACGACGAGTACTGCATCGACGTGCTCACTCAGATCTCCGCTGCCACCAGGGCGTTGCAGGCGGTCTCACTGGGGTTGCTCGACGAGCACCTCAAGCACTGCGTGAGCCAGGCCATCAGCGAGGGCGGCACCGCGGCCGACGCGAAGATCGCGGAAGCCAGTGACGCCATCGCCCGCCTGGTCCGTTCCTGACCCGTGAGGAGAAAGCCGTGAAGACCGGTCCCAAGGTCGCCGTCTACGGGCTGGCGCTGGCCGTCGTCTTCGGTGGCACGTGGGCGGCGGGCGCCGCCGTGGGCACGCCGCCACCGAAAGCCGACGAGGCCATGGCGCACAACGAGAGCGCTGGGCACGACGAGCACGAGGCCGAACCGGGCAAGCTGCCACCGGGACTGTCCGTTTCGGACAACGGCTACACCCTGAAACTGCACGAGAACTCCTCGCTCGGCTTCCACATCAACGGACCGGACGGCAAGCCGGTCACCAAGTTCGACGTGGAGCACGAGAAGCGGCTGCACCTGATCGTCGTCCGCCGGGACGGGTCGAACTTCCAGCACGTCCACCCGGAAATGGCACCGGACGGCAGGTGGCAGGTGCCGCTCACACTCGGCCAAGCGGGCAGCTACCGGGTGTTCGCCGACTTCAAACCGGAAGGCGGCCCCAAGACCACGCTCGGCGCCGACATCCAGAAGGCCGGCGACTACCAGCCGCGGCAGCACGAGGTCAGCCGCACGTTCACCGTCGACGGCTACGAGGTAACCCTCCAGGGCGACCTCACCGTCAACGCGGCGTCGACCCTGACCGTGCAAGTCACCAAGAACGGCCAACCGGTCACCGACCTGCAGAACTACCTGGGCGCCAAGGGACACCTGGTCGCGCTGCGGGCAGCCGACCTCGCGTACCTGCACGTGCACCCCGAGGACGGCGACCAGGTGAAGTTCGCGGTCGAGGTGCCGACGGACGGGACCTACCGGCTGTTCCTGGACTTCCAGCACGAGAACGAGGTCCGCACCGCGGAGTTCACGCTCACAACGCACGAGGAGGGCGGTCATGGCCACTGAAGCCACCTCTGGCACCGTCGAGATCTCGATCGGCGGCATGACCTGCGCTTCCTGCGCCGCGCGGATCGAGCGCAAGCTCAACAAGCTGGACGGCGTCGAGGCCTCGGTCAACTACGCGACCGAGAAGGCCCGCATCAGCTACGCGGGCGACCTCACGCCCGCCGACCTGGTGAAGGTCGTCGAGGACACCGGCTACACCGCCGAACTCCCCGCCGCCGAGGAACCGGAGGAAGAACACGACCCGACGAGCACGCTCAAGCAGCGGCTGATCACGTCGGCGGTGCTGGCCGTGCCGGTGATCGCGCTCGCGATGATCCCGACCCTGCAGTTCACCTACTGGCAGTGGTTGTCGCTCGCGCTTGCCGGACCGGTCGTCACCTACGCCGCGTGGCCGTTCCACAAGGCCGCGTGGACGAACCTCAAACACGGCGCCGCCACGATGGACACGCTGATCTCCATCGGCGTCGGCGCGGCGTTCCTGTGGTCGCTCTACGCGCTGTTCCTGGGCACCGCGGGCACTCCGGGCATGACGCACGGGTTCACGTTCACCATCGAGCGGATGGCCGGCACCGGCAACATCTACCTCGAGGTCGCGGCGGGCGTGACGACGTTCATCCTGACCGGTCGCTACTTCGAGGCGCGGTCGAAGCGCCGTGCCGGAGCAGCTCTGAAGGCACTCCTCGAACTCGGCGCCAAGGACGTCGCGGTCATCGAGGACGGCCGCGAGGTCCGCATCCCGACCGGCCAGCTGAAAGCGGGCGACCGGTTCGTCGTGCGCCCTGGCGAGAAGATCGCCACCGACGGCGTCATCGAGGAAGGCAGCTCCGCGGTCGACGCGAGCATGCTCACCGGTGAGTCCGTGCCGGTCGAGGTGCGGCCGGGCGACGCGGTCGTCGGCGCCACGGTCAACGCGGGCGGCAGGCTCGTCGTCCGGGCCACGAGGATCGGCTCGGACACGCAGCTCGCGCAGATGGCGAAGCTGGTCGAGGACGCGCAGAACGGCAAGGCCGAGGTGCAACGCCTCGCCGACCGGATCTCCGCGGTCTTCGTGCCGATCGTGATCGCTCTCGCCGTGGGCACGCTGGGCTTCTGGCTCGGCACGGGCGGCGGCGCGGGCGCGGCGTTCACGGCGGCGGTCGCGGTGCTGATCATCGCGTGCCCGTGTGCGCTGGGCCTGGCGACGCCGACCGCGCTGCTCGTCGGCACCGGCCGCGGTGCCCAGCTCGGCATCCTGATCAAGGGTCCGGAGGTGCTGGAGTCCACCCGCCGCGTCGACACGGTCGTGCTCGACAAGACCGGAACCGTCACCACCGGCCAGATGAGCTTGGTGAGCGTTCACACCGCCGAGGACGAGGAGGAGGTTCTCAAGCTCGCGGGAGCGTTGGAACACGCCTCGGAGCACCCGATCGCCAAGGCCATCGTCAAGGCGGCGGGCGAGGTGCCGGTCGTCGAGGACTTCCAGAACGTCGAAGGTCTTGGCGTGCAAGGCGTTGTGAACGGTCACGCGGTGCTCGTCGGCCGCGCGAAGCTGCTCAACGACTGGAGCGTCCAGCTCGACCCGGCGCTCACCGAAGCGAAGGAAGCCGCGGAACGACAGGGCCGGACAGCGGTGCTGGTCGCGTGGGACGGCAGGGCCCGCGCGGTCCTGGTCGTGGCGGACACCGTCAAGCCGACGTCGAAGGAAGCCGTCGCAGGCCTCAAGAAGCTCGGTTTGCGTCCTGTGCTGCTGACCGGCGACAACGAGGCAGCAGCGCGCACAGTTGCCTCTGAGGTGGGCATCGACGAGGTGATCGCCGAGGTGCTGCCCGCGGACAAGGTCGACGTCGTGAAGCGCTTGCAGGACGAGGGCCGCGTGGTCGCGATGGTCGGCGACGGCGTGAACGACGCCGCCGCGCTCGCCCAGGCCGACCTGGGCCTCGCCATGGGCACCGGCACGGACGTCGCGATCGAGGCCAGCGACCTCACCCTGGTGCGCGGTGACCTCAACGCCGCCGTGGACGCGATCCGGCTGTCCAGGCGCACGCTCACAACGATCAAGGGCAACCTGTTCTGGGCGTTCGCCTACAACGTCGCCGGGCTCCCGCTGGCCGCATTCGGCCTGCTCAACCCGATGATCGCGGGCGCGGCGATGGCGTTCTCGTCGGTGTTCGTGGTCAGCAACAGCCTGCGCCTGCGCAACTTCCGCTGACCGGCTGACACGACCCTCACGGGCGGTTTCGTAGCCTCGGCACATCCCTCTTCCAGCCAGAAGGAGCAGATGTGCCGAGGTTTGCCCTGGTCGTGGCGCTGCTCACGGCGCTGGCCGCGTGCACCTCGCCCCCGCCCGCACCCGCGCCGGCACCTACGTCGAGCAGCACACAGCCACCAGCTCAGCAGCAGGTCTACGTGTCGATCGGCGACTCCTACGCGACGGGCCTCGCGCCGGGCGGACCCGGTGAGAGCTTCGCCCAGATCGTCGCGAAGAAGTCCGATCTCAAGCTCCTCAACCTGGCCTGCAACGGCGCCACCTCCGCCGACCTCGCCACCAAGCCCGCGTGCGGGCCGGAGGCGGCCGGCAGGACCCAGCTCGACGCGGCCGTCGAGGCGTTGCGCGGCAAGAACACCGGGCTGGTCACCGTCGTGGTCGGCGGCAACGACCTGGTGCCGTGCGCGGTGGCCCAGGACCCGGTGCAGTGCGCGTCCAGGACCGTCGCCGACATCAGGACCAACGTCGCCGCCACGCTCACCCGCCTGCGGGAGGCCGCGCCGGACGTCAAGATCGTCGGGCTGACCTACCCGGACGTGTTCCTCGGCGCCTGGGTGAACCCGTCCTTCCCCAACGGGAAGAACATCGCCCGTCTGTCGGTCACGATGTTCCAGGACTTCAACACCACGATCGCGGCCGAGTACGCGAAGTTCGGCGCCAGGTTCGCCGACGTCACCAGGACGACCGGCGCCTACAGCGACCTGGCCGAGCTCACCCAGGACCCGAAATACGGCCAAATCCCGTCCTCGGTCGCCAAGGTGTGCACGCTCACATACTTCTGCGACCGCACCGACGTGCACCCGACTCCGGCAGGCCACCAGGCCATCGCGGAGGCCGTGGCCGCGGTGGGCTGACAGCACTCTCACCGCCGGTTCCGTACCCTCGACCCATCGGTGTCGAATGAGAAGGAGCCCGCGTGCCGAGGTTTGCCCTGGTCGTGGTCCCGGTGGCGGCACTGCTGATGCTGACCGCGTGCACCGCGGTCCTGCCCGCCGTGGCTCCTGACACCGAGAGCGTCAAGCAGCCCGGGCAGCTCACGTACGTCTCGCTCGGCGACTCCTACGCCACGGGCTACGGACCGAACGGCCCCGGCGAGAGCTTCGCGCAGATCGTGGCCCGGCAGGAGAACCTGCACCTGGTCAACCTGGCCTGCAACGGCGCCACCTCCGCCGACCTCCTCACCCAGCCCGCGTGTGGACCCGAGACGGAGGGCAGGACCCAGGTCGACGCGACCGTCGACGCGTTGCGCACCGGCGAGGTCGGCCTGGTCACGATGGTGATCGGCGCCAACGACCTGCTGGAGCCGTGCGCGGTGGCCGAGGACCCCGGCAGCTGCGCCACCGCGGCGGCCACCGACACCAGGAACAACATCGGCACCATGCTCACGAAGATGCGCGAGGCGGCGCCGGACGTGAAGATCGTCGGACTGTCCTATCCGGACGTGTTCCTCGGTGCGTGGGTCAACCCGGAGTTCTCGAACGGCGAGGACGTCGCCCGCGCGTCGGTCAAGCTGTACGAGGACTTCAACGGCGAGATCGCCGCCGAGTACGCCAAGTTCGGCGCCAGCTACGTCGACGTCACCAGCAGGACCGGTGGCTATGGCGCGCTGACCGACCTGACCCAGGACCCGAAGTACGGCGAGATCCCGTCACCGGTCGCCGAGGTGTGCGCGCTCACCCACTACTGCGACCAGGGCGACGTGCACCCCACGCCCGCGGGCCATCAGGCGATCGCGGACGCGGTCATCGCCGCGGGTCGCTGAACTCCGCCCGCACCGTCGTCCCCTCACCCACCGGTGAGTTCACCGCGAGCCGTCCGCCCAGCGCCGCGACCCGGTCGTCCAGCCCGCGCAGCTCGGAGACGCCACCGACTCCGTTATCGCTGACATCGACCGTGACCAGCCCGTTCGAGCTGATGATCTCGATCTTCACCTCACGGGCTCGCGAGTACTTGGCCGCGTTCGTGAGCGCTTCCGCGACGACGAAGTAGCAGGTCCGTTCCGCGACCGGCGACAACCGCTCCTCGGGCACACCCACGAGCACCGCCGGGACCGCGGACCGTTCGACGAGCGACAGCAGCGCCGGGCCGAGTCCGGCATCGGTCAGCAGCACCGGGTAGATGCCCCGCGCCAGCTCACGCAGTTCGTCCAGTGCCCTGGCCAGCTCCTCGCGGGCAGCGGCGAGCAGTTCGGGCGAGATCTCGGCCAGCCTCAAGGTCAGCAGCACCGAGACCAGCCGCTGCTGCGCGCCGTCGTGCAGGTCGCGTTCGACCTGACGCCGGGCCTCGTCCGCGGCCTCCACGATGCGCCGCGCCCGCAGTTCGTTCTGCACGGCCAGAGCCGCGCTCGCCGCGACCGCCCGCACGAACCCGGGATCGAGCGCCGGATCGTGCACGAGCGCCGCCAGCCGCGTCCCGCCCGCTTCGAGGTAGGTCACGCCACGGGACGTCGGCGCCACCTCGCCGTAGACGATCTCCAGCGTCGGGTCGTGCAATGTTCGCGCTAACACCGACCGCAGATCACCCGGCAGCCCAGCGCCCAGCGACACAGCCAGCTCCCCCACCGCCGACCGGTCCAGCCGCGCCCGCACCAGCCCGTAGAGCAACGCCAACGGCCACCCGACCAGCACCGCCTCGGTCGACCACTGCAGCGGCACCTGCACGGCCGGCGGCAACCCGGCCAAGGCCGCCAGGTAGGTCACGACCGTGGTCAGCACGATCGCCGCGCCACCCCACACCACCGGCCCGAGATCGCGCCGGCCCACGCTGCCCGACCGCAGCCAGCGCGTGATCATCCGCGCCAGCAGGGCACCGAACAGCGCGATCCCGCTGATCATCACGACCACCGCGACCGTCGGAATCCCGCGCGCCTGGACCTCGCGGATCACCACGATGTTCTGCGGCCCGTCGAGCGGCGCGACCAGCAGGTAGCCGACGTTGACCGGCACGGTGAGCCCATAGGCAACGCTCACAACCACGCGCTGCCAACGACTTGTGATCCGCCCGGACGGATAGGTGACCAGCAGGTGCCCGAGCACCGCCAGGTAGAGCGTCTTGGTCGCGACCCCGACGGCGAACGCGACGTCGTTCTCGATCGCCCCGGCCAGTCGCACGAACCACGCCAGCCCGACCGCGATCATCAGCTGTCCGGAGAAGCTGTCCGGCCGCCGGTCCGCCGCCTCGACCCCGGCGCCGATGAACGACAGGCCCACCGCGAGGTTGAGCACGACCGCGGGCACCGGCACCTCGTAGCCGCCCCAGACCAGCGCGGCCAGGGCGAGGAACCCGGTGCCCAGCCAGAGGACTCTCATCGGCGCAGGTAGGCGAGCACGGCGAGCACCCGCCGGTTGTCGTCGGGTCCCTGCCGCAGCCCGAGCTTGGTGAACACCGACCGCACGTACGCCTCGACCGTCTTCGGGCTCAGGAACAACCGCTCGCAGATCGCCTGGTTCGACCGTCCCTCGGCCATCACGGCGAGCACCTCGCGTTCCCGTTCCGACAACGACTTCAGCGGGTCGTCGACCCGCTGCCGTCCCACCAGCGTCGCCACCACGCCGGGATCGATCACCAGCCCGCCCGCGGCGACCCTGCGCACGGCGTCGGAGAGTTCGGCGAGGTCGGTGACCCGGTCCTTGAGGAGATACCCGGCACCACGAGCGTTGGTGTCCAGCAGCTGCAACGCGTAGTGCGGCTCGACATGCGCTGACAGCACCAGAACCCCGATCTCCGGGTGCGTCTCGCGGATCTCCCGCGCCGCGTCGAGGCCCTCGGTGGTGAAGCCGGGTGGCATCCGGATGTCGACGACCACGACGTCCGGCGGGTCGGCGTGCACCCGAGCCAGGAGCTCGGCCGCGTCGCCGGCCTTCGCCACCACCTCGAATCCCGCGTCGGTGAGCAGCCGCGCGACACCCTCTCGGAACAGCGCCGCGTCGTCAGCCAGTGCTACCCGCATGCGCCGATGGAACCACGTGCCCGACCCGCCTGCGCCGCCACATGAACAACAGGACCGCGTTCACCACGACGAGTCCGGCCGCCGCCGGGTAGAAGAGTCGCATCGCGCTCTCGGTGTCGCTCACCGCGAACGACCACGCGATCTTGAAGATCCCACCGGCGTTGATCACGACCAACGCCCAGACCATCGACCGCCGCCACACCGCGGCGCCCAGCGATACCAGCATCAACGGCACGAGGAGAGCCATCGCGATCTTCGCGAGCCCCCACTCCCCCAGCAGGTACTCGCGCTCGTCGGCGAGGAACTGGATCGCACCCGGCGTCGGGTGCTCCGGTGCCGGGAACCACGCCATGCTCGTCGCCAGCGCGACCAGCGTGAGCGCGATGCCCCAACCACTGCGCTTGTAGCTGAAGTACGCGAACGGCAGCAGGAACAACGGCCGGATGTACCAGCTGAGCTCGTTGTGGTGCCGTGCCCACGCCCACGAGGCGAGCTCGTTCAGCCACTCCATCGTCTTCTCCTCTCGAGTGGCTTTCAGCGTTCTCGTTCCCACTGATCGAAACCACGAGGGCAACCCGTGAACTGCGGGCAGGGTTGTCCCCGTATTACCCGAAAGCCTCTGTCGGTCGGCGGCGCCGGCTGCCAGGCTCTGGAACCGTTGCCGCAGCGAGGAAGTGTTCGATGACAGTGCTCCCGCAAAGCATGGACGCCCTGCACCGGCTGAACGACGCCGTCGACGGGTTCCTCCGCAGTGAGAAGGAGTTCAACCTCACCGATCCCGCCACGCACATGCTGGTCGGCGGCCGCTTCCGCACCCTCGGCACGCAGATCGGCGCCAGCGTGCTCGCGGGAGTGCCGGACGAGGACATCGCCGCGATCGTCCAGCCCGCCCGGTCGGCATGCGCACGTTCACCTTTCATGCGCGACGAACAGGAATGGGCTCGCGGCTACCCGAGCGACTACAAGCTCGTCGAACACGTCCTGGCCCAGGCCAACGGAGCCGCGCCGGGCACGCTCGGCTGGCACGTCGAGGCCAGCCTGCAGAGCTCGGCGATCACCCAGCAGCAGCGCAACCGGGTCATGCACCAGGCCCGGCTGATCAGCGACGTGCTGACCGCGCCGCGCAACGGCCCGCGCTCGGTGCTGATCATCGCGTCCGGAGCGGCACCCGACCTGCGGACCATCCCGCCCGGCATCGTCCGGCCCGGTGACCGGTTCGTGCTGACCGACGTCGACCCGGACGCACTGGAGCTGGCCCAGAAGCGGCTCGGGCTGCTCAACAACTTCACCACCGCGGTGCCAGGCAACATCTTCCGCGCTCTGGGACCGTTGGCGGAGCTCGGGCCGTTCGACCTGGTGCTGGTGAACGGGCTGTACGACTACCTCAACGACCGCGCGGCCGTCCGGTTGACCGAGGCCGTGCTGACTCGGCTGTGCCGGCCGGGCGGCACGTTCTACTTCTCCAGCACCGGGGTGGGCAACCCGTTCCGGTGGCCGTTGGAGTATCTGATGGAGTGGCAGCTGATCGAGCGCGACGAAGCCGCCGTTCGCGCACTGCTGCCGGGGTGTGACGTGTCGATCGGCCGTGAGCCGACGGGGCTTGCGTTGCTCACGCACGTCCGGACGCGGACGGGCTGAGCTCAGGCGATCTGCTTCTGGGCTCGGCGGCGGCGAGAGTGAATCCGAGGACGGTGCTCAGCGCAGCCCGTGGGCGATCCGGGACACGAAGGCCACCAAGCGGTCCGGCGTGAACTTCTCCGGGTCGGTGAGGACGAGCCGGCCCGACATCTCGGCCAGGGCGAGCATCGCGTGGCCCAGCAGGTCCGAGTCGAGGTCGTCCAGGCCGCCCAGCTCCTTGAGGCCCAGCGCGGCCAGGTCCTCGATCTGGGCCAGGACGCCCGCGCGGACCAGTTCCACCTGGGCGCGGAACTCGTGGGGCGTGCCCTCGGGCGGGAGGAGCACCAGGCGCCAGCGGTCCGGGGCTTCGACGACGGCGTTCACGAAGACGCGGACGGCGTCGGCGAAGGCGTCGTCCGGGGAGCGCGTGGCGAAGTCGGTGGGGAGGGCGGCGATGACCTGCTCGGTGGCTCGGCCCGCCTCGCGTTCGAGCAGGGCGCTGATCAGTTCGGCGCGGTTGGCGAAGAGGTCGTAGAGGACGGGTTTCGTCACCTGGGCCTGTTTGGCGACGGATTCCATCGTCACCGAGTCGAACCCTGCCGGAATCAGGCTCAGGGCGGCGTCCAGCAGCTGCTCGCGGCGCTGTTCGGGCGGCAGGCGGCGGGCGTACTTGCGACGCGTTGTGCTCACGGGTCCATATTGCTACGGTGGCGTAGCTTTCACAAAGCTACGCGGGCGTAGTAATTGTCGGAGGAGCGCGATGGAGCCGGACAACCTCGTTCTGCAGCCGCGTGACGTGCAGTTCGACTGGTCGACACTGCCGATGCACTGGGTCCCGGACGAGCCGGTGGCCACGCACGTCATGAACGTCCTGCACCTGCTGCTGCCGGAGGGCGAGCGGTGGTTCGTGCGGACGTTCCAGCAGGTCGTGCCCATGATCTCGGACGACACGTTGCGCGAGGACGTGCTCGGCTTCATCGGGCAGGAGGCGATGCACGCCGAGGCGCACAGCGAGGTGCTCGACCACCTGCTCGCCAACGGGCTGGACCCGCGGCCGTTCACGCGGCAGATGGAGCACGTGTTCCGGCGGATCCTCGGGCCGAAGCCGGGGTTGACCGAGGAGCAGGCGCGCGAGCAGTTGATCGAGCGGGTCGCGATCGTGGCGGCTGTGGAGCACTTCACGGCGTATCTGGGCGACTGGATGTTGAACGCCGACGCGCTCGACCGGGCCGGGATCCACCCCGTGATGCTGGATCTGTTGCGGTGGCATGCGGCTGAGGAGGTCGAGCACCGCAGTGTGGCTTACGACCTGATGTGTCACCTCGATCGCCGGTATGTGCGGCGGGCGCGGACGATGCTGCTGGTCGCGCCGGTGTTGTTCTGGCTGTGGGTGCGGGGTGCGCGGTTCATGGTGCACGCCGACAAGACGACTCGGGTGCGGTTGACGTGGCGTGAGGCGATGCGGGCCGGGCGGCGCGGGTTGCTGCCGAAGCTGTCGGAGATCTTCCGGGCGTTCCTGCGGTACTTCCACCCCGCCTACCACCCGAAGCAGGAAGGCTCGACGTCGCAGGCCATCGCCTACTTGGCGGCGTCGCCTGCCGCTCGCGAGGCGCACTGATGCTGAGCGGCCTCACGAAGTTCGGCGACTTCTACGACGCCGCGGTCACGCGATTCGGTGGGCGAACACGTCCGGGAACTGCCCGGGATTCCTTGTGGCTCAACGTTGTCGAACGCTCACAAGTCGCGGACGGCGTGGTGAGCCTGCGGTTCGGCGGCGCGACGTTGCCCGCCTGGCAGCCCGGTTGCCACATCGACCTGCACCTGCCGAGCGGGCTCCGGCGCCAGTACTCGTTGTGCGGCGATCCGGCGGAGAGCACCTACCGGATCGCGGTGCGCGAGGTCGGTGCGGGATCACGCGAGGTCCAGGCGCTGCGGGTGGGCGACCGGATCCAGGTGCGCGGGCCGCGCAACGCGTTCCCGTTCGCCGGTCTCGGGCCGATCGTGTTCGTGGCGGGTGGCATCGGGATCACGCCGATCCTGCCGATGGTCCACGCGGCGGCCGGGCGAGGCCTGGACTGGCGCCTCGTCTACTGCGGGCGGTCGACGAAAGCCATGCCGTTCCTCGACGAACTGCCGATCGGGCGGGTCGACATCCGGATCGGCCGCGGCGGGCCGCTGCTCGGCGACGCCCACCCGCGTGGCGCGGTCTACTGCTGTGGTCCGGCGTCGATGCTCGGCCAGGTGCGCACCGAGTTCTCCTCGCGATGGCTGCACTTCGAGCGCTTCAGCCCGCCCCCGGTCGTCGACGGCCGGCCGTTCACGGTCGAACTGCGCCGCAGCGGGGTATCCCTCGACGTGCCCGCTGATCGGTCCGCGCTCGACGTCATCAGGGACTTCCGGCCGTCCGTCGCCTACTCGTGCCGGCAGGGGTTCTGCGGCACGTGCGACGTCGGCGGTGTGCGGATCTGCGTGGACAGGCCAACCGGTGACCGACTGGTGCTGGAGGAACTGTGAAGGTGCGTTCCGGAGAAGTCGACCTCGCCGTGCAGGTGCGCGGCACGTCCGGGCCCGCGGTCGTGCTCGTCCACGGATATCCCGACACGCACGCCGTGTGGGACCGGGTGGCGACGTTGCTGGAGAAGGACTTCCGGGTCGTCACCTACGACGTGCGCGGCGCGGGCGAGTCGACGCCGCCGTCCGCTGAGGACGGTTATCGGCTCGAACATCTCGCGAACGACCTGTTCGCGGTGATCGACGCGGTGAGCCCGGACGAGCCGGTGCACCTCGTCGGTCACGACTGGGGCTCGATCCAGTCGTGGGAGGCCGTGACCACGCCCGGCGCGCGGATCGCCACGTTCACCTCGATCTCCGGACCGTCGCTCGACCACATGGGTCACTGGTCGCGCAAAGGCTTGTCGATCGCTCACATCCGGCAGTTCTTCCGGTCGTGGTACATCGGCGCGTTCCACCTGCCGGTGCTCGCGCCGCTGTTCTGGCGGCTCTACCTCGGCCCGCGCTGGGGTGGCGTGCTGAAGCGGCTGGAGGGCGTCGAGGTCAAGCCCGCGAGTACGATCACCCGCGATGCCGTGCGCGGAATCTCGTTGTACCGGGCCAACATCCGGCCGGTGATGCGGTCGCCGCGGCATCGGCTCGCGCCCATGCCGGTACAGGTGATCCAGCCGACCCGCGACCGCTACGTCGACACGCGGCCGCTCGACCTGGAGCGCTGGGTGCCGTCACTGCGCCGTCGCAGGATCGCCGCGGGACACTGGGCACCGCTCAGCCACCCCGCGCAGCTCGCCCGCATGATCAGCGAGTTCATCGCGGACACCACTCCCCCGCGCGAGCTCGTCGTGATCACCGGTGGTGGCAGCGGAATCGGCAGGGCGACGGCGGTGGCGTTCGCCGAGGCCGGCGCGAAGGTCGTGGTGTCCGATGTGGACTTCGCTGCAGCAAAGGAGACCGCGGAACTGACCGACGGCCACGCCTACGAGGTGGACGTGCGCTCCGAAGACGCCGTGCGGGCCTGGGCCCTGCAGGTCGCGGACGAGCACGGCGTGCCGGATGTGGTCGTGAACAACGCCGGTATCGGCCACTCCGGGTCGTTCCTGTCGACCTCGACGGAGCAGTGGCAGCGGGTGCTGGACGTCAACCTGTGGGGTGTCGTGCACGGCTGCCGCGCGTTCGGGGAGCTGATGGTCGAGCGCGGCGAGGGCGGGCACATCGTGAACCTGTCCTCGGCGGCGGCCTACCTGCCGTCGAAGATCCTCTCCGCCTACGCGACGAGCAAGGCCGCGGTGTTCATGCTCTCGGACTGCCTGCGGGCCGAGCTCGCCCCGCACGCCATCGGTGTCAGCGCCATCTGTCCCGGGCTGGTGAACACGAACATCACGGCCACCACGACGTTCTCGGGTGTCAGCGCCGAGGAGCAGAGTCGCAAGCAGGACCGCGCGACCCGCATCTACGCCAGGCGCGGCTTCGGTCCTGAGGGAGTGGCGAGCGAGATCGTGCGCGCCGTCCGCCGCAACCGCCCGGTGGTGCCGGTGACGGTCGAGGCGAAGGCGGCACGTCTCGCGAGCCGGGTCGCGCCAGGGATCCTGCGCTCGTTCGCCAAGCTAGACGTCGGCTAGGCCGCCACCGAACGCGGCGGCCAGCCGGAGCCAGGGCGCGGCCTCGTCGGGCCGGCCCTGCCGCTCCAGCGTGCGCCCGAGCAGCAGGTGGGCGTAGTGCTCGACCGGGTCGCGGTCCACGATCACGCGCAGCTGCGCCTCGGCCTTGCCCAGCTGCGCCGAGTGGTAGTAGGCGCGGGCCAGCAGCAGGCAGAGATCCGTCTGGAAGGGCACTTCCCCGACGACCTCCGCGAGCAGCTGCGCGGCCTTGGCGTAGTCACGGGCCTCGAACAGCAGTTGTGCGCGTTCCCACTTGTCCGCCGCGCTCTCCACGTGCCCGTCGTCGAACAAATGCGTCGCGGTGACCCAGCGGTCCTCCGAGACCTGACCGAAGTCGTACATCCGAGCCTCCCTTCCGGACGCGTACAACGCCGTCCGGCGGCAGGTATTCCCGCCGTCAGAGCAACGGGAGCGGCTCGAACGAGCGGCCCTCCCAGAGCTGCCGCGATACCTCCTCCGGGTATGCGGTCACGGCATCCTCGACGTCGAACACCCGCGTCTGGCGGTCAGCGCCGTACGCAGGCCAGCCCGGATCGCCGTCGATCGCGAACCCCGACCACGCCGCCCGCATCCGCCCGGACACCTCCCACGCCACCGGCGTGATCTCGCCGAGCACCGCGGCCGCCTGGCCCCGGTCGATGTTGCCGAACACCATGGGCACGTCCATGCCGTGGCACGCGCGGAAGATCTCCGTCGGCTCCCACGCCACCACGTAGACGTGCGCCCGGCCGCCCGCCGCCACCTGGGCTTCCGCCAGGTGCAGCGACGGCATCCGGAACAGCCAGTCCGAGCACACCAGCTCGAACAGCTCCCCCGGCGCCAGGTCCGGATACGCGAGGCCGGGCGCGAACACCTCCAGCGCCTCCGCCGCCTGGTCGGCGGTCACGTTGCCCACCAAGCCTTCCAGCACCGACAGCAACCGCTGCTCGTGACGCGTGTGCCCGGCGATCAGCTCGACGTCCCGCGCCGAACCCGAAGCCACCGCCTGCCACGGCGAGACCGGCAGCACGTCGCCGTCGACGACCGGGGCGAACGGGATCTGCTTGTGCGCGGCCTGCCCCCAGCGGCCGGCGAACTGCCCGATCTTGGCCATCACCTCGTCCCCGGCGGACGGCAGCAACTCCGGTTCCACAGTGGACAGATCCTCGACCGTCGGACGCAGACCGAGTTCGGCGGCGCACGTGGCAGCGATGTCGGCGGCCAGCTCCGGCGTGAAGAACGTGCCGGGCACGCTGCTCGCGATCGCCCGGTGGAACAGCCCAGCCGCCCGCGGCATCGCCAGCAGTGCCGCGACCGAGCCACCACCGGCGGACTGGCCGAAGATCGTCACACGCGCCGGATCCCCGCCGAACGCCCGGATGTCAGCGCTCACCCACTCCAGCGCGGCGACCTGATCGAGCAGGCCGCGGTTGGCAGGAGCGCCCTCGATCTGCGCGAATCCCTCGATCCCCACGCGGTAGTTGAACGTGACCAGCACGACCCCGTCCAACGCCAGCCGAGTGCCGTCGTACTCGGGCAGACCGGACATGCCTACCGCGTAGGCGCCGCCCTGGATCCACACCATGACCGGCAGATCACCGGAAACGTCGGGCGACCAGACGTTCACGGTCAGCCAGTCGTGCCCGGCCACGCCCATGCCGTCCATCCCGAAGAACCCGGCTTGCGGTGGCGGTGGACCGAACTCCGAGGCGTCCCGGACGCCCTCCCACGCGGCAGCCGGCCGGGGTGCGGCGAACCGCAGCGCACCCACCGGAGCCGCGGCGAACGGGATGCCGCGGAACACCGCGACACCCGATTCCATAGCGCCCCGAACCATTCCACCGCTGACGCGAACCTCGACCATGCGCGGATCGTCGCCCCTGCACCCCCGGCAACGCCACGCAATTTCCGGCGTCAGGCCGTGACGACGACCTTCGCGCGGGCGTGCTCCAGTTCGACGTGCCGGATCGCGTCGGGCGCGTCGGTCAGCGGATAGGTCCGCTCGATCACCGGCACCAGTTCCCCGGACTCGGCGAGGTCGCGCAACGCGGCCAGGTTCTCCTTGCTGGGCTTGGCTTCCAGCACCACGAGCCGCTGCCGGGTGAACGACCGGATCAGCTTGGCCTGAACCATCAACCGGTAAGGGCCGAACAACACCCCGCCGGTGAACGTGCCTCCCCCGGACAGCACCAGCGTCCCGTCCGGCGTCAGCACGCTGCGCAACGAGCTCATCGACCTGTTCCCCACCAGGTCGAAGACCATGTCGTAACGCTCGGAACCGTGCGTGAAGTCCTCGGCCTTGTAATCGATCACATGATCCGCACCCGCCGACCGCACCTGCTCGACGTTGCGCGTGGAGCACACCCCGGTCACGACGGCCTTGCGCGCCTTGGCGATCTGCACCGCCATCAGCCCCACCCCGCCGGACGCGCCGTTGATCAGCACCTTCTGCCCGGCCTGCAACTCCCGCAGCCCCATCCACGCCGTGTTGCCCGCCAGCGGCAGCGTCGCCGTCTGCTCGAACGACAGGTTCGACGGCTTGCGCTCCACCAGGTGCGCCGGCACCCGCACGTACTCGGCGAAGGACCCCGAGACCTCGCCGAACACCTCGTCCCCCACTCGCAGCAACCCGTTCACGCCGGCCCCGGCCGACTCGATCACACCCGCGAAGTCCATACCGCGGATCCGCGACTTCGGCCCGCGCAGCCCCAGGAACAACCGCGCGAAGTACGGGTCTCCGCGCATGATGTGCCAGTCGGCGGCGTTCACCGACGACGCCCGCACCCGCACGAGCACCTCACCGGCGGCCGGCACCGGCCGTTCGACCTCACGCAGCTCCAACACGTCCGCCGAGCCGTATCTGTCCTGGACGATCGCCTTCATCGCGGCCTCCCTCGCTTGCCGCAGAAGGTATGTCGCGCCGGCGGCCGCCCACATCAGGGACGACCCCTAGGGCGGCCACCCGATGTCTCCCGACGACGAAGCGCGCGGAACACCGGCTCTCGTCGGCGTTCCGCGCAGCGCTTCCGTCCAGAACTACAGCGGCAGCTCCTGGCCCGTCTGCTCCTTGACCAGGTACTCGGCGTACCAGTCGGGCCAGTTCTCGTCGAACGCGCCGCCGTTGCGCTTCTCGTGCTCGCCGTGGGCCAACGCCGCGCGGCGCAACGCCGAAGCCAGGTCGGTGATCGACGCGTAGGTCGTGTCGTCGGCGTCGACGCGTCCGGGCAGGCGGGTCGTGACCTCCTGCAGGATCCACAGGTTGCCGTCCGGGTCGGCGAACTCGGCGCGCGAGAAGTAGCTGCGGCGCTCCGGGTCCACGCCCTCGACCGGGCCGTCCGGACCACCGTGGTAGACCGGGCCGACCTTGACGCCGGCGGCGAGCAACGCCTCGTGCGTCTCGACGATGTCGTTCACGATCAGGAAGTGCCGGCCCGAACCGGGTGCGGCGGTCGTGACGCCCTCACCGAAGTGGATGGACGCGTTGGAGCCGTTCGGGGTGAACTGCACGACCCACGGCGGGGTGACGTCGAGCCTCCAGCCCAGGTGGCTGTAGAACTCCTTGGCGCGCTCGACGTCCGTGACGCCGATGACGGTCACTTCGAGCTTCATGTCGATCGCAGTGAGATCTTTTGGCTGGTTCATTTCGCTACTTCCTCTGCCAGGTCGCGGAGGCCGTTGAGGAACGCCTCGGAGAAGGTGGGAAACGGTTGGATGACGTCGAGCAGCACGGACAGCGGGACCTTCGCGCGGATCGCGAGGGTGGCCTGCTGGAGCCACTCGCCTGCCTCGGGGCCGATGGCGGAGGCGCCCGTGAGGACTTCGCCGTCGGAGACGAGGGTCAGGAAGCCGGGCCGCGTGGCGTACTCACGGGTGTAGGTGGCCGTTCGCGCGACGCCGGACAGGTGGGCGGTTGCGGTGTACTTTCCTTCTGCTGCACCGACCGCGGCGACCTGCGGGTCGGTGAACACGACTCGCGGGACGGCGCTGTAGTCCACTTCGGACGGCGTGCCGAGGATGTTCGCGGCGGCGACTCGGCCCTGGTACTTGCCGGCGTGGGTCAGGTTCCACTGGCCCGTGACGTCGCCGACCGCCCAGATCCCGGGAGCCACGTTCATCCGCTCGTCGGTTTCCAGGCCGTGCGGATTCGGTTCGATGCCAACGGTTTCGAGCCCGATGCCGTTGACCCGCGGACGCCTGCCGGTGGCGACGAGGAGCTTGTCGCCGCGCAACTGGGTGCCGTCCTCGAGGTCGAGCACGTACTCGTTGTTGTCGTACCCGGCTTTGGTGACGTGGCGGCCGAGGTACAGCTCCACTCCGGTCAGCGCTTCACCGAGTGCCCGGCCGACCGCCTCCGGTTCGCGGGGCAGCAACCGGTCCGCGCCCTCGACCAGCGCGACCTCGGACCCGAGCCGCTGGAACGCCTGCGCCATCTCGACACCCACCGGTCCGCCGCCGAGGATCAGCAGCCTGCCGGGGATCTCCTTGACGCCGGTGGCCTCGCGGTTCGTCCACACGTCCAGGTCGCGCAAGCCGGGAATCGGCGGGATGAACGCTTCGGAGCCCGTCGCGAGCACGATGTGGTCGGCCGTGTAGGTCTGGTCGCCGACCGCGACGGTGTTCGGGCCGGCGATCCGGCCGTCTCCGCGCAGTACGTCGATCCCGGCGTCCCGGGCCCACTTCTCGCCGCCCGCATCGTCGTAGGACGAGACCATGAAGTCCCGCCACGCCAACGCCGCCTCGACGTCGATCGGCCCGCTGATCGCCTCACGCGCACCGGGAACGTCCTGCGCTGCCGCCACTGCCTCGCCGGGCCTGAGCAACGTCTTGGACGGGATGCACGCCCAGAACGAGCATTCGCCACCGAGCAGTTCGCGCTCGACGATCGCGACACGGAGTCCTCCGTCGGCGACGGCGGCGGCGAAGTGCTCGCCGGGTGATCCGCCGCCGATGACGATGACGTCGTAGTTGTTCACGTTCACACACGTCCCGGAAGGCGCGTCGTGACCTCCTGCAACACCCAGCCGTTGCCGTCGGGGTCGCTGAACGAGGCGAACGAGCCGTAGCTGGCGCGGTCGGAGGCAGGACCGTCGACCCGGCCCTCGGTCCCCGCGTGGTGGAAGACGCCGGTCTTGTCGTGGAAGATCTCGCTGACCTCGACACCGCGGCCGATCAGGTCCTCACGGGCGGCCACGATGTCGTCGACGATCAGGTGCAGGCCCTCGGCGCTGCCCGGTGCCGCGTTCGTGACGCCGCTGCCGAAGATGATCGACGCGGGCGAGCCGGGCGGGGTGAGCTGGGTGAGGCGGTAGCCCTCGTCGTTCGCGAACTCGGCGTCGAACCGCCAGCCCAGCGTCTTGTAGAAGTGGATCGCGCGGTCGACGTCGCTGACCGGGATGACCGCCACCTCGAACTTGAAGTCCATCTGAGTTCGTCTCCTTCGTTTCGGTAACTCGAGATTGCTCCCGCCAGGGGGTGCTTCGAACCCGTGGAACCCCCTGGTCGATCCCCGGCACGTAGGCTCGGACCCGTGTCGGACGATCTCCTGGGCAGACGCACAGAGGGCGAGCAGCTGGACCGCCTGTTGACGCAGGCCAGGTCGGGTACGGGCCAGGTGCTGGTGCTGCGGGGCGAGGCCGGGATCGGCAAGACCGCGCTGCTCGACCACGTGTCGGCGCGGGCTGCTGGGTTCCGGGTCACCCGAGCCGCAGGCGTCGAGGCGGAGAGCGCGTTCCCGTACGCGGGCCTGCACCAGCTGTGCGTGCCGTTCCTCGACCGGCTCGACAAGCTGCCCGCACCCCAGCGCGAGGCCCTGGGCACCGCGTTCGGGATGGCCGCCGGGCCTCGGCCGACGCGGTTCATGGTGGGTCTGGCGGTGCTGACGCTGCTCGCCGAGGTCGCCGACGAGCAGCCGCTGGTGTGCCTGGTCGACGACGCGCAGTGGCTCGACTCGATGTCGTCCGCGGTGCTCGGGTTCGTCGCGCGCAGGCTGCTGGCCGAACGGATCGCGCTGGTCTTCGTGCTGCGCGAGAGCAACGACTACCTCGACGGGCTGCCGGAGCTGTTCGTGCGCGGCCTGGACGACGCGGACGCCCGCGCGTTGCTGGAGTCGGTGATCAAGGGGCCGGTGGACGGGCGGGTGCGCGACCGGATCGTCGCCGAGGCCCGCGGCAACCCGCTCGCGTTGCTGGAACTGCCGCGCGAGGTGGCCGACGGGCTGGATCCTGGGCCGCTGACCAGCCGGATCGAGCAGAGCTTCGTCCGGCAGATCGAATCGCTGCCGCTGGACACACGGCAGCTGTTGCTCACCGCCGCCGCGGAACCGCTCGGTGACGCGACGCTGTTGTGGCGTGCGGCCGGGCTGCTCGGGCTCGGCGCCGACCCGGCCGCCGCAGCGGTGGGAACCGGGCTGATCGAGTTCGGCGCTCGGGTCCAGTTCCGGCATCCGCTGGTGCGGTCGGCCGTGTACCGGTCTGCGTCCACTGTGGACCGGCAGCGCGTGCACCGGGCGCTGGCCGACGTGACGGACGCGGCGATCGACCCGGACCGCCGTGCGTGGCACCGGGCCCAGGCCACCACCTCACCGGACGAAGAAGTCGCCGGGGATCTGGAGAACACGGCTTCACGAGCGCAGGCCCGTGGTGGTCTGCTGGCCGCCGCCGCGTTCCTCGAACAGGCCGCCGTCCTCACCCCGGAACCGGGCCGCCGCGCCGACCGTGAGCTCGCCGCCGCCCGTGCCAAGCGCGACGCGGGTGCGTTGGACGCGTCGTTGCGGCTGCTTTCCGCAGTCGAGGCCGGTCCGCCGGACGAGCGCCGCAGTGCCGAGATCGAGCACCTGCGCGGGCACATCGCGTTCGACCAGCGCCGGGTCGCCGAGGCCGCTCCCCTGCTGTTCAGCGCCGCTCGCCGGCTGACCCCGTTCAACCGCGACCTCGCTCGTGAAACGCACCTGGAGGCGTTGTCGGCGGCCATCTGGGCCGGTTCACCGCTGGCAGACGCGGCTCGAACGGCTCCCCCGGCGCGCACTCCGCCGTGTGCTCTGGACCTGGTGCTCGAAGCTCTGGCGACCCGCATCACCGCGGGCTACGCGGAATCCGTACCGCACATGGCCCGCGCGCTGGACGAGGTGCGGGCGCTGAAGGTCGGTGCCGAGGACGTCAGCCGCCTGCCGTGGCTCTTCGGCAACCGCGCGGGCGGGATCATCGCGACGGAGATGTGGGACTTCGAGACGCGGCGTGCGTTCGCCGGACAGCAGGTCCGCCTGTCCCGTGACGCGGGCGCGTTGGTCCAGCTGCAGTTCGCGCTGAACTTCTTGGCGGACAACGAACTCCTGGCCGGCGAACCCGCGGCCGCGCAGGCGTTGATCGAGGAGGACCAGCGGATCTCCGAGGTCACCGGCACACCACCGGTCTCCTACGCCGTCCTGCTGCAGGCCGCGTACCGGGGTGAGGATCTGGCGACTGCCGCCGGCGCGCAAGCACGTGCCGACGGGCAGGGACGGCTGGCCACCATCGCGGACTGGACGCTCGCGATCCTCCACAACGGACTCGGCCGCCACGACCTGGCCCGCGACGCCGCCCTCCGCGTCGGCGACTCCCTGGTCTACACGTGCTTGGCGACCTCGGAACTGGCCGAGGCCGCCTCGCGCACGGGTGATGCCGCCTTGGTCGCGGAAGCGCTGGAGCGTTCAGAAGCCTGGGTCGACACCGGGTGGTCGTCGGGCATCAAGGCACGGCTGCGCGGGTTGAACGGGGACTCCGCCGGCTTCCGCGACTCCATCGGCCACTTCGCGGGCACCGGTTTGCGCACTGAGCTGGCACGCGCACACCTGCTGTACGGCGAATGGCTGCGCCGAGAAGGCCAACGCGTTGAGGCCCGCGACCACTTGCGCACGGCCCACGAGATGCTGACGGCGTGTGGCATGCCGACGTTCGCCGAGAGGGCCTGGCGAGAACTGCAGGCCACCGGTGAGACCGCTCGCAAGCGCAGCGCCGAGCCCACCGACGAGCTGACCGCGCAGGAGTACCAGATCGCGAGGCTGGCGCGCGAGGGCTACTCGAACCCGGAGATCGGAACCCGCCTGTTCATCAGCCCGCGCACGGTGGAATGGCACCTGCGCAAGGTGTTCGGCAAGCTCGGCGTGACCTCGCGCCGCCAGCTCCGCGATGCTGCTTTCTAGTCCCACTTCACGGCAGTCAGCGGCGAGTAGTACTCGCCGGTGTAGCCGACGATCACGCCGTTGTTGTTGATGCTGACGGCTTCGGCCTTGCGCGCGCCGTCCGGTCGGCCGAGGTCGGTCTCGGTGCCGTCGGCGTCCCAGCGCTTCGGGAAGTTGTCCGACGTCGTGACGGTGGTGAAGCCGACCGCCACACCGTGGTCGTTGATGCCGCGCGGGTGGGTGTTGCCGTGGCCGTACATCGTGACGATCTTGCCGTCGATGTCCCAGCGTACGCCGGCCACACCGTAGTTGTTCTTGGTGTAGGCCTCGCCGACGACCTCACCGTGCCGGTTCACAGCCCGGGCGTAGCTGGTGTTGCCGCCGTCCAGGTCGGCGAGCTCGGTCACCGTGCCGTCGGGGTTCCAGCGAACCGCCCTGGTGATGAAGCCACCCAGGACGTACCCGACCGCGTAGCCGTTCGACGCGCCGGTCACCAGGCCCCAGTTCATCCCGCTGGGCAGGGGCAGCCTGGTGAGCGCGCCGGTAGCGTCCCACTTCACCGGGAGCTGCGGGTTGTTGTCGTCGGTCACGACTCCGTAGACGGTGCCGTTGTCGTCGATCGCCACGCCGGCCGCGCGGGCGTAGCCGGGGTACAAGTCGAGCACCTGGTACGTGCCGTCCGGGTTGAACCGGGTGGCCCGGCTGCTCACCCACGGCTCGAAGCTGCTGCCCGCCATCACACCGCTGTTGTTGATGGACGCCAGCCTGGTCTCCAGTCCTGCGGGCCCGGCCACCTCCGCGGGCAGACCGTCGTACTTCACCCCGCGCTCGGGCTTGCCGTCGGCACGGGATCTGCCGACCACCACGCCCGCGTCGTTGATCGCCTGCGCGGAGTGCCACGTGCCGCCGTCCAGACCACCGAGGTCAGTGGTGGCCGCGTGTGCCGGCGTCGTGACGACGACCGTCGCCAGAAGTGCTGCGGACAGGCTGAAGCCCAGCCGTCGACTCATCAGAAACCCCCCAGAGTTCACAAATCGAGCACGGCCACCGTATCAGCACTCGACGACGTTCACCGCCAGTCCTCCGCGTGCGGTCTCCTTGTACTTGTCGCTCATGTCCGCGCCGGTTTCCCGCAACGTGGCGATGGCGTCGTCGAGGTGGACGAGGTGCGTGCCGTCACCGCGCAACGCCAGTCGTGCGGCGGTGATCGCGGTGACGGCGGCGACGGCGTTGCGTTCGATGCACGGGATCTGGACCAGGCCGCCGATCGGGTCGCAGGTCAGGCCGAGGTGGTGTTCGAGGCCGATCTCGGCGGCGTTCTCGATCTGCCGGACGGTGCCGCCCAGCACCGCGCAGAGTCCGGCCGCCGCCATCGCGCACGCGGAACCCACCTCGCCCTGGCAGCCGACTTCGGCACCCGAGATCGAGCCGGTTTCCTTCAGCACCACGCCGATCGCGCCCGCGGTCAGCAGGAAGTCCTCGACGCCGGAAGCGTGCACGAACCGCGTGTAGTAGTGCAGGACAGCGGGCACGATTCCGGCGGCGCCGTTCGTCGGCGCGGTCACCACACGGCCACCGGAGGCGTTCTCCTCGTTCACCGCCAGTGCGTAGAGGCTCACCCAGTCCTGAGGTTCGGCGTCGCTCACCGACAACGTCTCCAGCAGCGCTTTGGCTCGACGCGGGACGTTCAGGCCGCCGGGGAGCACGCCGTCGCGCGCGCAACCCCACCGCACGCACTCCTGCATCACCCGCCAGATCTCGCCCAGCCCGGCGTCCACTTCGGACTCAGAGCGCCACGCGCTTTCGTTGCGGCGCATCAGCTCGGCGATCGACAGACCAGCGGACTCACAAGCGGCGACCAGGTCGGCGCCGGACCGAAAAGGATGTGGCACCGGCGGCGGGTCCGCGACCGCGTCCAGCGACGACACCACGAACCCGCCACCGATCGAGTAGTAGGTCCGTTCGACGCCGTCGGCCTGGAACACCATGCCGTTCGGGTGTTCTGGCAACGGGCGCGAGTCGAGGACCACGCAGGCGTTCACGAACCGGTCGCCCAGCAGCCTGACCTGGCCGCTGGCGTGGATGCGGGCGATCCGTGCGGGGATCGACGCGATGTCGACGTCCTCCGGGCGGCTCCCCTCCAGGCCGAGCAGCACGGCGGTGTCCGAGCCGTGGCCCACGCCGGTCGCGCCGAGCGAGCCGTGCAGGCGAACGGTCACCGAGTCCACGTCGGCCGGCAGTGTGAGCGCGAACAGCCGGGCCGCGCGCATCGGGCCCACGGTGTGCGAGCTCGACGGGCCGATGCCGATGCTGAACAGGTCGAACACGCTCGTCTTCACAGTTCCCCCAGGTCGATCGAGTGCCAGGTCAGCGAGGTGTTGTCGCCGGTCGACCACCACACGGCGTTCCCGCGGGCGACGACCGTGCCGAACGACGAAGCGAGGTCGGCGAGCCGGCCGCGGTCGACGTCGTACAGGCACAGCACGCCTCGGGAGTCGTCCGCCAGCACGGCGAACCGGTCGAGCAGCAGAACGTCCTGGACCGCCGGACGCAGGCCCGCGCCGCCGATCCGGCGGCGATCTGTGCCGTCCGCGCGCATCAGGTCGAACCGGGCACTGCCGCCCTGCCGCAGCACCTGCACGCGGCACCACGACGGCGTGCAGTCGATCAGCTCGTAGTTCTGCCCTGGCACGACAGTTCGCGCCGTGGTGCGCAGGTCGACCAACGCGGACGGGCCGCCCTGCTCAATCTCCGCACTGGTGGCGTACGGCCACTCTGTTAGCGCTAACTTCCCTGGCAGCACAAGCTTTTCCACCGCTCCCCCGGTCAGCGCGACCGTGCGGATCTCGGTGGTGCCTTCGGGTCCGACGGCGGCCCAGCTGACGTGGTCGTCGTGCACGACGACGTCGTACTGCGACTCCAGCACCACCGGAGCACCGATGTCGGCGGTGATCAGCTCGGCCACCGAGTCGGCCATCCTGAACAGCCCGGTGCCGCGTTCCAGCCACACCAGCGAACCAGCGGCCAACGTGTACTGCGCCGGCCCCTCGCGCACCACGTCGTCGTCGATCACCAGCCGCCCATCGGACTCCCCTGCCCTCAGGTCAGGTGACAGCGGCGCGAAAACACTGCCGTCAGGCAGGTTTCCGGACAGAGTGGAGATCCGCGCACCCGGCCAGGCGTCGGTCACGACCGGCGCCGCCACAAGTTTTCCGGGTGCGCGGACCGGCCCCGGCGCGGCGACGAGTACAGCCGCTGCCAGGGCAGCCACGACCAGCGCGATCCGGTGGGTCATCGGGCCACCGCTGGTGAAGCCGCATCCGCGTGGACGAGTTCCGGGCTCCCGCTGCCGGACGCGGGCACCTTCCAGATGGCCTTGTCCCGCCCGTAAGCCACCCAGGAGTCGTCCAGCCACTGCGGCTGGTCGTCGACGTGCTCCGACTCCGCCAGCGCGACATCCACGCCAGACCCCAGATCCAGCACGTGCAAGCGCCACTGGTCGCCGGCCCGGAACTTGTAGGCGATCCGCGTGCCGTCCGGCGACAGCGACGGGCATTCCACGTTCTCCCGCACCGAAGTCAGCACACGGGTCTCGGCCGATCCGCGCACCAGCCAGGTCTTCCCGCCCGAAGCCGCGGTGGCGTAGAAGGTGCGGTCGTCACGGCTGAACGTGATCCCCCAGTAGTTCACGTCCTCCGCCGTGTGCTCGGCACCGTCGATCATCAACGTGAAGTCCTCCAGCGAGCCGAAGTGCTCACCGCGCTTGAGGTCGTAGAACCCGGCGGTCGTCGAGAACGTGCCCACTCCGCCCAGATACGAGTCACCGGCGCGGAAAACGGTCCACATCACGACGTTGCCCGACGGCGATACCCGCGCACGGCTCGGGGTGCCCCATTCGGAGAGACGAAGGCGTGTCTCCCCGCTCCTGTCCAGCACCACGATCTCCGACTGCGCGGGTACCGCCGTGGTCCGCAGGCACACCAGGGTGCCCGCGGCGACGTCGACCCGTTGGCAGGCAGGCCCCGCACGTCCTGCCTGGCGCACCCGGCCCGCCAGGTCGACGTACACCAACTCACCGCTGGAGAGGTCCAGCGGCTCCTCCGCGGACCGCGCACCCACAGCCCGCATGCCGACGAACACCGCGCCCGCCACCAGCACGGCCGCCACCAGCACGACACCCAGCACCGTTCGGTTCACCAGCGCGCTCCCACCATCACCGCGACCGCGAGCACCGCGGCGAACACACCGAACGCGGGCCCCGACGACATCCCCGTGGCCGCCACACCGAACAACACAGCACCCGCGGCACGAGCCAAGGCCTGTCCTGTTTGGACGAACGCCAGCCCGGTCGCCCGCACCGGCTCCGGCACCAGCGGCCCGACGTAAGCCATCAACACGCCGTCCGTGCAGGCGTAGAACACCCCGTGCGCCAACAAGACCAAGGAAGCAGGAAACCAGCCACCCCACGACACGGCGACCAGCACGTAAGCCAGGAACAGCACGACGTGGCCGACGAGGAACACCTTCCACCGCCCGAGCCGGTCAGCGAGCTTCCCGACCGGTGCGGCCGCCACCATGAACGTCAACGCGGTCACCAAGGGCAGCAACGGCAACACACCGGCCGGCAACCCGGAAGTCTTCTGCACGCCCACGAACAGGAACATGTCGCCGACCGTGCAAGCACCGAGCAAAGCCACGATCAGCACAACGCGGCGAACCTCGCGGTCCCGCACCACGTTCCACGACAACCCGGGCCGCCGAACAGCGACCCCGGCAGGCTGACGGACGAACAGGGCCAGCACCACCACCGCGATCACGGCGAAGCAGAAGCTCACCGCGAACACCGACGTGTAGTCCATGACCAGCAAGCTCAACAACCCGAACGCCATCAGCGGCCCGAGCAGCGCACCGGCCGTGTCCAGCGCCCGGTGCACCCCGAACGCCCGTCCCAGCGCGTCCGACGGCGTGGCGAGCGTGATCATCGCGTCCCGCGGCCCGGTCCGAATCCCTTTGCCCGCCCGGTCGACGCCGATCACCAGGCCCATCCCGGCCACCGACGCCCCGACGAGGGGAAACCCGAGTTTGGTCAACGCGGACAGACCGTAACCGAAGAGCGCCACGGCTTTCGGGCGACGCAACCGGTCGGCCAGGTGCCCACCGGCGAGCCGCAGCAACGCCGTGGCACCGGTGTAGAGCCCGTCGATCGCACCGAGCTGCAAATAACCGACGCCGAGCCCGTAGACCAAGTACAGCGGCAGCACCGCGGTCACCATCTCAGCCGAAAGATCGGTGATCAGGCTGACCACGCCGAGACCGATGACCGTCGCAGGGATCTTGCCGGACCGGCCCTCGCTCTTGGCAAGACCGGCGCGCACAGAGGAGACGTACATCAGGGAAGTCCTTCCGGTGGAGAACGCGCGCACGGCCCCGCTTGCAGGGCGCGGAACCGTGCGCACGTCTTCCCTCATCCAGTGACGCGAACGTCATCCACAGCGGACTCCCAAAGGGATCCGGTACCCGCGTCCGCCGCTTCGACGACGAGCTTCACGTTGCGCCCGGCGAACTGCGCGAGGTCGACGGTGGCGGTCTGCCACGCGCCCGCGACCTTCACACCGGATGTGCCGAGCTTCTCGAACACCTTCGTCCTCGTCGTCCCGTCCAGCACGTGGACTCGCAGGAAGTCCTCAGTGGACGAGTTGTCGCCGTGCGCGAAGGTGTAGGAGAACGTGAGCTTTCCGCCCGACGGCACGGAGATCTGCGGCGAGGTCATCGACGTCAGGCCTCCGTCCACGTCGTTGGCGCCGTCACTGGCGCCGGCGAGTCGTCCCGTCACCAAGCAGTTCGTGCCACTCGTGGTGGTGCCGAGCTGCTTGACCGACCCGTCGGCCTCCCTGGTCTCCTCCGGGTCACCGCGCTCCCACCTGCCCGTGGTCGCGTTGTCGGTGCCCGAGGCGTTGACGACCCAGCCCCTGTCGGACTCGAAGTCGTCGCTGAAGCCCGTCGGCGTGCTGCCGACGGTGACGCTGAGCGAGGCCGTCTTGCTCACCCCGCCGGACGTTCCGGTGATCGTCGCCGTCGCCGAACCCGAGGCTGACGCCGACGCGGTGAGCGTCAACGTCGAGCTTCCGGGCGCGGAAACCGAGGACGGCGAGAAGGAACCGCTGACGCCAGAAGGCAATCCGGACACCGACAGCGCCACACTGCCGGTGAAGCCACCCGAAGCGCCCACGTCGACGGTCACCGTCTTGGACGTGCTCACCGGCACCGCGACCGAGGACGGCGAGGCGCCCACGGTGAAGGCGGGCGTGCTCGAAGCCTTCTTGCAGTTGCCGGACGTGGTGTCGGTGTACGTCCGCCCGGACACCGGCACGAAGTCGGCGCGGTAACCAGTAGCTGTCAGCGTCAGCTTGCCGACGCCGAACGTGTTCGCGTTGCCCGCCTCCTGCACCGCGTCCGAGTCGAGGTTGTAGTCGTAGAACCCACGCCCTCCGGTGCCGATCAGCAGCTCCCGCACGCCGTTGGTGTCGTCGCGCGTGCCGTCCGGCCGCGACGGCGCGAACCGCTGGTAGTTGTGATCGTGCCCAGCGATGATCAGGTCCGCCTTCGCCGCGTACAGCGCGTTCCAGAACGGCGTCACCGACGTGTTGTCGCCGTGGTCGCCACGACTGAACCGCGGGTGGTGCCAGTACGCCGCGGTGCACGGCTTGGTGTTCGCCGCCAGGTCGTTCTTCAGCCATGTCACCTGCGCAGAGCTCGCGTCGCGCGTGATGTTGGAGTTCAGCGCGACGAAGTGCCAGTCGCCGACGTCGAAGCTGTAGTAGCCCTTGCCGCGCTCACCGGCCCGCGCCCCGAAGTAGTCGAAGTAGCCCGAGGCGCCGGAGGTGTTGTACTCGTGGTTGCCCGGCGTGGGGTAGGTGATCGACTTGAACTGCCCGTACTGCGGGTTGTACTTGTTGCTGTAGTCCGAGCTGGACCCGCTGTCGTAGGCGTTGTCCCCGGCCAGGACCAGCGCTTGTGGCGCCATGTTCTTGACCAGCGGCGCCGTCTGGTTGCACGACGAGCCGCACACGTCGCCGACCGCCGCCACGGTCGCCGTCGCCGCCGCCAGCGACTGCGTGCCGTACTGGTAGGAGTCCACTGTGTACTTGCTGCCGCTGTCGGCGAGGTTGGGCTGCACGCGCACGCAGTCGCCCTCGAACGCCCTGGTGTGGAACGCCTTGCCGGGCCAGTTCTGCGCGGTCAGCGTGTACGAGCCCGACTTCGACCCGGTGAACGTGACGGAGTCGTTGCCCCGCAAGGACAACTCGGTGACGCGCAACCGCAGCCACTGTGCGCCGGACTGGCACACCTGGCCGTTCTCCGCCACTGAGGACCCGATCACCGCGGACTGCGTGCCGGGCTCGGCGAGCTGCGGCACGGACGGCACGTCCGGTACCGCGGCGGCGAGCGGGTGGATCCCACCGCCCGGCGGCAGCACGACAGCGGCAACTCCGCCGGCCACGACGGCCGCCGCCGCGTAAATCGTCGTTACGCGCCATCGTCGGCGCAGGAAGGATTTCATGGTGGTTCCTCTGAATGCAGGGGGAATTCAGGAAAAGTGGAATCGCGTCGCCGGCCTGCCGAGGAGCCGGACCGGCGCGCGACCTATTCGATTTGAGCTGACCTTAACGAGCGTTCAACGCCCGTCAACGAACCGGCTTTCAGAGCGCTGGATAACTCTGAATGGCGAAGTCGTCGACGGCCGCTTCCCACAACGACGCACCGCTCGCGTCCGCGGTCTCGACGAGCAACCTGATCTGCTTGCCCGCGTAGGCCGTCAGATCGACCGTCGCGCTCTGCCAGGAACCAGCGCGTTCGGCGGCCTCGCCGAGCTTCTCGAACACCGTGGTGGCCGTGCTTCCGTCCAGCACCTTGACGCGCAGGTAGTCCGCGCTCGACGAGTTGTTGCCGTGCGCGTAGGTGTAGGAGAACGTCAGCTTTCCCCCAGACGGCACCGTGATCGACGGCGACGCGGCCGAGGTGACACCGCCGTCGACGTCGTTCGCACCGTCACCACTGCCCGCGAGGCGACCGGTGACGAGGCAGTTCGTGCCGCTGACCGTCGTGCCGAGCTGCTTGACCTGGCCGTTGGACGCGGTGGTCTGCTCGGGGTCTCCGCGCTCGAGCTGGCCGGTGGTCGCGGTGTCGGTGCCGGCCGGGTTCATCGTCCAGCCCTTGTCCGACTCGAAGTCGTCGGCCCACACAGGCGGTGTGGAAGTGCCACCGCACGGCGAGTAGAGCAAGCGGTTCGGCGAGCCGGAACCGGCGCTCTTCACGACGTCGGCCGTCGAGCACGCCACCAGCGCGTCCCGCACCTGCTGTGGCGTCGCGTTCGGGTTCTTCTGCAGGTACAGAGCGGCGGCCGAGGCCACCAGCGGCGACGCCATCGAGGTGCCGCTCTTGGTCGCGGTGGCGGTGTCGCTGGAGTTCGACGCCGAGACCACGCTCGTGCCAGGAGCGAAGATGTCCACACAGGACCCGTAGTTCGAGTCGCTGTTGCGGGTGTCGGAGTTGGTGGTGTTGCCGACGGTGATCGCTTCGGCGACGCGCGCCGGGCTGTAGTTGCAGGCGTTGGCGCCGTCGTTGCCCGCCGCCACGACGTAGGTGATGCCCGCCGCGATCGAGTTGCGGACCGCGGTGTCCTGCGCCTGGTTCGCGCTGCCGCGCAGGCTCATGTTCACGACCGCGGGCTTGATCGCGTTGCGCGTCACCCAGTCCACGCCGGCCGTGACGACCGAGTCGGGGCTGGTTCCGTTGCACCCCAGCACGGGCACGGCGTGCAGCGTCACGTTCTTGGCGCCGCCGTACGTGGCGCCGCCGATCGTGCCCGCGACGTGCGTGCCGTGGCTGTTGCAGTCGTCGGCGTTGCTGTCGTTGTCGACGATGTCCCAGCCGTACGACGCTCTCCCGCCGAACTCGCGATGAGAGATCCGCACACCGGTGTCGACGACGTACGCGTGCACACCCTGACCAGTGGCGTCGTAGTTGTAGGTGCTGTTCAACGGCAGGTTGCGCTGGTCGACGCGGTCGAGGTTCCACGGTGCGTTGGTCTGCGTCGCGGTCGTGTGCACGTAAGTGTCCTGGACGACGCGCTCGACTGAAGGGTCAGCGGCGAGCCTGCGGGCCTGTGCCGGTGACAGGCGGGCCGCGAAGCCCTTCAACGCCGCCGTGTAGACGTGCGTGGCGTTGTAGCGGGAAGCCAGTTCTGGCGACTTGGTGATGACGATGTAGCTGTCCGGAACGGGTTCAGCACCTTGCGGCACCACGACTTCGCCCGCCATTGCGGGTGCGGGGACCAACACCGCGGCTATGAGTGCCGCGACAACAGGGAGTGTTCGCACGGAATGCTCCTGGAACTGAGGAGGACAAAAGGATCTCCTCGGTGCCGGTCATCCCGGTTGAGCGCTGACGATAGGAACGCCCCGGTTGAGCGGTCAATTGAACCGGGGGTCAATCTGGAAATACTCTGAACGCGATCAAAGAGGTATTCTCCGCGCGTACGATCTGGCGCGCCGCCCGAGAAGGGAGCCGCTTGTGACAGCAGACGCGACCGTCCGAGCGGGCGCCGAGTTCGGCGCCGCGCTGCGCTGTGCGATCGAGCGCAGCGGCCTCAGTCTGAACGAGATCAGCCAACGACTGCGCGAGCAGGACACACCCGTGAGCGTCAGCGCGCTCAGTTACTGGCAGAACGGCGAGAACCGGCCGGAGCGGGCGAGTTCGCTCGCGGCGGTGTCGGCGCTGGAAGCCATCCTGGGCCAGGCTCCGAGCACGCTCACAGCGCTGCTCGGCCCGCGCAGACCCCGGGGCAGGTGGACGAACCGGACCGGCCTCGCGCTGACGTACGACCAGGTCTGGCTCCGTCCGGACAGCGTCGCGAAGGCACTCGCCAAGGTCGACGCGACACCGGAGGACCTCGACACACCGCACCGGCTCTCGCAGTACATCTCGTACCGGGTGAACGCACAGGGCTTCGAGGAGTCCATGCGGGTGCGCCGGATCATCCGGGCCGACCACGACGACACCACCCGGTTCGTGTTCGTGACGCGGTGCATCACGTTGCCTCAGCCGCCCGTGGTCACCTTCACCGAGGGCTGCCGGGTCGCCCGGTTCCGCGCGGACGTGCCCAGCTCGACGTGCGTGTTCGAGTTCCTGCTCGACCGCCCCCTGAAAGCGGGTGAACTCGGGGCGGTCGAGTTCGCCCTGCGCTTCCCGCCGGGCCAGGCTTCGCGGCACGCCCAGATCGCGATCTACCGGCCGGCGCGGGAGATGGTGCTGCACATCGCGTTCGACCCCGCGATGCTCCCGGAGACGTGCTTCGGCTTCTTCCAGCCGCGCAGCGCACTCCCCCAGGAACACCAGCCGCCGGTGACGTTCGACGAGAACACCACGACGTACCAGTTCATCACCCTGGACCCGATGCCCGGCCAGTACGGCATCAAGTGGAGTTACTCGTAGGGCCGTTCGGGCTGCGAGACCTCGACCATGCTCTCCACGTCGAGGAACGGGATCTTCTCGCCGTTCACACCGTCGGCGACGGTTGAGTCCACATAGGACCCGGTGACCTCGACCCAGGTGTCGTCCGGTAGCTCCACCGCGTTCTTCATCGCGATCTTCACGGGCCGGCCGTCCGCCGCGCAGCAGGTGAGGATCATCCGCCGCGCAGGAGGTGAGGATCATCCGCACCAGCAGATGTTCGCCCTGAGGACCTGTCGAGGTGAAGCCCAGCAGCTTGACCCGCCGGTGCTGCAACGTCCGGCCGCCGTCGAACACCGCGCGGCTCGCGTAGTCGAAGATCTTGATCTCCACCGGGTCCCCGTCCGGCAACGGCGGGTACTCGGCCGACTCCTTCAGCACCGTGCCCGCGTTGTTCGCCGCGTAGCTCCCGAGCGACTGCGGCGAGATCAACAGCAATGCCAGCATCGGAACCAGCAACAACCAGCCAACACGAGGCTGGTGCCCCCTTGTGAACGCGAACAACCCGATGAGCACGACCGACACGATCAGCAACGGCCACAGCCCGGCCTTGACGTAGCTGACGTACTGCCCCGTCACCAGAACCCGCGCGGTGGCGGCAGCCAGCAGGAGCAGGATCACGACAGCGGCAGCCCGGCTCACAGCACCACTCCCACGACCACGGCCGACAAGACGGCGACCACGAACGTCGCCGGAGCGAACCTGATGGCGAACCTGCGCCCGAACATCCCCGCCTGCATCGCGAACAGCTTCATGTCCACCATCGGCCCGACCACCAGGAACGCGAGCTTCGCCGTCGTCGAGAACTGCGTGAAGCTCGCCGCCACAAAGGCATCGGCCTCGGAGCAGATCGACAACCCCACCGCCAGCGCGGCCATCGCGAGCACCGCGAGCCACGGCTGATCCGCGACGACCTGCAGCCACCGACCGGGCACCAGCACGTTCAACGTCGCCGCCACCAGCCCGCCGACCACCAGAAACCCGCCCGCGTGCAGGAAGTCGTGCCGCGCCTGGCTCAGGAATCCGTGTGCGTGGTCGTGCGCGGGCATCTTGATCCACTCAGTTCGCCCGCGCCGCAACCACAACCAGCCCATCACCGTCGAGGCGAGCAGGCTGGCGGCGGCACGTCCGGCCACCATCCAGGGCTGGCCGGGAAACGCCACCGCCGTCGCCACCAGCACGACCGGGTTGACCGCCGGCGCCGCGAGCAGGAACGTCAACGCCACCGAAGGCGCGATCCCCTTGCGCAGCAACGCCCCCGCCACCGGCACCGACCCGCACTCGCAGCCGGGCAGCACCACTCCGGCGACAGCCGCCGCGGGCACGGCGAGTACGGGCCGGCGCGGCAGCACCCTCACCAGGAGATCGCGCGACACGAACACCGCGATGGCAGCGGACAGCACGACGCCCAGGGTGAGGAACGGCAACGCCTGCAGCACGATCGACACGAACACCGCCGCCCACGTCTGGACGATCGGCGCCTGAAACGCGGAATGACCGCGCAGCAACAGTCCCAGAACGAGGACAGCGGCCAGCACCTCCACCGACCCGATCCGCCGCTCGCCCATGGCGAACGACGTTAGGCGCCTTCAGAGGTGCTGGCCGCAATCCCGTTCAGAGCACTGGAAAATGTCTGAACGGCCTCAGTTGCCGGCGGCCAGCCAGTCCTTCAGGCTCGTCGCCTGCAGCTGCGCGCCCTCGTTCGGCACGAGCTGCTTGCCGGTGAGGACCGTGCCGAAGTACTTCGCCTCCGGGTCGCTGACGACCTCGCGCGAGTCGTTGCGCGCCTGCAGCACCGTGCGGACCCAACCGTCCAAAGTGAACTCCTCCGGTCCGCCGATCTCCTGCACGCCGTTGATCGGACCGGTCGCCGCGGTGCGTCCGACGACCGCCGCCACCTCGGACGCCGCGATCGGCTGCACCCCACCGTGGGGCAGGTGCACCACGCCGTCGACCGTCGCCGAGTCCGCGATCGCGCCCGCGAACTCGAAGAACTGGGTCGCGCGGATGATCGAGTACGGCAGGCCGGACTCGGTGATCAGCTTCTCCTGCGCCACCTTCGCCCGCAGGTAACCGGAGTCGGGCAGCTCGTCCGTGCCGACGATCGACAGCGCGACGTAGTGGCCGACGCCCGCTTCCTTCGCGGCCGCCGTCAGGTTGGTCGTGGCGGCGGTGAAGAAGTTCATCACGTCGTCGTCGGCGAACGACGGCGAGTTCGACACGTCGACCAGCACGTCGGCGCCCTGCAGAACTTCCTTGACGCCTTCGCCGGTCACCGTGTTCACGCCGCTGTTCGGGGACGCGGGCACGGCGTCGTGGCCGTGCTCAGCGAGCCGCTTCACGACCTGGCTGCCGATCAACCCGGTACCGCCGATGACAACGATCCTCATGGGTTCGTCCCTCACTCCTGAGCCCGTCCCGTGCGGGCGTTCACGAGCTAAGACAGGACAGCCCCAGAAGTTGTGACAGCACTATCGGAACGCACCCAGCTTCTCCGGGTTGACCAGCCACAAGACGTTGTCGATACCTTCCGCGGTGGCCGTCACGGTGATCACCGCGTAGGTGTGCTCGTCCTTGCGCAACCGGATGGCGTCGAGCCCGTTCACCTCGACGTAGGTGGCCTCGGCACCCGCCCAGAACGACGGCGCCCAGCCCGAGATGATCTTCGCCAGCGACGCGGCACCGAACAGCGGACGACCGGCCGCCCGGATCGCGCCGTTGCTGTCGGAGTAACTCACCACGTCCTCGGCGAAGAGCTTCTCCAGCCCGGCCAGGTCACCCGCCTGCGCGGCCGCCACGAACGCCTCCAGCAGCTTGCGCTGGTCGGCCCGTTCGACGGGGACCTTCCGCTCGTCCGCGAGGTGCTTGCGCGCCCGGCTGACCAGCTGCCGTGCCGCGACCTCGCTGTTCTGCACGATCTCGGCGATCTCGCGGTACGGGTAGTCGAACGCCTCGCGCAGCACGTACGCGGCCCGTTCGGTCGGGGTGAGCTTCTCCAGCAGCATCAGCACCGCGAGCTCCAGCACCGCGCCCTGCTCGGCACCCAGCTGCGGGTCCGCGGACGTGTCGACCGGCTCTGGCAGCCACGGCCCGACGTAGGTCTCCCGGCGGGCCCGCGCGGTCTGCGACTCGTTGATCGCAAGGCGGGTGATCGCCGTGGCCAGGTAGGCCTCGGGGTTGAGCACCGACTCGCGGTCGGCGAGCTGCCAGCGCAACCAGACCTCCTGCACGAGGTCCTCGGCGTCCGCCACGCTGCCGGTCATGCGGTAGGCGATGCCGAACAGCCTGGGCCGAGCCGACGCGAACGCCGACTCGGCCTGGTCGAGCTTGCTCATGACCTCACGTTAGCGCTCACAGCGGACGCGGGCGGTGTGGCGCCCCGCACGTGCACCACCCGAACGGACTAGGGCCTGTATCGAGG
>NZ_JYJG01000154.1 GCF_000955955.1 Lentzea aerocolonigenes
GCTGACCCAACAAAGCACTACTAGAGCATCGGCGGCATCAGGCGGTAGCTCTCGGTGTAGTACTCGCCCGTGCGGCGCCGGTAGTCCTCGTGGTTGTCCGGGTCGTACTCGGGCGCGTTCCTGATCTGGTCCTTGGTGCGGTCGACGTAGACCTTGCGCTCGCTGTGGTCCACCCGTCGCACCACGCCGACGGGCAGCACCACGGTGCGCCCGAAGATCCACGGCCCGGTGGAGATCATCAGGCAGTCGTTCGGCACCTTGGCGTTGTCGTCGTCGATCTTGCCGATGCCGCCGTCGGTCGCCTCGACCTCGTAGCCGATCAGGCCGGTGTCGGGGCGCCGGGCGAGCTCGGCCTCGTCGTGCTCGGGTTCGTCGGCCCAGGACGGGTCTCGCCACACCCACGGGACGAACGGGACTGGTTGCATCTCGACCTCCCTCGTCTGAGGACGGGGTACCCAGATCTCGGCGTCACCAGACGCGCGCCGCGAGGGCGAGGAAGTTGCCGCCCATGATCTTGGCGACGCGGTCCTCGCCGAAACCGCGGGCTTCCAGGAGCCTGCCCAGCTGCCGGAACTGGTCCACCCCGCGCAGGTCGGGCACGAACGGCACCAACCCGGCCTCGCCGGCGGCCGCGGCTCCGGCGGCGGCGCGTGCCGCCTGCCGGGCGTGAACAATCGGTCCGACCATTTCGTCCGCCAACCGAAGGAATGGGTCCGCCTGCCGGACGCCCACGCCGGGCGGCCGATCATTAGGCTTCAGCCATGTCCGCCCCGAGACCTGACGACGCGCACGCGATCGACGAGCTGATCGCTCAGCTGCGCGCGCTCAAGGTCTGGGCGGGCAACCCCTCGTTGCGCACGATGGAGAAGCTGTCCGGGCTGGCCCGCAGCACGCTCGCCGACGCGTTGAGTCCACGCAGGAGGACCGTTCCGGCGCTGGAGGTGTTCCGCGGGCTGCTGCGGGCGTTCAGCGTGCCGGACGACGAGGCCGGGCCGTGGATCACCGCGTGGCGCCGGGTCCAGTCGGAACCGTCCCGCGCCTCGGCTGTCGTGCCGCGTCAGCTGCCCGCGGTGGTGCCGGGCTTCACCGGGCGCGCCAAGGCGTTCAAGGAGCTGACGGCGCTGCTCGAGGGCGGCAGCAGGCTCGCGGTCGTGTGCGGGATTCCGGGCGTGGGCAAGACGGCGCTGGCCGTGCAGTGGGCGCACCAGGTGGCGGCGAGGTTCCCGGACGGACAGGTCTACCTGGACCTGCGCGGCTATTCGTCCGGTCCGCCGGTCACGCCGGACCAGGCGCTGGCGCTCGCGATCCGGGCGTTCGGCGTGCCCGGTGAGGACATCCCGCTGCAGCAGGACGCGATGATCGGCATGTACCGGTCGTTGACGTCGGACAAGCGCGTGTTGGTGATGGTGGACAACGCGCCGAGCGCCGCACACGTCCGTCCACTCGTGCCGGGCGGGCCGGGCTGCATGACGGTCGTGACGAGCCGTGACCGCCTGGCCGGGCTCGTGGCGCGGGATGGCGCGCACCGGTTGGAGCTCGGCGTGCTCACGCCGGAGGAGGCCCCGGCCGTGGTGATCAGCGTGCTCGGTCCGGAACGGGTGCTGCGCGAGGAGGACGCGGTCGACGAGCTGGTCCGGCTGTGCGGCTATCTCCCGCTGGCGCTGCGGATCACGGCCGCGAACCTCGCCGATCGTCCACATCAGACGATCGCGGAACTGATGGCCGAGCTGACCGCGGGCGACCGGCTCACCGCCCTGGAGATCGAGGGCGACTCGGACGCAGCGGTGCGCACGACGTTCGACCACTCCTACGCGGCGCTCGATCCGGTGGCGCAGATGTTGTTCCGCCGCATGGGTGTGGCGCCGGGTCCGGACCTGCCCGCGCGTGCCGCGGCCGCGCTGCTCGACCGTCCGGAAGCCGACTCCGCTCTGCGCACGCTGGTGGCCGCGCACCTGGTCGAGGTCAAGGCCGCCGGTCGTTACGGGCTGCACGACCTGCTCCGCCTTTACGCCCGTGAGCGTTACGCAGCAGAAGAAACCGCCTCCGAGTCGATCGCCCGTCTCCACGCGCAGTACCTGGAAATGGCCGTTGCCGCGGCCCGCGCTGTGCGTCCGGACTTCTCGGTACTCGCGTCGGTGAGTCCACAGCAGACGTTCGCCAGCGCCACCGAGGCGTTGCAGTGGTTCGACGCCGAGCGCGCGACGCTGGTGTCGATGATCGAACAGGCCGGCGCGCCGATGGCGTGGCTGCTCACCGACGCCTTGCGCGGCTGCTACTGGCTGCGCCGCCACACCGCGGAATGGCTGGCCGTCGCGCGTGTGGGCTTGGCCGCTGCCGACGGTGATCCGAGTGCGTCCGCCGCGATGCACCTGTCGCTCGGCACCGCGCATTGGGGAGCGGGCGACCACCGCGCGGCTGCCACGCACTTCGAGCACGCCGTCGAGTTCAGCCGGGCGGCGGGCGACCGGTTCCGCGAGTTCAGCACGCTCGGCAACCTCGGCGGTGTCTACGCGGAACTGGGGCAGCTGGAGGAGGCGGCGGACTGCTTCCGCCGCGAGCTCGCCTACTACACCGAGATCGGGGACACGGCCCGGCGCGCGCGTTCGCTCGGCAACCTCGGGCTCACCGAGATGCGGCTCGGCCGGTTGGTCGAGGCGGCGGCCGACCTGGAGCTGGCCGTCGAGCTGCGTGAGGAGATCGGCGAGACGCGCTCCGCCGCGAACTCGTTGGGCGCGCTCGGTGTCGTGCACCGGTACCTCGGTGATCTCGGGCAGGCCGCGCACTTCCTGGAGCGCGCGCGGCAGCTCAACCACGACCACGAGGACCGGGTCAGCGAGGCGGCCGCGCTGGACGACCTCGCGCGCGTGCACCGCGACGCCGGGCGGGCTGCCGACGCGCTGCGGTGTGCCGAGCAGGCGTTGTCGCTCGCCAAGGGCTCCGGCCGGGTCGAGATCGACGCGTTGATCACGGTCGCGTCCGTCCGCGGCCGCCGGGACGACCTGCGCCGGGCGTGGCGCATGGCGGTCGCGATCGGCTACGGGCCGGGAGTGGCGGACGCGCTGGTCGAGCTGGCGTGGCTGGACCTCGCCGCCGGGGAGGCCGGCGCGGCGGTGATCGACGCGACAGAAGCGCACGAACGTGCGTCCGCCACGGGGCAGAGCATCCTCGCCGGCCTCGCGCTCGTTGCTCTCACCAGGGCACATGAGGCCGCCGGTGACCTGGGGGCGGCCGAGGAGGCCCGGCTGCGCGCGGCCGAGGTGCTGGAGAGCGCGGGGTTCCGGGGCGTCCGGGATCGTCCGAACAGCTTGTGAATGGCCGCGGAGCTTGATAAATCCGTGGTCACAAGGGGGGAATCATGAAGAAACTGACTGTTGCGACCGCTGCTGCCCTGGCTCTGGGCGTTGTTGTCGCGCCGCTCGCCGATGCCACCACCGATCCCGTCTACGATCCCGGCGCGACGGTGCCCAGCAAGTTCTCGTTGAGACCCGAGAAGCCCGGCGCGGACGCGTACATCGCCGGCTACTTCGTGGAGTACAGCGTGACGCTCGGCCTCGGGAAGTCCTACGTGAAGGACCTCGCGGACGACGGCCTGGACGTCAGCGTGCAGGTCCGGTACGGCAAGGACACCAGGGAGCCCGGGTACCTGGAGCGGATCGCGACGGCCTCGGGGCCGAACGTCAGCCAGCCGATCGAGTGGCACTCGCCCGCCGGGATGCGCGTCGAGTTCATCATGTCGCGGCTGTGCTTCGGTCCCGGCGAGGACAACTGCGGAAAGTGGGGGTGACCATGAGGACGAAATCGATTGTCTCGAGTGCTGTCGCGCTGGCTCTCGGGGTGCTCGTCGCGCCGGCCGCGCAGGCCGATCCCGGACCTGTCTACGACCCGGGCTCGGTGAAGGGCAGCGCCTTCACGATGTACACCGACTGGGGCGGCATCGGTGACACGAGGGCCGTGGGCAAGTTCGTGGAGTACAGCGTGTCGCTGGGCGACGGGACCTACGTCCGGGACCTCGCGGACGACGGACTCGACGTCCACCTGTGGGTGTTGTACGGCAAGACGCTGGACTACACGCGTACCGAGGACATCGGGAGTGTGTCGGGCCGCGACGTGGCCAACGCCGTCCGGTGGACGTCTCCGGCGGGGCTGCGCGTCGACTACCTGCGCCTGCGCTTGTGCTTCGGGCCCGGAGAGGAGAGGTGCTCCGGCTGGGAGGGCTGACCGGCTGTCCGGATCTGTCCGGGGTCGTCCGAAGGTCTTTCCTGGTGAGGAGCCCGGGGCGACTCTTCTGGGGTGCTGAATTCGTTGATGCGCCGCCGGTCCGGCCTGGGGGTCTGGACCGGCCGCGCGGTACCGCCGTCCACTGTGATGCTGCCTCGCAGCAGCTGATTCCGATGAGTTCTGGTCGCTGACCCGGTCCACCTCACATGGACCTGTACAGCGTGATGTGTGTGAGTGACCTCGCCAGATCGTTGGCGTGGTACCGCGAGGTGTTCTTCGGGTGCACGGCCGACGAGGTCATCGGCGAGGAACACCTCTGGCGGGTGGGGGAGAACGCCTGGCTCGTGATCGACGCGCGTGACGTGAGGGCCGCGCGCGTCGGCGGGTCCATGGTCACGTTCGGGGTGAGCGGGGCGGAGTTGTCCTCGGCGCTGGCGCGGTTCGCCTCGCACGACGTGGCGCACGGGCCGGTCGAGACCTACTCCAACGGTGTCCGGCACGTCGAGGTGCAGGACCCGGACGGCAACAGCCTGTCGCTCGCCGCGGTTCCCTGACCGGTCGCCGTTCCACATGCGGTCTGCGTCCTTTTGCGACAAGACTGGACGCGATGACGACCGATCCGACCGTCGAGGCGTTCATCGCCGCCGTGAACGCGGGCGACAAGACCGCCTTCTTCGACCTGCTCACGCCGGACGCCACGATGTCCGACGACGGCACCGACCGCGACCTCCGCGCGTGGACCGCGAAGGAGATCTTCGACGACAACGGCCACATGGTGGTCGAATCGTCCTCGGACGGCGGAAGGTCCCTGATCATCCGGTACCGCAACGACACCTGGGGCGAGATGCGCACCTGCTGGAGATTCGTCGTAGAGTCCGGGAAGGTGAGCCGCTTCGAGACGGGACAGGCGTAGATGACCGACGAAAACGTGCTGGGTCGCATCAACGAACTGGTCGACGAGGAGCACCGGCTGCGCGAACGCGTGGTGGCCGGCGAGATCTCGTCCGCCGAGGAACACGACCGGCTGCGTGCCCTGGAAGAAGCTCTCGACCAGTGCTGGGACCTGCTGCGCCGGCGTCGCGCGGCTCGGTCGCAGGGCGAGTCGGCGGACGACGTGCCCACGCGCTCGGTCGGTGAGGTCGAGGGCTACCTGCAGTAGCCCCGTTACAGCCGCCGGCTACTGGCCCTTGGTGTCGCGGAAGACGATCCAGCGCATCACGCTGTACATGAAGGCGGCCTCGCAGGCGCCGGCGACGATGCGGGACAGCACGTACTGCAGGCCGATCGCGGTCAGCGCGCTGCCGACCCCCAGGATGAACGCCAGGTAGTTGATCAGGATCGCCACCGCGTAGAGGCCGGCCTGCGGGCCGACCGGAGCGTGCGAGCGGAAGTTCAGCGCGCGGTTGAGCACGAAGCTCAGCCCGAACGCGAGCACGTACGCGAGGGTGAACGCGATGGGCACCGGCAGGCCCACACCGCTGCGGAACATCATGAGCAGCACGAGGTCGATGCCGAACGTGAACCCGTTGATGATCGCGAAGCCCAGGAAGCTCGGCGCGACGACACGCGACAGGCCGAACGGCAGCCACCTCACCACCACTTCCATCAGCGTGTGGAACCGCTGTCCGAAGTCTTTTTCGTGGTCGCTCAAAGTGGATGATTCCCTGCCTGTCATGGCACGACATTGCCACGACGACGATCGGCGAACCCGACGAATCGCCCACGGCTCGTCAGGCTGTCCGCAGGTGTTCAGCCCACGTTCACCCGGCGCCACGACGACGGGCTCATGCCGTGCAGCTTGCCGAACGTCCGGGCGAAGTACCCGGCATCCGGGAATCCCACCTGCCGCCCGATGTCGCTGACGGGCAGCTCCGTGACGGCCAGCAGCCGCCTCGCCTGCACCATCCGGCGCTCGGTGATCCACTCCTGGACCGTGCGGCCGGTCCTGCGCCGCACGGTCGACGTGAGGTGACCGGGGGAGATGCTGACGGCGGCCGCGACCTCCCTGAGCGACAACGGTTCCGGGTAGCGGCGCTCGATCACGTCGAACACCTCGGCGAGCAGCGGTTCGGCGTTCTCGCGCAGGTCGCCGACGACGTCCGCGGCCAGCCGGGACACCCCGACGAGCAGCAGCACCAAGTGGGCTGACACGGCCTCCCGGTAGCCCTCCTGGCGGTGCGTCAGCTCGTGGTGAAGCGTTTCGATGCGGGCGGTCCACTCCTGTCGAAACGCTTCGGGCACCTTGAGCCGCAACGCACTCGTGGCGCCGCCGTGGACGAACGGGAACAGCAGAGGGTGGGTGCGCCACGCCAGGTGCGCGCCGGGAGTCTCCGGGCCGAGCGCGTCGGCCGTGAAGAACACGCCCCAGCCCTGCGCGCCCACGAGGTCGCCGGAGTGGGCCTGGCCCATGACGTCGCCCGGCGCGATCACGAACAGGTCGCCGGCCTCGACGTGCCGTGTGTGCTTGCCGGTCCGCACGATGCCGCCGTCCGCCGAGAAGTAGGCGATACCGGGGAAGTCGTGCGAGTGGGCCTCGTAGGAGCCGTTCGCGATGGAGTCGTGCCCGAGGCGCATGACCGCCACCGGCAACTCGCCGGGCGCCGGTTGCCAGGTGTACGTCGCAGGCTCGTCGGTGCTCAAGGCCGTTCGTCGGGTGCGCACCGTCAAATCATCCCAGTCAAGCCACGGATCGACACAGAAACCTTGCTGTGAGCTGCGACAGAATGAGCTCATGGCCGAAATATCGTCCCAGGAGCGGGACTACCTGCCCGGCATGGGCAAGCACTACCTGTTGCCGTTCTACGACCTGCTGCACCGGGTGTCCGGACTCTCCCGCGTACACGACGAGATGGTCGCGCTGGCCGGGCTGCGGGACGGTCAGCGCGTGCTGGACGTCGGATGTGGCACCGGGAACCTGTTGCGGGCGACCGGCCAGCGTCATCGAAACGTATCGATGACCGGGGTGGACCCGGACCTGAAGATGCTCGCGCGCGCCGAGGGCAAGCTCCGGCGGGCGGGGTTGAACGCGCAGCTGGACCGCGGGTTCGCGCAGGAGCTGACGTTCGAGGACGACTCGTTCGACGTGGTGTTCTCCAGCCTGATGCTGCACCACCTGGACACGCGGTCGAAGGACGAGATGCTCGCGGAGGTGCGGCGGGTGCTGCGGCCGGACGGCGTGCTGGTGCTGGCGGACGCGGTGCTGCACGACCACTCCCACCTGGGCCACCGGCGTGGTGCGAGCGGGAAGATGCAGGAGCACCTGCACGACAACGTGGGGGACGCGGTGGCGAAGCGGATCGCCGAGGCCGGGTTCACCGTCGAGCCGACGCGGTTGCGGAAACTGCGGATGTTCGGTGAGGTCGGCATCGAGGTGGCGCGAGTCCACTAGGGAGCTGTCCATTCCCGACCGATTGAACACGCACAATGTTGCTTGGGCGCCAACAGTTCCGGTACTCCGCGAACTTGAGGGATCCACGCGAACGGGAGCGTGTTCTCATCTACAGTGCGCGCCGTGACAGATGCGACGGGAAGTCTGGTGGCGCAGCGCTACCGGCTCGTTCAGGTGATCGGCACCGGCGGCATGGGCCGGGTGTGGCTCGGCCGCGACGAGGTCATCGGCCGTGAGGTGGCCATCAAGGAGCTGCTGCTGCCGGCTGGTCTGGACGAGCAGCAGCGGGCGTTGCTGTGCCAGCGCGCCATGCGTGAGGCGCAGCTCGCGGGCCAGCTGAACCACCCCGGCATCGTCACCGTGCACGACGTCGTCGAGTACAACGGCACGCCGATGATCGTGATGGAGTACGTGCGCGGCGGCTCGCTCGCCGACGCGATCAAGGCTCGTGGCGCGCTGCCGGTGGACCAGGTCTCCTACATCGCGAACGCCATGCTCGGCGCGTTGCGGGCGGCGCACCAGGCCGGGATCGTGCACCGGGATCTCAAGCCCGCCAACGTGTTGCTGTCCGGCGACCGGGTCGTGATCACGGACTTCGGCATCGCGCGGCTCACCGGCGACGTGCCGCTCACGACCGACGGCTCGATCGTCGGCACGCCCGCCTACATGGCGCCCGAGCAGGGCACCGGCGCGCCGATCACACCGGCGACCGACATGTGGTCGCTCGGCGCCACGCTGTACGCGGCCGTGGAGGGACGGCCGCCGTACCAGGGCACGGACTTCATGACGACGCTGTCGATGCTGCTGACCCAGGAGCCGCCGCCTCCGGTGCGCGCCGGGCAGATGTCGTCGTTGCTGGGCGGGCTGCTGCGCAAGAACCCGGCCGAGCGCGCGTCCGTCGACCAGGCTCAGGCGTTGCTCGCGGGTGCGCCGGTCGTGCTGCCCGTGGTCGCCGCCGCGAAGACCGGGCCGAACAGACGCACGCTGCTGCTCGCGGGAGTGGGCGCGGTGGCGTTGCTCGGCGGCGGCACGGCGTGGTGGCTGAGCCAGAAGGACAACAACGGTGACGCGGCCGAGCTGCCGACCACCGGCGACCAGAAGCTCTCGAACAAGGAGGGCGGGTCCGAGCAGGCGACGACCTCGTCCGAACCGAAACCGGGGCAGGTGGAGCAGCTCACGGAGCACATCCAGCTCGCCGGTTCCAAGGACTCCGTCGTGTCGATCGCGTGGAGCCCGGACGGCAAGCTGCTCGCCAGCTGCGACAGCGGCCTCGGCGACAACGGCGCCGTGGCCACGATCTGGGACGCCGCGACGGGCAAGCCCGTCGGCACGGTCACGAACCCGGACGGCCCCGGCGGTGCCTCGGCGGACGCGGTGGCGATCAGCCCCGACGGCAAGATCCTCGCGGTGGGCGGCAACCGCACCGGCGACGCGACCACGTACCTGTGGAACCTCGCGGACCGCACGCAGATCGGCCCGCTGGACCAGAGCAGGTCGATCATGAAGTCGCTGGCGTTCTCCCCGGACGGCAAGACCGTGGCCGGCCTGACCCACACCGGCAGCATCAAGGTGTGGGACGTGGCGACGCGCGCGGTGAAGATCGGCCTGCCCGACGCCGACGGCGGCCACGACCTGACCTTCAGCCCGGACGGCAAGCTGCTGGCCAACGGCGGTACCAAGTACCAGGAGATCCGCCTCTCGGACCCGGCGACCGGCAAGACCGTCAGCACCATCAACGACTCGACCGGCAGCGGCGTGTCGTTCTCACCGGACGGCAAGACCCTCGCGGTGGTCGACGCGGACGGCACGAACGCCATGCAGCTCTGGGACGTGGCGACGGTCAAGAGCAAGGCCGTCTTCGACCGTCCCGACGACGACCTGCACATCACGATCACCCACGCGCTGTTCCACCCGGACGGCAAGACGATCGCCGCCTGGGGGCAGGGCAACTTCATCCAGCTGTGGGACGTGGCGACGAAGCGGATCCGGGCGACCGTGATCGGTGCCGGCGGGTCGATCGAGACGGTGGCGTTCGACCCCAAGGGGGAGCGGATCGCGGCCGGGTGCGGCGACAAGACGATCCGGATCTGGAAGCTGAAGCAGCGCTAGAGCTCTTCGAGTTCGGCGACGTCGATTCCGTTGCGTTCCAACGCGTCCGCGAACGCCTCGATGACGTTGTCGAGAACCCAGTCGCAGCGGGCTTTGAGCGCGGCACCCTCGGCGGTGCGGAACGCGGGCATGGCCGGGGTGAGGCGGGCGGACATCGGCCACTCGTTGTCGTACTGCCAGAGCTCGCCACTCGGGGTCAGCAGGATCCCGGCGTCCTTGAGCACGCCGGGATGCGCCGCGCTCTGCGTCCGGGTGGTGAGCACCAGCCAGCCGGACGCGATCCGCACCTTCTGCTCGCCGACGCGGTCGTAGAGGGTCTGCTCGGCCGGGATCTGGTGGCGGGCCAGCAGCGTCGCCACTTTCTGAGCCCAGGCCGAGATGGTCGCCGAACGTGCTGCCCACGCCGCGGCGGCTGCTTCGTCGGCGCGCCTGCGTTCCTTCATGAACGCCACCAGATCATCCACGGGCGCTGACACTACGTCACACGCCCGTCACAGAGGCGGTGATCGGATGAAACGCGGGCTTCCTAGCGTCACGGCCCATGACCGTTGACGACGAGGTGCGAGCGCCGACGCTCCCAGAATCCAATGGAGCGTCCAAGGAGACGCTGGAGGACTACACCCTGCGGTTCGCCCCGCGCACGTACCGGCGCTGGACGCCCGCGGTGGTCGGGGCGTCGGCACTCGGTGGGATCGCGTACATGGCGGACTTCTCGATCGGCGCCGGGATCGGGCTCACGCACGGGACCGGGAACGCGTTGCTGGCCATCGGGTTCGCGGCCGTCGTCATCTTCGTGACCGGGTTTCCGCTGGCCTACTACGCGGCCAGGTACAACATCGACCTCGACCTGATCACGCGCGGGTCAGGGTTCGGGTACTACGGGTCGGTCATCACCAGCGTGATCTTCGCGAGCTTCACGTTCATCTTCTTCGCGCTCGAAGGCTCGATCATGGCGCAGGGCCTGCGATACGCGCTCGGGGTGCCGTTGTGGCTGGGGTACCTGACGTCGACGTTGGTGATCATCCCGCTGGTGATCTACGGGATGAAGGTGCTGGCGAAGCTGCAGAGCTGGACGAACCCGTTGTGGTTGCTGCTGATGGTGGCACCGCTGGTCGTCCTGATCGCCCAGGAACCGGACTCGGTGAGCCGCTTCCTGGCCCACGGGGACACCGGCGTGAACACCGCGGCGGTCATGCTCGGCGCGGGTGTGTGCCTGTCGTTGATGGGGCAGATCGGCGAGCAGATCGACTACCTGCGGTTCATGCCGCCGCGCACCGACGAGAACCGGCGGGCGTGGTGGACCGCGACGATCCTGGCCGGGCCCGGCTGGGTCGTGTTCGGGGCTTTGAAGCAGACGATCGGCGTGTTCATGGCCGTCTACGTGCTCGACGCGGTCGGCGCGGTGGCCGCGGTGGAGCCGATCGAGCAGTTCACCGGGGTGTTCAAGCAGTTCATGCCGGCGTGGCTGGTCGTGCCGCTCGCGCTGGTGCTCGTGGTGCTGAGCCAGGTGAAGATCAACGTCACCAACGCCTACTCCGGGTCGCTGGCCTGGACGAACTCGTTCACCCGTGTCACCAAGAGGTATCCGGGGCGGCTGGTGTTCGTGTTGGTCAACCTCGCGATCGCGCTGGTGCTGATGGAAGCGGACATGTTCAGCTTCCTCAACAAGCTGCTGAGCTTCTACTCCAACTGCGCGATGGCCTGGGTCGTCACGGTCGCCACGGACATCGCGATCAACAAGTACGTGCTGAAGCTGTCGCCGAAGCAGCCGGAGTTCCGCCGCGGCATGCTCTACGCGGTCAACCCAGTCGGTGTCGGGTCGTTCCTGGCGTCGTCCGTCCTGTCCATTTCCGTCTACTTCGGACTCTTCGGCGCGGCGATCCAGCCGTACTCGCCCCTCGTCGCCGTGGGCATCCCGGTCCTGTTGACACCGTTGCTGGCCGTCGTCACCAAGGGCCGCTTCTACCTGCGCCGCAACGACGACGGCATCGAGGAGCCGGTGCTGGACGAGACCGGCAACCCGAGCGGCACGCTGTACGACTGCGTGGTGTGCGGTCAGGAGTACGAGCGTCCGGACGTGACGGCGAGTGCCGTCGGGGGCACGATCTGTTCACTGTGCCTGAGCACCGATCGGGCGGGTCTGCACGTGCTGCGGTGATCAGGCAAGATCCGCTCCATGCAGGAACTGGCGTTGCTCGCCGTCGCGGGTGTGCTGATCATCGTCGCGGTGTCGTACTTCGCCCCGAAGCTCGGGGTGGCGGCGCCGGTGTTGCTGGTGCTCGTCGGCATGGGCTGCAGCCAGCTGCCCGGCGCGCCGCACATCTTCGTGGAACCGCAGGTGATCCTGACGGTCGTGCTGCCGCCGATCCTGTACTCGGCGGCGGTGAACGTGCCGGTCGTCGACTTCCGGCGCAACTTCGCGACGATCGGCTCGCTGTCGGTGGTGCTGGTGGCCGTGTCGGCGTTCGGGACGGGGCTGCTGATCTGGTGGCTGTTGCCGGACATCGGGTTCGCGGCGGCGCTGGCTCTCGGCGCGGTGATCAGCCCGCCGGACGCCGTCGCCGCCACGTCGATCGGCAAGAAGCTCGGCCTGCCACCGCGGCTCGTCACGATTCTCGAAGGCGAGGGGCTGGTCAACGACGCGACGGCGCTCGTGTTGCTGCGCACGGCCATCGTCGCGATCACGGCCAGCGTGACGTTCGGCGGGGCGGTGGGCGACTTCGCGTACGCCGTGTCGGTGGGTGTCGTGATCGGGGCGGTCGTCGGCATCGGCTCCGTGTGGGCGCGTTCGAAGATCCACGGGCAGCCGGTGCTGACCACCGCGATCTCGTATGTGGTGCCGTTCCTCGCGTTCATCCCGGCCGAGGAGCTGCACGCGTCCGGCGTGATCGCGGTCGTGGTGGCCGGCCTGATCACGGGGCATCTGAGCGCCAGGAAGTTCGCCGCGCACGACCGCATCTCCGAACGCACGAACTGGCGCACGATCCAGTTGCTGCTGGAGAACGGCGTCTTCCTGCTGATGGGCTTCGAGCTCACGTCGGTGGTCGCCGACGTCGCGAGGGAGGGGCTGGCGCAGACGCTGGTGATCGGCCTGCTGGTGACGCTCGCGTTGATCGTGCTGCGCGGCGTCTTCGTGATCCCGTTGATCGCCGTGCTGCGCCGTCAGCAACGTCGTGCGGACGCGTTCGCTGACAAGATCGAGTCCTTTGTGGACCGCTTCACCGCGAGAGGACCGCGTCCCGGTGACGAGAAGCGCTACGACCGGGGAGTCCGCGCACTGCAACGCAAACAGGCCGATGTGCAGTTCTACGCGAACGAGGGTCTGAGCTGGCGCGGCGGTGCGGTGCTGGCGTGGTCGGGCATGCGCGGTGTCGTGACGCTGGCGGCCGCGCAGACGTTGCCCACCGACCTGAAGCACCGCCCGGAGCTGATCCTGATCGCGTTCACGGTCGCGATCGTCACGCTGGTCGTGCAGGGCGGCTCGTTGCCGTTGGTGATCAGGTGGCTCGGCATCCGCGGCAACGACGACGACCACGAACGCCGCGAGTACGCGCGGCTGGCCGGTGAGCTCATGACAGCGACGCACAGCTTCCTCGGCAACCCAGACCTGTGCCGGGAGAACGGGCAGTCCTTCGACTCGGAGTTGCTCGAACAGACACGTGAGCGCACGCTCGCGATGAGCGAGGGCGTGGAGAAGATGTTCGTGGAGCAGAACCCGGACAGCACCCTGCACCAACGCCGTGAGCTGCAACGGATGATGACGGAGGCCCAGCAGAACGCGCTGCTGGACGCGCGTTCGAGCGGCACCTACGCCTCGCACACCCTGGAACGGGCCCAAAGCTTCATCGACAACCAGTCCGCCCGGTTCTTCTGATCGGCTACCGTGACCTGAGCCGCCGCCACGGCCTTTCAGGGGTGGTGGCATGTCCGCGAAAGTCGCGCTGGCGAGCACGGTGCTCGCGCTGGTGGTCAGTGGCTCTTCGGTTCCCGAGGTGCAGAGGCACGCTCCGGAGTGGATCGGCACGTGGCAGGCCGCGCCCGCTTCGGCCCAGGCCGGGACCGACGTCGGTCATCCGAACAAGACGATCCGCAACGTCGTGCACACCAGCATCGGCGGCAAGTCCGCGCGGGTGCGGCTGTCGAACGCCTTCGGCACCGCTCCTGTGCTGATGGGGCACGTGACGGTGGCGCTGTCGGTCGGTAGCGCCGCGGTGGTGCCGGGCACCACGCGTGCGGTGACCTTCGGCGGCTTGCCCTCCGTGACCATCCCGGTGGGTGCGGAGGTCGTGAGCGACGCGGTTCCGCTGACCGTGCCGGTGGATGGGGATCTCGCCGTCACCGTCTACACGCCGGTGGAATCAGGGCCGGCGACCTACCACCCGCAGGCTTATCGCGAGACGTACTTCGCGACGGGTGATCACGCCGCGGACGAGACCGGCACGCCGTTCGCCGCTGGTAGCACGTCGTTCCACTACGTCAGCGGGGTCGAGGTGCGGTCCTCGCAGGCCCGCGGATCCGTGGTGGCGTTCGGCGACTCGATCACGGACGGCGCGTGGTCGACCCGTGGCGCCAACCTGCGCTGGCCGGACCAGTTGTTCGACCGGCTCGTGAAGCGGCCGGCACCGTTGCGGTTCGGGGTGCTGAACGCGGGCATCAGCGCGAATCGCCTGGCCAGTCAGGGAACCAGCGCCACCGCCGGGCAGAACGCACTGGCCCGGCTTGATCGTGATGCGCTGACCAGGGCCGGAGTGCGGACGATCGTGCTGATGGAGGGCATCAACGACATCCAGGCCACGGTGCCCGCGGCTCAGCTGATCATGGGGCTGCAGCAGGTCGTCGAGCGCAGTCACGTCGCCGGGGTGCGGGTGGTGGCCGGCACGATCGCGCCGTGGCGGGGGTGGCGGACCTACACGCCCGAGCGCGAGGAGATCCGTCTGGAGGTCAACAGGTACATCAGGTCCGCCGGGATCTTCGACGGCGCGGTGGACTTCGACGCGGCGCTGCGCGACCCGGCCGATCCCGGGATCCTGCGGCCCGCCTTCGACTCCGGCGACCACCTGCACCCGAATGACGCCGGGTACAAGGCGATGGCGGAGGCAGTGGACCTGCGCAAGCTCTAGAACGGATCCGAGTTGCCCACCCTGGCCTGCACGTCCACGGTGCTGCGCGGATCGTCTCCCAGCGTCAGCCGGGAGACGATCCGATAGCGGTCACCCCGGTAGATCGAGTGCACGTACTCCACCTGCCGCCCCTCGGAGTCGGTGGTGAGCCGCTCGAAGAGCAACGCGGGCGCGAGCACGGGGACCGACAGCAGCGCGGCCTCGGACTCGTTGGTCACGGTCGGCTCGATCGACTGGATCGCGTCGCGGACGTGCACGCCGTGCTCGCGCAGCCGTTCGTAGAAGTCGCCGGACTCCATGTCGCGCAACGTCAACGCGGGCGCGAGCAGAGCGGGCACGTGCAGGTACTCCAGCGCCATCGGTTCGCCGTCGACCAGGCGCAGGCGGGCGATGTAGTGGATCTCGGCGGCCGGGGACAGGCGCAGGCGGCGGCCCACGCGGGCGCCGGCCGGGATGCGGGCGTGTTCCAGCACGCGCGACTGCCAGGTGCCGCCGGCCTGGGGCAGCGACATGGAACCCGTGCCGGACACCATCTCCTGGGTGATCTTGGCGCGTGCCACGAAGGTGCCGCGGCCGTGCTGGCGGACGAGCAGGCCGGTGTTGACCAGTTCCTCGACGGCCGAGCGCACGGTGGGGCGGGACACCGAGAGTTGCCGGCACAGCACGCGTTCGGCGGGGATCGGGGCGCCCGCCGGGTGGGTCTCGATGAGTTCGAGCAGGTAGTCGCGGACCCGCTCGCGCTTCAGGATCGCTTCGGCCATGCCTCTCCGCTTCGTCGGCGCCAGTATCGCATACCAGTGGTAAGTAACCAGTCGACCCAAGATCGGGAGCGCTCTCACGCCTACCAGCTGGGTATTGACGCGAGAAGTGGTCTATGCCACTTTCTACCTCACCTCAGCAGACCTGACCAATTGGTCACATCCCGGTGAGAGGTGAGTCGTGTCGCGCTCCGCCGCTCTGCTCGTCCTGGCACTCACGTTGTCCGCCTGTGGCACCACCGCGGGAGGAGGTGAGAAGCAGGAGATCACCGTGTGGCTCATGAAGGACACGGCCACCGACGACTTCGTGTCCAAGTTCGAGACTGAGTTCGAACGCGACCACTCGAACCTCGACGTGAAGATCCAGATCCAGGAGTGGAACGGCATCACGCAGAAGGTGACCAGTGCACTGGCCAGCACCGATCCGCCCGACGTGATCGAGGTCGGCAACACCCAGGTCGCCCAGTACGTGGCCAGCAAGGGCGTCACGGACCTGTCGGACAAGAAGACCGAACTCCAGGGCGACGACTGGATTCCCGGCTTGGCCGAACCCGGTGCGGTGGACGGGAAGCAGTTCGGCATCCCGTTCTACGCGGCCAACCGGGTCGTGATCTACCGCAAGGACCTGTTCGAAGCCGCCGGCGTCACGCCGCCCAGGACCCGCGAGGAGTGGCTCGCCGCCACCCGGAAGCTCGACCAGGGCGACCAGCAGGGCATCTACCTGCCAGGGCAGAACTGGTACACGCTCTCGGGCTTCATCTGGGACGAGGGCGGTGACCTCGCCGAGCGGGATCCGGCCTGGAAGGGCTCGCTCAACACGCCGGAAGCGTTGGCGGGCATGGACTTCTACCAGAAGCTGCAGGCGCTCGGAGACGGCCCGAAGGACGCCGACGAGGCCAAGCCGCAGCAGACCGACGTCGTGGCGGGCGGCAAGGTCGCCCAGTTCATCGCGGTGCCCGGCGCGGCGAAGCTCGTCACCAAGGCCAACCCGGAGCTGGCCGGCAAGATCGGCTTCTTCCCGATCCCCGGCAAGACCGCGGACAAGCCCGGAGCGGTGTTCACCGGCGGCTCCGACCTGATCATCCCGCTGGCCTCGCAGCGTCAGGACGGCGCGTACGAGGTCGTGAAGGCGCTGGCCGGCGAGAAGTGGCAGGTCGAGCTGGCCAAGGCGATGAACTACGTGCCGAACCGCAAAGCGCTCGCCAAGCAGATCACCGACGATCCCGGCACCGCGGCCATGGCGGCCGGCGCTGTCAACGGGCACGCCACCCCGAACTCACCGAACTGGGCTGCCGTCGAGGCGCGCAACCCGATCAAGGAGTTCCAGACCGCCGTCCTGACCGGCGCGGATCCGAGGACAGCCGCCGCCAAGGCCGACGAAGTGATCACCCAAGCGCTCAACTCCGGGAAATGACGCTCCTCGCGGAACGGCCGGTGCGGACCCCCGCACCGGCCGCCCCGAGACGCCGCCGCAAACCGGCCCTGCCGTACCTGCTGATCACGCCGACTTTGCTGGCCACCGCATTCCTGCTGCTGTACCCGTTGATCCGCAACGTGATCATCTCGCTGCAGGAGTTCGGGCTGCCACAGCTCGTGCGCGGCGACGCGAAGTTCGTCGGGCTCGCGAACTACGCGCACGTGCTCGCGGATCCCGAGTTCTGGGGCGTGGTCAGGAGAACGCTGTGGTTCACCGCGATCAACGTCGTGCTGATCATGGTTCTGTCCACTGCGGTCGCTCTGCTGCTCGTCCGGCTGGGCAGGTGGCTCAGGCTGCTCGTGATGGGCGGCCTCGTGCTCACCTGGGCCACGCCGGTCATCGCCGCGACCACCGTGTTCCAGTGGCTCTTCCAGTCCCGGCTCGGCGTCGTGAACTGGGCACTCGTGACGCTCGGGTTCGAGGAGTACCGCGACTACACGTGGTTCGCGGACGGCGAGGCCACGTTCGGCATCCTGGTGACGCTGATCGTCTGGCAGTCGATCCCGTTCGCCGCGCTGTCGTTGTACGCGGCGATGATCACCGTGCCGCAGGAGCTGTACGAGGCCGCGCGGATCGACGGCGCCGGTGCGTGGCGAGTGTTCTCCACCATCACGTTCCCGATGCTGCGAGCCATGTTCGGCCTGATCACCTGCTTGGAGGTGATCTGGGTGGTCAAGTCGTTCGTGCAGATCTGGGTGATCAGCCAGGGCGGTCCCGGCCGGGCCACGACGACCCTGCCGGTCTACGCGTTCCAGGTCGCGCAGTCGTTGCAGCGCTACGACCTGGGCGCGGCCATCTCGATGCTCATGGTCGTGCTGCTCGTGCTCGCGCTGCTGGCCTACTTCCGCCAGCTCTACCGGCAGGAGCGGGAAGCATGAGAATCGCCAAGAACACCGGAGCACTCCTGGTCTTCGTCGTCTCGGTCTTCCCGGTCTACTGGATGGTGCTCACCGCGTTCAAGCCGACGCGGGACATCCAGAGCACCACACCGACGTTCTTCCCGGCCGCGATCACGTTCGACCACTTCGGCACGGCGGTCGCGGCCAAAGGCTTCTTCTCGTTCTGGCGCAACAGTCTGCTGGTCGCGGGTGGGGCAGTAGCACTCGCGCTATTGGTCGCATTGCTCGCGGCATACGCGGTGGCGCGCCTGCAGTGGAAGGGGCGCCGAGCGTTCGTGCTCATGGTGTTCATCGCGCAGATGACGCCGTGGGAGGCGTTGCTCATCCCGATCTACGTGATCGCCAGGGACACCGGCATGCTCGACACCCTCTGGATGCTCACGCTGGTCTACTTCATGATCACGCTGCCGTTCACCGTCGTGACGCTGCGCGGGTTCCTCGCCGCCATCCCCGTGGATCTCGAGGAAGCAGCCCAGGTCGACGGCTGCTCGCGCGGCCAGGCGTTCCGCAAGGTCGTGTTCCCGCTGCTGGCACCGGGACTGCTGGCGACCTCGCTGTTCGGGTTCATCACCGCGTGGAACGAGTTCGCCTTCGCCAACGTGCTGATCATCAAGGACCAGGACGACCGGACGCTGCCGGTCTGGCTCTCGTCGTTCAACAACACCTTCGGCACCGACTGGGGCGCCACGATGGCCGCCTCGACGCTGTTCATGCTGCCGGTGCTGCTGATCTTCCTGCTCCTCCAGGGCCGAGTCACCACCGGGATCGTCGGAGGGGCGGTGAAGGGATGATCGTCCCGCACCCGACCAGGATCGTCCGCCGCGGCAAGGGCTTCACGTTCGACTGCGGAACGAGCGTCCGCGTCACGCCAGGCGCGGAGCAGGCGGCCAGACTGCTCCGCGCCCTCCTCAGGCCCGCCACGGGGCTGCCGCTGCCGATCACCGGCCACGGCCAGATCGTCATCGCCCTGGACGCCAAGCTCGTCGGGCTCGGCGCGGAGGGCTACGCGCTGACCGTCAACGAACACGGCGTGCTCCTCCGAGCCGGAACTCCAGCCGGTCTGGCACATGGCGTCCAGACGATCCGCCAGCTGCTTCCGGTCGAGGCGCTGAAACCGACGAGAGTGTCCGATGTGGACTGGACGCTGCCCGGCGTCGACATCCGGGACGTGCCCAGGCTGCCGTGGCGCGGGTTCATGCTCGACGTCGCCCGGCACTTCCAGCCGGTGCACGTGGTGCGCCGGTTCATCGACCTGATGGCGTTGCACAAGCTCAATGTCCTGCACCTGCACCTGACCGACGACCAGGGCTGGCGCATGCCGATCCCGAGCCACCCGCTGCTCACCTCGGTCGGCGGCTGGCGAACCGAGACCAACGGCGACGGCGTCCCGCACGGCGGCTCCTACACCCGCGGCGAGCTGGAAGGCCTGATCGCGTACGCCGCCGAGCGCGGTATCCGGGTCATGCCGGAGATCGAGATGCCCGGCCACGCCGGCGTCGCGCTCGCCGCCTACCCGGATCTCGGCATCGCCCCGGAACCGCTGCCGGTCTGGACCCGTTGGGGTGTCAGCGATGCGGCGTTCGGGCTGCACGCGCTCGGCTTCGTCCGGGAGGTCCTGGCCGAGGTGCTGGAGATCTTCCCCGGCGAGTACGTCCACCTCGGCGGCGACGAATGCCTGTTGCCAGAGGAGGTCCACGGCAGGTTCCTCACGCAGGCGGCCGAGTACGTGCTCGACCGCGGCCGCATCCCCGCCACCTGGGAACCCATCGATGATCCGCGCACGCTCGTCATGCCATGGAAGGACGTCACGCAGGCCGCGAAAGCGCTGGAGCGGGGCCAACCCGTCGTGATGACCCCGCACACGTCCACCTACCTCGACTATCCGCAGTCGGGCTCGGAAGAACCACCCGGCCAGCCCGGCTACGTCGTGACGATGAAGGACGTCTACCACGTGCCGTTGCCCGACGGGGTGCTCGGCGCGCAGTGCCAGCTGTGGACCGAGCACGTCCGCACGAGAGAACACCTGGAGTACATGGCATTTCCGCGCCTCGCCGCCCTGGCCGACACCCTCTGGTCGCAGCGCCGGGAGTGGGAGGGCTTCACCACCCGGATGCGTCACCACGCATCAAGGCTCGCCGTACTGTCCATCCCTGCCGAAGTGAGGAGAGAACCTTGCGAGCACCAATAGCCGTTTTCTGGGCCGTTTCCTGCGCGGCACTCACCGTCGCCGCCCTGGCGGTGGCGCCTCAGGCCTTTGCGGCCGACGCGCTCACCGCCCAGTACCGGACGAGCGCGTCCGGTGCGACCACCGACCAGGTCGAGCCGTGGTTGAAGCTGGCCAACTCGGGGGCCACCACAGTCCCGTTGTCCGAGGTGAAGATCCGCTACTACTTCCGCGGCGAGACTCCGGACGTCGGCTACCGGTTCGCCTGCTCGTGGGCGGTCCGCGGCTGCGCGAACATCACGGGCCAGTTCGGCACGCTGACCGGTGGCTCTGCTGACCGCTACCTGGAGGTCGGATTCACCGCCGGCGCGGGAACTCTCGCGTCCGGACAGGACACCGGCGACCTGCAGCTCCGGTTCTACCGCACGAACTGGGGCCCGATCACGCAGTCGGACGACTACTCGTTCCGCGGTGAGACCGCGTATTCGGCGTGGCACAAGGTGACCGTGTACCGCGGCAGCACGCTCCTGTGGGGCACCCCGCCCGGCGGCAGCCCGCCCTCCACGACAACGACGAGCTCGACCCCACCGAACCCCAACGGCCCCACCATGTTCGACGACTTCAGCTACAGCGGCTCCAGCGACGCGCGGATCAGCCAGCGCGGCTGGACCATCCGGTCAGGTGGTGGCGGACCTGGTGTGCCGGGCGCGGAATGGGACCCGTCGCGCGTCACGTTCCCGACCGTCGACGGCTCGAAGGTGCTCCGGCTCGACTCGTGGAACAACGGAACCGCGGCGAAGCAGACCGAGATGTTCCACCAGCGCAAGTTCTTCGAGGGCACCTACGCCGCACGCGTGAAGTTCAGCGACGCCCCGGTGTTCGGCCCGGACGGCGACAACGTCGTGCAGACGTTCTTCACCATCACGCCGCTGAACGCGCCGATGGACCCGGACTACGGCGAGATGGACTTCGAGTACCTGCCCAACGGCGGCTGGGGCGAGCCGGCCAACGTCCTCTACGAGACCACCTGGGAGACCTACCAGAACGAGCCGTGGGTCGCCGACAACATCCACAACGAGCAGCGGATCAGCTACGCCGGCTGGCACGACCTGGTGATCCAGGTCGGCGGCGGCCGGGTGAAGTACTTCATCGACGGGGCTCTGGTGGCCGACCACGGCGACAGGTACTACCCGGAGACGCCGATGTCGATCAACTTCAACCTGTGGTTCATCTCGGGCGGCCTGCAGGGCAGCAGCGCCGAACGTGCCTACCAGCAGGACGTCGACTACGTGTACTTCGCCAAGGACCAGGTGCTCAGCCCGGCCCAGGTCAGGACGGCGGTGCAGAACTACCGCAACGCGGGCGTCGAGCACACCGACAACGTTTAGAGCAGTTTCTCCAGCGTGATCGGCAGATCGCGGACCCGGACACCGGTGGCGTGGTGGACGGCGTTCGCGATCGCGCCGGCCACGCCCACGATGCCGAGCTCGCCGATGCCCTTCGCGCCGAGCCCGCTGATGAGCGGGTCCGGGTGCTCGACGAACCGGACGTCGATCCGCGGGATGTCGGCGTGCACCGGCACCAGGTAGCTCGCCAGGTTGGCGTTGGAGAACCGGGCGGTGGCGTGGTCGACCTCGGTGGCCTCCAGCAACGCCTGCCCGATGCCCATCACCACGGCGCCCTGGATCTGGCTGCGAGCCGCCTTGGCGTTGACGATCGTGCCCGCGTCGCACACGGACAGCCAGCGCGTGACGCGTGGTTCGCCGGTGAGGCGGTGGACCTGGACCTCGCAGAAGTGGGCGCCGAACGCGCGGTAGCCGTGCTCCGGGTCGGTGAGTCGCGGCGAGGTGCCGACCGCTTCGACGCCACCGACGTCGCATTTGGTGAGCAGCGTGCCGAAGCTCATCGTCAGGCCGCCGGACGACACGCTGCCGTCGCGGTAGGAGACTTCCTTGCCGTAGAACGGAGAACGCGGGCTGGTGGTCGCCAGGGTGATCAGCTCGGCCTGCACGGCCTTGGCGGCGACCTGTACGGCCGGGCCGTTGGTGGAGGTCGACCCCGAACCGCCCGCGTTGGCCGCGGTGGGTGAGGTGGAATCGCCGAGCTCAGGGCGGATGCGTTCCACCGGGATGCCGAGCCCGTCCGCCGCCAGGATCGCGAACACCGTGTACTGGCCGGTGCCGAGGTCGGCGGCCGTGCCGGAGACGGACGCGGTGCCGTCCGGGTGGAGCCGCACCTTGATGGAGGTTTGGCCGCGGGAGGCGCTGTAGGTCGCGGTGGCCATGCCGGTGCCGACGAGCCAGTCGCCGTCCACGGTCGCGCGGGTCTTGGCCGGCCGCTCCGACCAGCCGAACTGCTCGGCGCCGATCCGGTAGCACTCGTCGAGGTGCTTGGCGGACCACGGTTTCCCGGTGTTCGGCACGAACGTCGCGTAGTTGCGCAGCCGCATCTCGAGCGGGTCGATGCCGAGCTGTTCGGCCAGTTCGTCCATCGCGCTCTCCAGCGCGAACGAGCCGCTGTCTCTTATACACATCTCT
>NZ_JYJG01000155.1 GCF_000955955.1 Lentzea aerocolonigenes
CACCGTCGCGGCGCCGAGGTCGAGCGGCACGATCGTCTTGGTGACGCGGATGTTCGGGCTCGCGTAGGTGGTGAGCGTCCAGTTCGCGACGGACTCGGACCAGTTGCCGCCCAGGCCGCGGCTGGTCACGCCGTCGTTGACGATCGACGTGAGCTTGCCGTCCGCCGTGCAGGTCATCTGCAGGGTCTGCTTGGTCATCGGCCGGTGGCCCGCCATCGCGAACACCTGCTCGCGGGTCAGCACCGCCTTGACCGGTCGGTTGAGTGCTCTCGATGCCGCGCACGCCAGCGGGACCTGCGCCCAGTTGCCCCACTTGCCGCCGAACCCGCCGCCGACGTGCGGGCTGAGCACGTGGATCTTGGCCGCGTCGATGCCGAGCGTCTCGGACAGCCTGCGCTGCACCAGAAGCGCGCCCTGTGACACCGAGTAGACGGTCAGATGGTCGCCGTTCCACGTCGCCACGGTCGCGTGCGGTTCCATCGCGCAGTGGTGCTGGAACGGGGTGGTGTAGCTCGCGGTGAACGTGATGTCGCCCAGGGCTTGGGTGCCCTTGACCTCTTCGACCTCCTCGATCTTCTGGAGGGTGAGGCCGGGGAACTCGGTGACAGGCGGCTGCTGCTGATAGGTCGCGGTGATCAGGCCGGCGGCGTCACGGGCTTGTTCGTACGTCTCGGCTACGACGAACCCGATGGCCTGGCCGAAGAAGCGGATCTCCTTGTCCTGCAACGGCGGGAACCGCTCGTCGTTCTGCTCCTGCACGTACGCGAAGAGCTTGAGCGGGTTGAACGGCGTGTACACGGCCAGCACGCCAGGGGCCGCTTGCGCCGCACTCGTGTCCATCGAGGTGATCTGGCCACGGCCGATCGTGCTGGTGACGAGATAGCCGTAGGTGAGGCCGGGGATCTTGGTGTCGGCGGCGTACGGCGCCGCGCCGGTGACCTTGATGCGACCGTCCACGCGGTCCACCGAGCGCCCGATCATCGCACACCTGCCGCGTCGAGCAGGGCGCGGACGATCGTGCGCTTCAGCAGGCTGGTCTTGAACGCGTTGTGCGCCAGCGGCCGTGCACCGTCCACAGCGGACTCGGCGGCGTCCGCGAAGGTGCGTTCCACGGCCACGCTGCCCTTCAACGCCTCTTCGACTTGGCGTAGACGCCACGGTTTGGTGCCCACTCCGCCCGCGGCGAGCCTGACGTCTTGGATGACGCCTCTCTTGAGGTTGACCGCCGCTGCGACGGAGGTGAGCGCGAACTCGTAGGACTGCCGGTCGCGGATCTTCAGATAGGTGCTGTTCCGCGCCCAGGGGAGTGTCGGCACGACCACCTCGGCGATCAGTTCGCCCGGTCCGAGCACGTTCTCGCGTTCTGGTGTGCTGCCAGGGAGACGGTAGAAGTCTTCAAGAGGCACGGTCCGGTCGCCGTCCTTGTTCCTGAGCACCACCTGTGCCTCCAGCGCGACGAACGCCACCGCGACGTCGCTGGCGTGGGTCGCGGCGCACGAGTCGCTGGTGCCGAGGATGGCGTGACCGCGGTTGATCCCGGTCAGCGCAGGGCAACCGCTGCCCGGCAGGCGCTTGTTGCACGCCGACGTCACGTCGCGGAAGTAGTCGCAACGGGTGCGCTGCATCAGGTTTCCGCCGATGCTCGCCATGTTCCGCAGCTGGCCGGACGCGCTGAGCAGCAACGCTCGGGAGATCATCGGGTGCGTCGCGGTGACGACCGGATGCGCGGCCACGTCGCCCATCCGCTCCAGCGCGCCGATGTGGAGTGCGCCGGTGTGCAGCCGGATTCCCTTGAGCGGCAGGCCGTTGACGTCGATCACCCGGTCCGGCGTCATCACGTCGAGCTTCATCAGGTCGACCAGCGTGGTGCCGCCCGCGAGGAACGCGGAGCCGGGTTTCGCGAGCTTCAACGCGTCGGCGACGGACGACGGCGAGGCGTAGTCGAACGCGTGCATCAGCGCTCACCGCCCTTGGCCTGCTTGATCGCTTCCAGGATGTTCGGGTAGGCGCCGCAGCGGCAGATGTTGCCGGACATGGCTTCCCGGATCTGGTCGTCGGTGCGGACGGCCGGTTCCTCGACGATTTTGACCGCGGACATGATCTGGCCGGACGTGCAGAACCCGCACTGGAAGCCGTCGTGGTCGATGAACGCCCGCTGCACCGGGTGCAGCTCGTCGCCGTCCGCGATGCCCTCGATCGTGGTGACTTCCTTGCCCTGCAAGGTCGCCGCCAGCGTCAGGCACGACAGCACCCGGCGGTCGTCCACGTGGACCGTGCACGCGCCGCACTGCCCGCGGTCGCAGCCCTTCTTGGTGCCGGTGAGCTGCAACCGTTCCCGCAATGCGTCGAGCAGCGTCACGCGGGGGTCGATGCTGAGCTTCCTGCGCTCGCCGTTGACCTTGAAGGCCACCTCGACGAGGCCGGCGCCTCCAGGTGGGCCGGCCGCCGCGATCGCCTCCACGGCGGGCGACGCCATCGCGACTCCGGCCGAGACCGCCGCCGCCTGGCCGAAGAACTGCCGCCTGCTGGTTGTCATGTGACCCCCTGTGCTCGGGGCCACACAAGCAGTATCGATCCGATGGGTCAATGCGCCAACATGCCGAATCTGGCTGGTAACCGGTTTCCCGGTACAAAGAGATCCGATGTTTCGCGGCGTTTTGCCGGGTTTGTCTTCTAGCGGGCGTTCACTGGGCTGAATCCTCGTCAGGTGCTGGTGACCGTCGTGCAGCTGACCTTCTGGCCGGGCGCGGCCGTCGCGCTCGCCAGCTCCTTCACCCCGTCGAGCAGGATGCGGCACGTCAGCACCTGGTCGCCGCCGGGCGTCGCGGTGATCTCCGCCTTCTCGCCGGCGTTGATGATCACCTCGGACGTGAACGGGGCGGCTGCCGCCTTGCTGATGACGTGCGGCGACTCCTTCTTGTTGCGGTCGGGGTTCTCCGTGAACTCGACCTGCACGGGAGCCGCGGCGGCGGGCTGCGTCGTCACCTCGTAGGTGATCGCCCAGGCCTTGCCGATCAGCGTGTTCCAGCCGCCGAACTGGTTGACCAGGACGACGGTTCCGCCGCCGAGGACCACCAGCACACCGAGCACGACCGCGAGCGTCTTCATAGGACAGACGGTATTGGGCCGGGCGTGCGCCTGCATCGTTCGGGGGAGTGACTGCGGGTCATCCCCAGGGCTGAACGCTCCCGCCGGAAGCGCGTCCGCAAGTTCGATGCCGGGCGAACAGGTTGGCGGTAGTTACAGGCGTTTCGATCATGAGTTGGTGGTACTTGCAGACGCCATCAGCGTGCGGGCTCACTTGAGCAGCAGGCGGACCGTCAGTTCCAGGCGGTTCGCGACGTCGGTGGCGGTGGCGCGGCGAGTGACCCAGGCGACCAGGTTGGACAGCCACACGTCGCCGATCACGCGGGCGATGGCCTTCTGCTCGTCGGTCGGGTCCTCGTCGCTCATCGCGCGGGTGAACATGCTCTCCATCAGCCACGAGACCTTGTCGATCTCGGCGCCCGCGGAGGCGTCGGCGAAGGTGAACGCGCGCGTCATCGCCTCGGTGAGATGGGGGTTGCGCTGCAGGCCCCTGGTGATGCGGCCGAGGACGAACAGCACGCGCTCGTAGGGGCTGTCGCCGGGGACCGTGGTGCGGTCCATCTTCTCCTGGGCGCGCTCGAGCTCGACTGCGAGGCTCGACACGAGCAGGTGGACCTTCGAGGGGAAGTAGCGGTACAACGTGCCGAGCGCGACGTCCGCGCGGTCGGCCACGGCGCGCATCTGGACGGCGTCGAACCCGCCCTTGGACGCCAGCGCGATGGTCGCGTCGACGATCCGCTTGCGCCGCTCGCGCTGGGCCGCGGAGCTGAGCTCCTCGCCCGCCATGAGTGCGTCGGTGCGCGCCTTCGAAGGTGACACGGAGATGATCCTCCTGGAACGTGTTGCAGCAGCCCCTTCATCGTACTCGATCGGTTTGGCGGCCATGATCTGTTGCCGGAATTAGAACACGTTCTATAAACTCCTTCACGTATTGGAGGAGGCTGCATGCCGATCGCCACGACCGGGGAACAACGCGCGTTGCGCGACAGTGTGGACGCGGCCAAGGGCGAGTGGGCTGACCTCGTCCGGGTCGGGTTCTTCGAGGTGACGCGGGAGGGCGGCACGGTCGCCGATCTCGCGGTGATGCTGGAACGGGCGGCGGAGAACCTCGTGCCGGGGCCGTTGCTGCCCACGGCGCTGGTGTCCGTGCTGGTGCCTGGCTTCGACGGGATCGCCGGGTTCGGGTTCTCGTCTCAACACGTGGTCGGAGCCGCTGAGGCGACGCATCTGCTGGTGCGAACGGACTCCTGGCAGCTCGTGCCCGCGTCCCAGGTTTCTGTCACGCCGCTCGACGCGGTGGACCTGTCGCGTTCGCTCGGGTCGGTGGTGGTCAACGAACCGGGACGGCAGCTCGACGACCCGACCGACCTCGCGATCACGCTGATGGCCGCCGAGGCGAGCGGGATCGCCGCGTGGTGCCTGAACACCGCTGTGGAGTACGCGAAACAACGGCAGCAGTTCGGGCGTGTCATCGGGTCGTTCCAGGCGATCAAGCACCTGTGCGTGGAGATGCTGTGCCGGGCCGAGCAGGCGAGTTCGGTCGCGTGGGACGCGGCGCGCGCGTTCGGTGAGGACGAACATCCGCTGGCCGCGGCGGTCGCGGGGGCGGTGGCGTTCGACGCGGCGGTCCGCAACGCCAAGGACTGCATCCAGGTGCTCGGCGGGATCGGCTTCACCTGGGAGCACGAGGCGCACCGCCATCTGCGGCGCGCGTTGTCGTTGCAGCAGCTCGCGGGTGGTGTTGGCAGGTGGCGCAGGCGGGTCGCGGAGCTGGCGACGGCCGGCGCGCGGCGGTCGCACTCCGTCGAGATCGAACGCGACGAGGACGTGCGGGCGTTCGCGGAGGAGATCGCCGGGCTGGAACCTCTGGAGCAGCGGAAACGCCTGGCGGACAGCGGATATCTGGTGCCGCACTGGCCTCGGCCGTACGGACAGGACGCCTCGCCGGCCCGGGTTGCGGTGATCGACGACGAGTTCGCACGTGCCGGGGTGCGCCGGCCCGATCTGATCATCGGTGGCTGGGCCGGGCCGACGATTCTCCGGCACGGAACGCCTGAGCAGCAGGAACGGTTCGTGCGGCCGACGTTGAGCGGCGAGCTCACCTGGTGCCAGCTGTTCAGCGAGCCCGAGGCCGGGTCGGACCTGGCGTCGTTGCGCACCAAGGCTGTCCGCGTGGACGGCGGCTGGAAGCTGACCGGGCAGAAGGTGTGGACGTCGCTCGCGCACCAGGCGGACTGGGCGATCTGCCTCGCTCGCACCGACACGACGGTCCCGAAGCACAAGGGCATCACGTACTTCCTGGTCGACATGAAGTCCGCCGGGGTGGACGTGCGGCCGCTGCGGGAGATCACGGGCGATGCGCGGTTCAACGAGGTGTTCCTCGACGACGTGTTCGTGCCGGACTCCTGCGTGGTCGGTGAGGTCGGCGACGGCTGGCGGCTGGCCAGGACGACCCTGGCCAACGAGCGCGTCGCGATGGGCTCTTCGCTGGGGGAGTCGCTGGAACGTGTTCTGCAGTCTCCGGCAGCTGCGGACCGTCCGGAACGCCTGGGTGAGCTGGTGGCGCAAGGGCTCGCGGTCGCGGCGCTGGACCTGCGGGCGAGCCTGCGCGTGCTGAGCGGGCAGGAACCGGGCGCGGAGTCGAGCGTGCGCAAGCTGGTCGGGGTGCGGCAGCGGCAGGACGTCGCGGAGTTCGCGGTCGAGCTGCTCGGATCGGATGCCGCCGTGAACAACGAGCTGGTGCACGAGTTCCTGCTGACCCGGTGCCTGAGCATCGCGGGCGGCACGACGCAGGTGCTGATGAACCTCGCCGGAGAACGCATTCTCGGACTGCCGAGGGAGAGCTGATGGACTTCGAGCTCGACGACACCCAGCAGGAGATCGCCCGGCTGGCTGCGGACGTGCTGGGCAGGGAGAGCGACACGCCCTGGAAAGCCTTGGGAGAGGCGGGATTGCTGTCCCTCGCCGTTCCGGAACGGCTCGGTGGCGATGGGCTCGGCGTGCTGGAGACGGCCGTGTTGCTCACGGAGGTCGGGCGGCGGGCGGTGGACGTGCCGGCGCTCGCCACGCTGGCGTTGGGTGTGCTGCCGATCGTGAAGCACGGGACTCCCGAGCAGCAGGACGAGTTGCTGCCGCTGGTGAGTGAGCAGCACGGGGTGTTGACGGCCGCGTTGAGCGAGCCGTCGTCGCCGCTGCCCGCCTCGCCGAGCACGACGGCAGGACCCGACGGGATCTTCGGCGTGAAGATCAACGTGCCGCACGCGGCCGAGGCGCAGCGGATGCTCGTGAGCACCGACACCGGGGTCTACGTGGTCGATCCAGCGCAACCGGGTGTGTCCACATCGGACGGAACCGTGCGGTTCGAAGGTGCGCGCGGCGACGAACTGCGAGGCGCGGCGGCGGACTTGCGCCGATTCGCCCTGGCCGGGGCATGTGCGGTCGGTGACGGTGTCCTGGCCGGCGCGCTCGACCTGACCGTGAAGCATGTCGGTACACGCCACCAGTTCGGCAAGCCGCTGTCCACCTTCCAATCTGCTGCCTGCCAGGTCGCGGACGTCTACATCGCGTCCCGCACCCTCCACCTGGCGACGGTGACCGCCTGCTGGAACCTCGACGACAACGACCTCGCCACCGCGGCCTACTGGCTGGCGGCCGAGGCGCTGCCCGCCGTCCACACGTGCCACCACCTGCACGGCGGCCTCGGCCTCGACATCACGTATCCGATGCACCGCTACTACGGCATGGCCAAGGAGCTGACGCGGTTCGTCGGCGGAGTGGAGCACCGCTTGGGGGCCATCGATGTTCATTGACCTCACTTCCGGGCAACGCGCCTTGCGAGACGAGCTGCGCGAGTACTTCGCCGGTCTCATGTCCGATCACGAACGCGAGGCGATGCTCACCGAACGCCACGGCGAGGTCTACCGCGAGCTGGTGCGCAGGCTCGGGCGGGACGGCAGGCTCGGCGTCGGCTGGCCGCGGGAGTACGGCGGCAAGGGGTTCGGGCCGGTCGAGCAGCAGATCTTCGTCAACGAGGCCGCGCGGGCGGACGTGCCGCTGCCGTACGTGACGCTGCAGACGGTCGGGCCGACGTTGCAGGCGTTCGGAACGCAGGAGCAGAAGGACTTCTTCCTGCCGCGCATCCTCAGCGGCGACCTCCACTTCGCCATCGGCTACACCGAACCCGACGCGGGTACGGACCTGGCCTCGTTGCGCACCAAGGCGATCCGGGAAGACGATCACTACATCGTCAACGGGCAGAAGACGTTCACGACCGGCGGACACGATGCGGACTACGTGTGGCTGGCGTGCCGCACGGGTGCGCCGGACTCGCGGCACAAGGGCATCACGATCCTCATCGTCGACACTCGCGATCCCGGTTACTCGTGGACGCCGATCATCACGTGCGACGGCGCGCACCACGTCAACGCCACCTACTACAACGACGTGCGCGTGCCCGAGAACCGCAGGGTCGGCGAGGAGAACAAGGGCTGGCGGCTGATCACCACCCAGCTGAACCACGAACGCGTGATGCTCGGCCCGTCCGGCCGGCTCGGCGCGCTCATCTCCCGGGTCCACGACTGGGCAGCTGGACGTCAGCTGCTCGACGAGCCGGACGTGCGGCGCGCTCTTGCCGAGGCACGCGCGGTGCATCGGGTCAACGAACTGCTCAACTGGCAGGTCGCTTCGGGTGAGGTGGAGGTCGCGGACGCTTCGGCGACCAAGGTGTTCGCCGCGGACCGCACCCAGCGCGTCGGCCGAATCCTGGAGGAGCTGGTCGGACGGCACGGCGCCGGTACCGAGCTGGTCCGGTGGCTGGACGTGCAGGCGCGGCGGAACCTCGTGCTGACGTTCGGCGGGGGAGTGCAGGAGATCCAGCGCGAGCTGATCGCGAACATCGGGCTCGGACTACCACGGGTGGTGCGATGATCGACATCGAGAAAGAGGCCGCCCGCATCGCCGAGAAAGGCGAGTGCGCACCTCGATTGGCGCGGGATCCGGTCAACCTGCCCATGATCAACAACTGGCTGGAGGCGATCGGCGACCAGCATCCCGGCTACACGAAGGTCGCGCCGCCCGCGATGGTGCAGGTGTGGACGATGGCCGGACTGCACGGCCAGCGCACCCTCGACGACCCGCTCGGCGCGATGATGAAGATCCTGGACGAGGCCGGGTTCACCTCGGTCGTGGCGACGAACAGCGACCAGACCTACCACCGATATCTGAAGGTCGGCGAGCACCTGTCGGTGACGACGAGCCTGGAGGATGTCACCGGCCCGAAGAAGACCGGGCTGGGCGAGGGGTGGTTCGTCACGACCAGGAGCACCTGGTGGGTGGGCGACGAGCCGGTCGCGGAGATGCGGTTCCGGGTGCTGAAGTTCCGCCCTGCGGAGAAAGCCGCGCCGACTCCGGAACCCCAAGCCACACAGGTCATCCGTCCGTCCGTCAACCGCGACACCCAATACTTCTGGGACGGCTGTCAGCAAGGCGAGCTGCGCATCCAGCGGTGCGGCGGCTGCGGGTTGCTCAGGCATCCGCCGGGGCCGATGTGCCCGGAATGTGGTGCCACCAAACCGAAGTACCTCGTCTCGGACGGGCACGGCGTCGTCTACAGCTACGTCGTGCACCACCACCCGCAGGTGCCGGGCAAGCAGACGCCGTTCGTCATCGCCCTGATCGAGCTCGACGAGGGCGTGCGCATGCTCGGCGAGCTGGACGGCGAACCGAGCATCGGGCAACGGGTCGAGGTCGTGTTCACCAAGGTCGACGACGAACTGACGATGCCGAGCTGGAGGCCCAGTGCGGACCGGTGATTCCCTGCCAGAGTGGCACGTCGAGGCCACTCCGACGTTCGTGATCAGCACCGCGCTGGCCACCCGCGACTTCCAGGACGTCCACCACGACCGCGACCTCGCGATCCAGCGCGGCTCGAAGGACATCTTCATCAACATCCTCACCACGACCGGACTGGTGCAGCGGTACGTCACGGACTGGGCGGGCCCGGAGGCGTTGGTGCGGCAGGTGAACATCCGGCTCGGCGCGCCCTGCTACGCCTACGACACGCTGAAGTTCTTCGGTCAGGTCATCGAGAAGGACGACCAGGACCTGACCATCGAGGTCGTCGGCAGGACCGATCACGGCGACCACGTCACCGGCATCGTGAAGATCGAGGTACCGGCATGAGCGCCGCGATCGTCGGCATCGGTGCGACCGACTTCTCCAAGGACTCCGGCCGCAGCGAACTCCAGCTGGCCGCCGAGGCGGTGCGAGCAGCTCTGAGCGACGCCGGGCTGCAACCGTCCGATGTGGACGGACTCGTCAGCTTCACCATGGACACCAACGCCGAGATCGCGGTCGCCCGCGAGCTGGGCATCCCGGAACTGACGTTCTTCAGCCGTGTCCACTACGGCGGCGGGGCGGCGTGCGCGACGGTCCAGCAGGCCGCGATGGCCGTCGAGACCGGTGCGGCGAAGGTCGTCGTCTGCTATCGCGCGTTCAACGAACGGTCTGGCCACCGGTTCGGCCAGGTCCAGACCGCGGCCGCCGCGAACATCGACAACAGCTGGTCGTACCCGATGGGCCTGGGCACGCCCGCTGCGATGGTCGCCATGTTCGCCCGCCGGTACATGCACGAGTACGGCGCGACGAGCGAGGACTTCGGCCGGATCGCGGTGATCGACCGCAAGCACGCCGCCACGAACCCGCACGCGTGGTTCCACAACCGCCCGATCACTCTCGAAGAGCACCAGGCATCGCGCTGGATCGCCGAGCCGCTCCACCTCCTCGACTGCTGCCAGGAAACCGACGGCGGCGTCGCGCTGGTCGTCACGTCGGCAGAACGCGCCCGCGACCTGCCGAACAAGCCGGCGCACATCAAGGCGGCGACACAGGGCAGCGGCATCGACCAGTTCACGATGACCAGCTACTACCGCGACGACCTGACCAGGCTGCCCGAGATGGGCGTGGTGGCGCGCGGCTTGTGGGAGAAGTCGGGCATCGGACCGTCCGATGTGGACGTCGCCGTGCTCTACGACCACTTCACGCCGTTCGTGCTGGTGCAGCTGGAAGAACTGGGCTTCTGCGGCCGAGGAGAAGCCAAGGACTTCGTGGCCTCAGGAGCGCTGGAACTCGACGGCATGCTGCCGCTCAACCCGCACGGTGGCCAGCTCGGTGAGGCCTACCTGCACGGCATGAACGGCATCGCCGAGGGGGTGCGCCAGGTGCGCGGCACCGCGGTGAACCAGGTCGGCGGCGTCGAGCACGTCCTGGTCACCGCGGGAACCGGCGTCCCGACCAGCGGCCTAGTCCTCGGTCAGGGTTAGCACCGCGTCCACGAGCACGGGACGGTCCGCGGCCGAGGTCGTCAGCACCAGCCGCGAACCGTCCCGCCACACCCGCGTCGTCAACGTCTCGCCCGGGAACACGACACCCGCGAACTTCGCGCTGAACGACCGCACCTGTTCCGGCCCGTCCAGCACGGCGTCGATCACCGCCTTGCACACCACGCCGTACGTGCACAGCCCGTGCAGGATCGGCTGGTCGAACCCGGCCAGCCGGGCGAACTCCGGATCGGCGTGCAACGGGTTCCGGTCACCGCAAAGCCGATAGAGGTGGGCCTGCTGCGGCAAGGTCGGGGTCTCGATCACGAGGTCCGGCGCGCGTGAAGGCACCTCGACCTTGCCCGACGGACCGCGCTCGCCACCGAACCCGCCCTCGCCACGAGCGAAGATGCTGGACCTCGTTGTGTACAGCGCGGTTCCGTCGGGCGTCACCGCCGTCGACTCCTGCACGATCACGGCAGCCTTGCCCTTGTCCCACACATCCGCGATCCGCGTGCGCAACACGGCCTCGCCCTCAGCGGGTAAAGGAGAATGCACGGTGATCTCCTGAGTGCCGTGCAGGACTCGCGCGAGATCGATGTCGACACCGGGGAACGACACGGCGGGCGGCGCGGTCTCGTGGAACCGGGGCGCGACCACGCCGAACGTCGGCAGCACCTGGAGCCCCTGTTCGTAGACGTACCGGAGCTCGGTGGCGCCCAGAGCCAGGTGGTAGAGCAGCACGTCCGAGTGCGTCCACGAGAACTTGATCTCGGGAAGTTCCGCCCCCACGGCCACGTCCGGGTCGATCGGCATGAAAGCCCCTCACTCGTAGGTGATCTTCACCGTGTCGGTGACCGGAACCGACTGGCACGCCAGCACGATGCCGTCGGCGATGTCCTCGGAGTCGAGCACGTCGTTGTTGAGCATCTTGACCTCGCCCTCGACCAGCCGGCAGGCGCACGCGCTGCACGCACCTTCACGGCATGAGTAGGGCGCGTCGAGTCCCTTCTCCAGCAACAGGTCGAGCAGCTTCTGCCGGGCGGGCCAGGGAAACCGGTGATCGACACCGTCCAGCGAGACCTCGGCCACGGCGTCCGGCCGATCGTCCGCGATCGGTTCAACGGAGGAGAACGGATCACTCGACAACGACACGAACTTCTCGACGTGCACGACCGGAACGTCGTGCAACGCCTTGCGCGCAGCCTCCATGAACGGCCCTGGCCCGCAGACGAACGCCTCGTCGCACTCCCGCACGAACGCCCGCAACGCGCCCAGGTGCGGCAACCCCTGCACCGACTCCAGCCAGTGCACGACAGTCAGCCGATCCGGATGCGCGCGGCACAACTCGTCGAGCTCGCGGGCGAAGATCACCGAGCCCTCGTCGCGGTTGGCGTAGAAGAGGAACACCCGCCCGGAAGCAGCCAAAGCGGCCTTGACGATCGACATGACCGGCGTGATCCCGCTGCCGGCCGCGAACGCCAGCAGTGATCCATCCAGCGAGGAAGGCGTGAACACCCCGGCGGGCGCCAGGACGTCCAGCCCCATGCCCACGCACAGCTCGCGACACATCCAGTGCGACCCGTACCCGTCAGGCGTCCGCTTGACCGTGATCTTCAACGGCTCACCCGGCGCGCTGGACAGGGAGTAGCAGCGCGCCACGTCACCCGCCCGCACGGTCAGGAACTGCCCAGGTCGCGGCGAGAAATCCACGCCGGACAGCACGAACGAGCGCGCGTCCGCGGTTTCCTCGATCACCGCGTCGACCCGCAGCCGGTGCACCTCAGCCATCCGCGACCTCCAGCGTCCCGTCCCGCACGGCCTTCTCGATGCTGTCCCGCAACCGCAGGCACGTTCGCATGAACGCCGACTGCGGCCCGCACAGCTCCGGACAGGTGCTGGTGTCCGACAGCCACTGCACGGAGGTGTGCTGCGGGCTGTTCTTCTTCACCAGCACCCGGTTCCCGCAGTCACAACCCACCGGAACCATGCCACCTACGAGGAATTCATCGCGTTCGTTCACGTGGCCGACTCCTGGCGAGCCAAGTTCTCGGCGACTTCCTTCTCCCACACCTCCACGGCGCGGCTCGTGTCCACCTCGAACTCGAACCGCCGCACCATGTCGTCGGTGACGTCCTCCACGTCCACGTAGAACTGCTCGTACCAGCGCCGCAGCTGGTAGACCGGCCCGTCCTCCTCGCACAGCAACGGGTTGTCGATCCGCGTCTTGTTCTGCCAGATCTCGACGTCCTGCAGGAACCCGACGCCGATGCCGCGCGCGAACTTGTGCGCGATCTTGTCGGCGTGCTCGTCGGACACACCCGGCAGCTTCTTCACGATCGCGCCCCACTGCAACCGGAACGAGGTCGGCGAGATCGGGTAGTGGCAGTTGATCAGGACCGTCTCGATCTCGATGCCCTTGTAGTCGTTCCACAGGTAGTCGATCATGTACGACGGCCCGTAGTACGAGGCCTCGGACCGAACCTCGACGTCACCGGTGTAGTTCGAGCCCATCGCGACGTCCGGCCGCCCGCGCGTGGTCAGGTACTGCGACGCGACGTGGCCTTCCATCACGTTCTTGAAGTAGGTCGGGAACGCGAAGTGGATGTAGAAGAAGTGGGCCATGTCGACCACGTTGTCGATGATCTCGCGGCAGTTCGCGTTGTCGATCACCACCGAGTCCCACGTCCAGTTGCTCCACTCGTCGGAGAACGCGGCGTCGATGCGCGGGATCGTCACGTGCTCGGGCGGTGGGTTGCCCTGCGGGTCGTTCCACACGAAGAGCTGCTTGTTCTCCTCCAGCGTGATCCACGACCGGGTGCGCGCCCGCAAGGGAACCCTTTTGGCGTAAGGGATGTCGACGCATTTGCCGTTGCCGGCCCAGCGCCAGTCGTGGAACGGGCACGCGACGGTGTTGCCCTTGACCGTGCCCTGCGTGAGGTCGCCGCCCATGTGCCGGCAGTACCCGTCGAGCACGTTGAGCTTGCCGTCCTCCGTCCCGAACACCACGAGTTCCGTGCCGAACGCCTCCACGGCGTGGGGTTTGCCGTCGCGGAAGCTGTCGGCGAGGCCCAGGCAGTGCCAGCCGCGCGCGAACCGAGCGGGAGGCGCGCCGGTGTCGATCGTGCGTACGGCGTCCTGCGTCATCGCGTTCCTCCAGTGATGTCGAGTCCGGCGAGATAACCGAACGTCATCGCCGGTCCGAGAGTGGCGCCCGCACCCGCGTAGGTGTGGCCCATCACGGACGCCATGGTGTTGCCCGCCGCGTACAGGCCGTCGATCACCGAGCCGTCCTCGCGCAGCACCCGCGCACGGGTGTCGGTCTTGAGGCCGCCCTTGGTGCCGAGGTCGCCGGGCACGATCTTGACCGCGTAGAACGGGCCGGTCGTCAGGGGAGCGAGGTTGGGGTTCGGGTGGTTGCGCGGATCGCCGTAGTAGCGGTCGTACGCGCTGTCACCGCGGTGGAAGTCGGTGTCCTTGCCCTCGACCGTCAGCGTGTTGAACCGTCGAACCGTATCGATGAGGTTGGGCAGATCGGCTTCCTGGGCGAGTTCTTCGAGGCTGGGCGCGGTGAGCACGGAGTCCTTCCAGCGCCGCGGCAACGGCCGGCGGGGCGGGATTCCGCAGAACGGGTAGCGGCTGCGGTAGGCGTGGTCGAACACCAGCCAGGTCTTGCCGTTCATCGCCTTGACCACGTCGATGTAGGGAGCGGCCTCGTTGACGAACCGCTGCCCGGTGCTGTCGACCAGCACGCAGCCGGGCAGTGAGCGTTCGGCGAGCAGGAAGAACGGGCCGCGCGGCAACGGCACCGACGGGCCCCACCAGGCTTCCTCCATGAGGCCCACCGCCGCACCTGCTCTGAGGCCGGCCTCGATACCGTCACCGGTGTTGGCCTTCGCGCCCACAGTCCACTCTGTACCGATGTCCTGATGCTGTTTGCGCAGCTGTTCGTTGTTCTCGAAGCCGCCCGCTGCCAGGACGACGTGTTCGGCCAGGATCAGCTTCTCGCCGACGAGAATCCCCGCGACCCGGCCGTTCTCGTAGTGCAGATCGGTCATCGCGGTGTTGAGCCTGACCTCGACGTTCAACGCTTTGAGACCTGCTCGCAGGCCTGCTGACAGCGCCTGGCCCATGGTGAGCCGTCGGCCTGGCAGGAACCTGCGGGCGAAGACTTTGAGGGCTGTGAGCAGGCCGCGTGGATGCCGTCCGATCAGCGTCAGCCACTTGTAGTCGGACTGGGTGATCACGATGCCCGCCGGGGTCGGCACGTACGGCGGTTCGAGGTCCTTGATCTCCTCGCCGAGCTGCTTCGTGTTGAACGGAAGCGGTTCGACGGAGCGGCCGCGCGGCTGTCCGCCGGGTGCCTCGGGGTAGTAGTCGGCGTAGTCGCGGACCCAGCGGAACTTCAGCGGGGTGTGCGCGACGACGAACGCGAGCATCGCGGGCCCGGCGTCCAGGAACGCCTCCCGGAGCTCGGCGGGCACGTCCCGGGCGATGTGCTCCAGGTAGCTGCTGGCCTGCTCGGGCGAGTCGGGTCGTCCGGCCGCGGCGACGACGTGGTTGTTGGGCACCCAGATGCCTCCGCCGGACCGCGCCGTCGAGCCGCCGAAGTGCTCGGCCTTCTCGACGACGAGGGTGCGCAGGCCGTGCTGAGCGGTGCAGAGCGCGGCTGTCATGCCTGCCGCGCCGCTGCCGACGACGATCACGTCGTACATCGCACCTCCCCGGAAGTCAGACTAGAACAGGTTATAGTTCTGGGGCGCTTTGGCGCTATGGTGTAGGAGTTCCAGGCAGGTCGACTCACCGAGAACGTGTTCCCCAAGATGATTGGACACGGTGCTGGTCGTGGATGTCACCGCAGACGTGGTCGTCATCGGCTTCGGTGCGGCCGGCGCGTGCGCCGCCATCGAAGCCGCGGCGGCCGGTGCGTCCGTGGTGGTCCTGGACCGGTTCGCGGGCGGTGGGGCCACCGCTCTCTCCGGCGGAGTCGTCTACGCGGGCGGTGGGACGCGGCAGCAGGTCGAGGCCGGGGTCACCGACACGCCCGAGGCGATGTTCTCCTACCTCAAGCACGAGGTCCGGGACGCGGTGTCCGAGGCGACGCTGCGGCGGTTCTGCGAGGACAGCGCCAAGATGCTGGCCTGGCTGGAGGACCAGGGTGTGCCGTTCGACGCGAGCCTGTGCCCGTTCAAGACCTCGTACCCGACGGACGACTACTACCTGTACCAGTCCGGCAGTGAGGACGCGTATCCCGATCCGGCTCCGCGCGGGCATCGGACCAGGGCGAAAGGCACATCCGGCAAGGCTTTCTTCGCTCGATTGGCCGAGGCGACCCGGCGTGCGGGCGCGCGGGTCATGCCGCAGACCCGCGCTCAGGAGCTGATCACGACCGACGGCAGGGTGACGGGCGTTCGTTGCCGGGCGTTGGCTGGCCTGCCGAAGGCGTTGCACGGCGCGTTGACCAGGGCCGGAGCGAAGCCGTGGCTCTACTACCCGCCGCTCGGCAGGAGGCTGTTCGGGCTGGCGGCGTGGCTGGAAGGCCGCTTCGGACGGCCGCTGACGATCACCGCGCGGCAAGGTGTCGTGATCTCGGCGGGCGGGTTCATCGCCGACCGCACGATGGTGCACGAGAACGCTCCGGCGCACCGAGGTGGGCTGGCGCTGGGCACGCCCGGTGATGACGGTGGCGGCATCCGGCTCGGCATCGCCGCTGGTGGCAAGGCTGGGCGGCTGGACAAGGTTTCGGTGTGGCGGTTCGTCACGCCACCCAGTGCGTTGCAACGCGGAGTGCTCGTCGACTCGGCTGGGCAGCGGTTCGGTGACCCGACGCGGTACGGCGCGGCCATCGGGAGCGAGATCGTCGAGCGCGGCGGCAAGGCGTGGCTGCTGATCGACGACGACATCCTGCGCGTGGCACGAGCCCAGGTGCGGACGCAGACCGCGCCGTTCCAGAAGTGGCAGGTCCGGTACTTCCTGAACCGCGGCCTGGTCACGGCACCCACGATCGGGGAAGTCGCGGCCAAGGCGGGCATCGGCACGCCGGAGCCGTTCGGGACGCCGCCGTATTCGTTGATCAACGTGAGCGTGCGGGCCGGGTTCGGTTATCCGTGCCCGATGTTGACCCTCGGCGGACTCGTCGTGGACGAGGAAACCGGTCAGGTGCAGGGAGTTCCGGGCCTGTATGCGGCGGGCCGGTCGGCGGTCGGGGTGTGCTCGGAGTCCTACGTCAGCGGGCTCGCGCTCGCCGACTGCGTTTTCTCAGGCCGCCGTGCCGGGCAACACGTCTCGAAGGAGGCCAGGTGCTGACGATCCAGAAACGTGAGGCGGCCGCCCAGTTGCTGCGCGTGGCGGAACGGGACCGCGTGCCGATCAGGCCGCTGGTCGAGCTGTATCCGGAGATCGACGTGGTGGACGCGTACGAGATCCAGCTGCTCAACGTCCGGCACCGCAACCGCGACGTCATCGGCCACAAGGTCGGGCTGTCGTCGTTGGCGATGCAGCAGATGATGGGCGTCGACGAACCCGACTACGGTCACCTGCTCGACGACATGCAACTGGCCGGAACCGCGGACGCGTCGGCATACCTGTATCCGCGCGTCGAGGTCGAGATCGCATTCGTGCTGGCCCAGGACCTGCCGGGCGAAGGCTGCACGGTCGAGGACGTGCTCGCCGCCACGGAGTTCGTCGCGCCGGCCATCGAGCTGATCGACAGCCGGATCGAGAACTGGCGGATCGGCTTGCAGGACACCATCGCGGACAACGCGTCGTCGGCCGGGTTCGTGCTGGGCTCCGAGCGGGTGCATCCGTCCGAACTGGACATTTGCGGAGTTGCGGCTACCTTGCGCCGCAACGGTGAAGTCGTCGCCGAGGGACGTGGTGACGCGGTGCTCGGTGATCCGGCGATCGCGGTGGCGTGGCTGGCGGAGAAGGTCGGCTCGTTCGGCGTCCGGCTGCTGGCCGGGGACATCGTGCTGCCCGGATCGTGCACGCGGGCGATCGACGCGCGGCCGGGCGACGAGTTCCACGCCGAGTTCGCCGGACTTGGCTCTGTCGACCTGAAGTTCGAATAGGGGTGACTTGGTGAAGGCGGCCATCGTCGGGTCCGGCAACATCGGCACCGACCTGCTCTACAAACTCCTGCGTTCCGAGGTGCTGGAACCGCGCTGGATGGTGGGCATCGACCCGGCCAGCGAGGGGCTCAAGCGTGCGGCGTCGCTGGGGCTGGAGGTGTCGGTCGACGGCGCGGAGTGGTTGCTGCGTCAGGACGAGCTGCCGGACATCGTCTTCGAGGCGACGTCCGCGGCGGTGCACCGGGCGAACGCGCCGCGTTATGCGGAGGCGGGGATCCGGGCGATCGACCTGACCCCGGCGGCGGTCGGGCCGTACGTGGTGCCGCCGGTGAACCTCGGCGAGCACCAGGACGCGCCCAACATCAACCTGATCACGTGCGGCGGCCAGGCCACGATTCCCATGGTGCACGCGGTTTCCCGGGTCGTACCGGTGGAGTACGCGGAGATCGTCGCGAGTGTGGCCAGCGTCTCCGCGGGGCCGGGGACGCGGGCCAACATCGACGAGTTCACCCGCACGACCAGCCACGGCATCGAGGCGATCGGGGGAGCGTCGCGAGGTAAGGCGATCATCGTGCTGAACCCGGCGAGCCCGCCGATGATCATGCGCGACACGATCTTCTGCGCGATTCCCGAAGACGCCGACCCGGATCCGATCACGGACTCGATCGCCCGGATGGAGACCGACATCCGTTCGTACGTCCCGGGATTCCGGTTGCTGCGCGAACCGCAGTACGACGCCGGCCGGGTGGCGATCTTCGTCGAAGTCGCGGGAGCGGGCGACTTCCTGCCCGAGTACGCCGGGAACCTCGACATCATGACGGCCGCCGCGACCAAGGTGGGGGAGGAGATCGCCCGTGCAGCAGCGTCCAGTTCTGCGGTTGACCGACACGTCACTGCGTGACGGCTCGCATCACAAGCGACACCAGTTCACGGCCGACGACGTGCGCTCGATCGTGGCGGCACTCGACGGCGCCGGGGTTCCGGTGATCGAGGTGACGCACGGCGACGGGTTGGGCGGATCGTCGTTCAACTACGGCTTCAGCCACACACCGGAGCAAGAACTGATCAAGGTCGCGGTCGAGACCGCTCGGCAGGCCAAGATCGCGGTCTTGATGCTGCCCGGTGTCGGGGTGAAGGACGACATCCTGATCTCACAGGACAACGGGGCTTCCATCGTCCGGATCGCCACGCACTGCACCGAAGCCGACGTGTCCGTGCAGCACTTCCAGCTCGCACGTGAGCGCGGGCTGGAGACCGTCGGGTTCCTGATGATGGCCCACTCACAGCCGCCCGAGGCGTTGGCGAAGCAGGCGCGGATCATGGCGGACGCGGGCTGTCAGTGCGTCTACGTGGTCGACTCGGCCGGAGCCCTGGTGCTGGAACAGGTTTCCGAACGGGTCGAAGCGCTGGTCGCTGAACTTGGTGATGACGCGCAGGTCGGGTTCCACGGGCACGAGAACCTCGGGCTGAGTGTCGCGAACTCCGTTGCCGCGGCACGAGCGGGCGCGCAGCAGATCGACGGCAGCGTACGTGGATTCGGTGCCGGCGCGGGAAATACGCCGTTGGAAGCGTTCGTCGGCGTGTGCGACAAGCTCGGGTTCGAGACCGGCGTCGACTTCTTCAAGATCGTGGACGCGGCCGAGGACGTCGTCCGGCCCGTCATGCCAGAGGAGTGCCTGCTCGACCGGATGGCGCTGATGATGGGCTACGCGGGCGTCTACTCCAGCTTCCTCAAACACGCGTACACGCAGGCGCAACGCTATGGCGTGTCCGGCGCGCAGATCCTCGTCCGCGCGGGCGAACGCAAGCTCGTCGGCGGCCAGGAGGACCAGCTGATCGACATCGCACTGGAGCTGAGCAGGGAGAAAGTCCGATGAGCGAGGAAATCCTCGGCAAGGTGCGCGAGCTGCTGCCGGCCCTTCGCGAGCGCGCGGCGGAGGCGGAGGAGCTGCGCAAGGTGCCACCGGAGTCGGTGAAGGCCTTGCAGGAGACCGGGTTCTTCCGGATGCTGCAACCCGTGCGGTACGGCGGTTTCGAGTCGCATCCGCTCGACTTCTACACCGCGGTCAAACTGATCGCGAGCGCGTGCGGGTCGACCGGCTGGGTCGCGTCCGTGCTGGGCGTGCACCCGTGGCACGTAGGGTTGTTCGACGTCCAAGCGCAGGAAGAGGTCTTCGGCGAGGACCAGGACACGCGGATCTCGTCGTCGTACGCGCCGACCGGTCGCGCGACGCCGGTCGAGGGCGGGTTCCGGTTCAGCGGCAAGTGGAGCTTCTCGTCCGGCTGCGACCACGCGACGTGGGTGCTCGTGGGCGGCCTGGTGATGAACGACGAGGGCAAACCCGTCGACTTCCGCACGTTCCTGCTGCCGATCCGCGACTACACGATCAACGACGTCTGGGACACGGTCGGCCTGCGCGGCACGGGCAGCAACGACATCGTGGTCGAGGACGTGTTCGTGCCGGAGCACCGGACGTTGAGCATGATGCACACCGCGCGCTGCATCTGTCCTGGCCAGGACGTCAACCCGGGGCCGTTGTTCCGCATGCCCTACGGGACGATCCACCCGTACGCGATCACCGCGCCGATGATCGGCATGGCTGCTGGGGCGTACGACATCCACGTCGGCGCGACCCGCGAACGCGTCCGTGCCGCCTATCTGGGTGAGAAGGCGGTCGAGGACCCGTTCGCGCAGGTCCGGATCGCCACCGCGGCCAACGACATCGACACCGCGTGGTGGCAGCTAGAGAAGGACATCAACGACGAGTGGGAACACGCCGTCGCGGGCACGAAGATCCCGATCGACCTGCGGCTGCGGGCTCGGCGTGACCAGGTGCTGGGCAGTGCGCGGGCGATCTCCGCGATCGACCGGCTCTTCGAGAGCGCGGGCGGCAAGGCGATCAACGCCGGTCTGCCGTTGCCGCGGTTCTGGCGGGACGCGCACGCCGCACGGGTGCACGCGGCCAACGACCCGGAGCGCGTGCTGGTGTTGTACGGCAAGAACGAGCTCGGCATCCAGGTCCGCGACGGGCTGTTCTGAGGGGTTGAGATGACCAGGCTGCACTACCACGAAGCGGGAACGGACCACTCCGAGACGCTGGTGCTGCTGCACGGCGGCGGGCCCGGCGCGTCGGCGATGAGCAACTTCCGTGCGAACATCCCGGTGTTCGCGAAGTCGTTCCGCGTGCTGGCCGTCGACATGCCCGGCTACGGCCAGTCGGACAAACCCGCCGAGCACGACCAGTACTTCACCTTCGCGGCCAGGGCGTTGAAAGACCTGCTCGACGAGCTGGGCGTCGAGCAGGCGCACATCCTGGGCAACTCGCTCGGGGGCGGCACCGCGGTCCGATTCGCTTTGGACCACGGCAAACGAGCGGGCAGGCTCGTGCTGATGGGGCCGGGCGGGTTGTCCCTCAACGTGTTCTCGCCGGATCCGACCGAGGGCGTGCGCAAGCTCAGCGCGTTCGCCAGGACGCCGACGCGGGAGAAGATCGAGGAGTTCCTGCGGATCATGGTGTTCGACCAGTCACTGATCACCGAGGAGCTGATCGACGAACGGTTCGAGGCCGCTCGCCGGCCCGATTCGTTGCGGGCGATGGCGGCGCTGGGCAAGTCGTTCGCCGGTCCGGACTTCGAGCAGGGGATGCTCTGGCGTGACGCTTACAAGCTGCGCCAACGGGTTCTGCTCGTGTGGGGACGCGAGGACCGGGTGAATCCGCTGGACGGCGCGTTGCTCGCGATGAAGCTGATCCCGCGGGCGCAGCTGCACGTGTTCGGCGGGTGCGGGCACTGGGCGCAGCTGGAGAAGTTCGACGAGTTCAACCGGCTCGCGCTCGATTTCTTGACGGAGGCGTGATGGGGATCCGATCGCTGGGTTATCTCCGGATCGAGGCCACCGACATGACGCGGTGGCGCGAGTTCGGGTTGAAGATCCTCGGCATGGTCGAGGGCAAAGGTTCTACCGAGGGCGCTCTCTACCTGCGGATGGACGACTTCCCGGCGCGACTGGTGATCGTGCCGGGGGAGAAGGACCGGTTGCAGGCCTCTGGCTGGGAGGCCGCGACCGAGGCCGAGCTGGAGGAAGTGGCGAAACGGCTGGCTTCGGCCGGGGTGTCCTACACCGAGGGCACCGCCGGGGATTTGGCCGAGCGGCGGGTGAACGGGCTGATCAGGTTCGAGGATCCGTCCGGCAACACGCTCGAGGTGTTCCACGGTGCCGCACTGGAACACCGGCGGGTGGTCTCTCCGTACGGCCACCGCTTCGTGACCGAGGAGCAGGGCCTCGGTCACGTGGTTCTGTCCACTTCGGACGACGAGGCCGCGCTGCACTTCTACCGCGACGTGCTGGGCTTCCGGCTGCGCGACTCGATGCGGTTGCCTCCGCAGTTCGTCGGACGTCCGGCCGACGGACCACCGGCGTGGCTGCGGTTCTTCGGCTGCAACCCGCGCCACCACAGCCTCGCGTTCCTGCCGATGCCGACGCCGAGCGGGATCGTGCACCTGATGGTCGAGGTCGAGAACACCGACGACGTGGGCCTGACGCTGGACCGGGCCATGCGCAGGAAGGTGCCGATGTCGGCGACGCTCGGCCGGCACGTCAACGACCTGATGTTGTCGTTCTACATGAAGACACCCGGCGGGTTCGACGTCGAGTTCGGCTGCGAGGGACGGCAGGTGTCCGATGAGGACTGGATCGCACGCGAGAGCACGGCGGTGAGCCTGTGGGGACACGACTTCAGCGTGGGTCAGAAGTAGCGGCCCGCTACCGTTCGGTACTCGGTCACTTCTGCACCGGAGTGACCGTGGTGACCGGCATGTCCGCGGACGGCCCGGTGGGCTTTGCCTGCCAGGCCTTCGCGGCGTTGTCGCTCGACCCACCGCTCGTGCTGTTCTGTCCACAACGGACTTCGCGCAGCTGGGCGGCGATGGCCTCGTCCGGCTCGTTCTGCGTGAACGTGCTGGCGGAGGACCAGAAAGAGGTCTCGGCGGTGTTCGGGCGAGCGGGCGAGGACAAGTTCGCCGGCGTGGCGTGGACGCCGTCGAGCACCGGTTCTCCTGTGCTCGACGGCGCCCTGACCTGGGTCGACTGCCAGGTGTCAGCGGTGCACGAGGCCGGTGACCACCACATGGTCATCGGCTCGGTCGTGGAGCTCGGGCCGACCCGCGACGCGCAGCCGTTGCTGTTCTACCGCGGCCGGTACGCCTCGCACGCCGAACTGGACGCGCGCGGCTGGTCGGGTGAGGTTCTCGACAACCTGCTGACCTGGCAGCGCCAGTCAGAATGGCACTAAGCGCTGTGACCGCCGACCTTCACCGCGTCTTTCGGCGCTCAGCAGGACGCCTCGCGGCACCGACCCCCGCCCCCCATATGCCCGATATGGGGGGCGGGGGTCGGCACCGCGATGCGCCCGTCTGCCCGTCGAAAGACGGGGCAAAGGCCGACGGTCACAGCGCTTGCCCGGTGATCTGCCAGCAGGCGGCCGGAATCCGCACCTCGTCGCCGTGCACGAACTCGTCGAACGCGCCGCGGACCTCGCTGATGATCCGCGGCCGGTCGGCCTCCTGCGCTGCCTTGAGCGCACGGGAGATCGGCCCGAGGTTGCTGAGGTACGGCACGAGCAGTTCCTCGGGCATGGTGCAAACACGGTCCACCGGCTCGATGACGATCCCGCTCCAGCCGCTCTGCTCGAAGAGTTCGCGCGTTCTGTCGGCGTCAGCGAGCGAGAACGGTCCCGGTCCGCTGGGATCTGGCGGCGGTGTGTCCGCCAGGAACGGCGCGGAGGCTCTCTGCGCGGTCGTCATGAACGTGTTCTCCTCGGCCGACCGCCAGGTGATGAAGCACAGCTCACCGCCGGGCGTGGTGGCTCGCAGCAGATTCCGGAACGCGGCAGCGGGGTCGTCGAAGAACATGACCCCGAACCGCGACACGACCAGGTCGAACGTCTCGTCGAAGGTGTGGACCTGCGCGTCGCCGAGCACGAACCGGACTTTGCCGCGCTGCGCGGCTCCGGCGATCATGGTCCGGGAGATGTCGAGACCGACGCACTCCGGACCGTCGCCGAGTGCGTCCGCGATCGCCCTGGTGACCGCGCCCGTGCCGCACCCGACGTCGAGCACCCGATCCCGCGGACGCTCGAGCGCTTTCTGGGCGAGCAGCTCCTCGAACGGCCGGAGCACCAGGTCGACGACCTGCTGCGCGTTCGCCCAGCCCTCGCCCGCGGCGTTCCACCACTCGGCCTGCTCGCTGTTGACCTCAGATGTCATGCTCCCACCGTCCTACTTCAAGTCGGCTTGAGGTCAAGTGTCGTGGACAGAGTCGAAATCGGCATCGGAGAGGTCGTGCGCCGCTCGGGCGTGCCGGCCTCGACCCTGCGCTACTACGAGGAACGCGGCCTGATCAGCTGCGTTCGCCGCCGCGGTCTCGCAAGGGTCTTCGAGACCACCGTGCTCGAACAGCTGGCGTTGATCGCGGTCTGCCGCTCGGCCGGGTTCTCGCTCGACGAGATCCTGCTGATGTTCGCCCCGGACGGCCGCCCCAGCCCGAACCGCGCGATGCTCGCGGCGAAGGCGGACGAACTCGACGCGACCATCCGCAGGCTCGCGTCCATGCGGGACGACCTGCGGCACGCGGCAGCCTGCCCGGCACCGTCCCACCTGGAGTGTCCCTCGTTCCGGCGAGTGCTAAACACTCCAGATCTGCGGCGCGACGGTGACGGCCGCGGCCTGGTAGGGCGGTAGCGGCTTGCCCTCGACGAGGACCTCCAGCGGCCACGTCTCCTTCAGGACGACCCACAACCGTCCAGAGAGGCCGGCGAACGCACCGAGCAGGTTCGCGCCCTCGGCGACCTGCAGCACGTACACCCACTTCGCGGTGTCGGGCGCGCCCTCGAGCGGCTCGCGCCAGACCCGGCGCAACCGGCGGCCGCCGTGCCGGGCGGCGTCGGCGGACAGCACGATGTCGGCCTTGCCCGGGTCCGGGGCGTCGGCGGGCGCCTGGGCGGTGAAGCGGTACGCGAGCGGCGGCACCTCGTCGATGCCCGGCACCGCGGCGAGGTCGTCGCTGTCCGGATCATCCAAAGTGGACGCGATCAGCGCGCGTTCCTCGGCCGTGATGCCGATGTTCTCGTACGCCATGGAGAGCAGCAGAGTGGCCTCGGCCTGCGCGGGTTCGCCGCCGAAGTAGTCCTCGCGCACCGACCGCAGGGTGTCGTCCTCCAACCGGCCGGCGAGCCGCGCACACAGGTCCGTGACCGTGGCGTAGGTCTTCACATCCATGAGAGTCACTTCTTCTTGTGCGGGCCGAGGTCGGTTTTGGTGACGCCGTCCGGGTCCAAGATGCGTTCGTCCACGGGCCGGGAGCGTAAGCACGAAAATGATCACAGTTGTGCGGAACGGGTGAGGCGCTCGATGTGATCTGCCGGACTCCCGAACAGCTGGCTGCTGCCGTGTGCGCGCTTGAAGTACAGGTGGGCGTCGTGCTCCCAGGTGATCGCGATGCCGCCGTGCAGCTGGACCATCTCGGACGCGATCTTGAGGAACGCCTCCGAGCAGTAGACCTTCGCGACCGCCGCGGACACCTCGTCGTTCGCGGCTCGGGCGGCCGACCTCGCGGTCTCGACCAGGACGTGCATGTCGGCCATGCGGTGCTTCAGCGCCTGGAACGACGCGAGCGGCCGTCCGAACTGGACACGCGTCTTGGTGTACTCGACGGTGAGTTCGAGGGCTCGCTGTGCCGCGCCGACCTGTTCCGCGGCGAGGGCGGCCAGGGCGATGTCCTGGATCTCCGTTTTCCAGGGGCCCAGGCGGGTGGCGGGGGCGTTGCTGAAGTGGATCGTGGCCAGGCGGCGGGTCTGGTCCACGGTCGGGGTGTGCTCGCGGGTCACGCCGGCGAGGTCGACCTCGTAGAGGGAACGGCCGTCGCTGACCAGGAGGATCTCGGCCAGGTCTCCGTCCAGGACGTACCGCGCGGTGCCGTCGAGGTAGTCGCTGCGCGCGTTGACCTCGGGGTGGTCGAAGGCGTCGGTCGACGTGATCCCGGTGTGGTCCCAGGCGACCGTCGCGATGGCGCCTTGGGCGATGCGGCGCAGCAGTATGCCGTTGCCTTCGAACGTCAGGAGTGCTTGGGCGGCTATGGCGGTACCGAGCAGCGGGGACGGTGTGAGGGTGCGGCCGAGTTCTTCCAGCGCCAGATGGGTTTCCGCGCGCGTCGCCCCGGATCCGCCGTACTCCTCGGGGATCGGGAGCACGCCGATGTCGCAGAGCCTGGCCCACAACGCCTTGTCGTAGCCGCGCGGGGTCTCGATCGCGGCGCGGACGTCCGAGTGCTTGTCGAGCAGGCTGCGGACGGCGTCGCGGAGTGCCTCTTGTTCCGGTGTCACAACGCCTCCAGCACTCGCGCTCGGTGCATCGACGGGCTGCCCCACGCGGTGCGCAGGGCTCGGGTCCGCAGCAGGAACCGGCTCAGCTCGTGCTCGGCCGTGTAGCCGATCGCGCCGTGGACCTGCAGGGCCGTGCGGGCAGCCTGCCAGGCGGCGTCGGAGGTGGCGACCTTGGCCGCGGAGACGTCGCGCGGGGTCATGGTCACGGCGGCGCCGAACACCAGCGGCCGCGCGAGTTCCAGTCCGATGAGGACGTTCGCGAGGTGGTGCTTGACCGCTTGGAACTGGCCGATGGGCCTGCCGAACTGAGTTCGCGCCAGGACGTGGGCGGTGGTCATCTCGAGCATGGCGCGGCCGAGTCCGAGGAGCTGGGCGGAGCAGGTGAGGACACCGAGGTCGAACGCGCGGGCGGGTACGTCGGTGGCGATGACGGCGCCGGCGGTCAGTTCGACGAGGGTGCGAGCGGGGTCGACGGAGGAGAGCTCGGCGGTGGGGGCCGCTTCGTGGAGAGTGCCGCCTTCGACGAGGAAGTAACGGTCTGCCTTGACGGCGTGCGGCACATGAGGTGGGAACGCCACAGAACCAGGACCGACACCGAGGGCGGGCAGGACTGCCAGTGACTCGATCATCGGCCCGGTGATCGCGTGGTGTCCCAGCTCCTCGAACACCACGACCAAATCCACCGGGTCGGTCACCTCGTCGACGCCGAGCTCGGCCAGGTCCCGTTTCCCGGCGGCGAGAAAGCCGTGCAGCACCGAGGAGAAGTCCGTCTGCTCCTCCGACAACGTGAACATCATCGCGGCAGCCCCAGGATCCGTTCGGCGATCACGTTGCGCTGGATCTCGTTGGTACCGGCGTAGATCGGCCCGGCCAGCGAGAACAGCCACCCGTCCCGCCACCCCGGCGCGACCTCGCCCAGCAGGTCGAGCGCGGTCTCGTGCACCGAGACGTCCAGCTCCGACCAGAACACCTTCGTGACACTGGCGGCCGGACCGGTGGGCGGATTCCCCAACGCTCCGAACGTGTGCAGCCGATAGGCCTGTGCCCCGATCCACGCGTCGACAACGCGATCGCGCAATGCCGGATCAGGATTCTTGCGGTAGAGCTCCACCAACCGCGCAGCAGCCGCGACGAACCGGCCGGGACTGCGCAACGACAACCCGCGCTCGTTGCCCGCGGTGCTCATCGCGACCCGCCATCCGTCGCCGACGTCGCCGATGACATCGCGGTCCGGCACGAACACGTCGTCCAGGAAGATCTCGGCGAAGCCGGGCTCGCCGTCCAGTTGGGCGATCGGCCGGACGGTCACGCCGGAAGCGCGCAGGTCGAACATCAGATAGGTCAGCCCGCGGTGACGCCCCTCGGGCGAAGTCCGGAACAACCCGAACGCCCGATCCGCGAACGCCGCCCGCGAGCTCCACGTCTTCTGCCCGCGCAGCAACCAGCCACCGTCGGTCCGCACGGCGGTGCTGCGCAAGGAAGCCAGGTCGGACCCGGCCTCTGGCTCGGACCACGCCTGCGCCCACACCTCGTCCCCGCGTGCCATCGGCGGCAGGATCCGGGCACGCTGCTCGTCGGTGCCGTGCGCGAACAACGTCGGTGCCAGCAGGAAGATCCCGTTCTGCGACACGCGGCCAGGCGCTCCGGCGGCGTGGTACTCCTCCTCGAAGATCAGCCACTGCAGCAACCCCAGGTCGCGCCCGCCGAACTCCTCAGGCCACGAGACGACCGACAAGCGCTCAGCCGCCAGCAGCCGTTCCCACGTGCGGTGCTCCTCGAAGCCCGGAGCAGTGTCCATCGAGGACAGCGGCCGCACGTGTTCGGTCAGCCACGACCGCACCTCGGCCCGGAACTCCAGTGTGGCGGCGTCGAGCGTGAGATCCATCAGCTGGAGGCCTTCTTCATCGAGCGGGCGTCCATGCCGGCCAGCGCGTCCGGGCTGACCTCGGCGTTGTGCGCGTGTGCGAGGTGATGCAACCCGAACACCGAGTCCATCCCGGCCCGCATGCCCATCAGGTCCTCGGACTGGTTCACGGCCTTCTTCGCCAGCGCGAGCCCGAACTGCGGCATCGCCGAGATCCGCGAGGCGAGCTGGAAAGTCTCGTCCTCGAGGGACGTACGCGGCACCACTCGTGACACCATGCCCCACTCGTAGGCGCGCTGAGCGGAGAACCGGTCGCCGGTGAACAGCACCTCCTTCGCGGCCCGCGGCCCGAGCACCCACGGGTGCGCGAAGTACTCGACGCCAGGAATTCCCATGCGCACCACGGGATCCGCGAAGAACGCGTCCTCGGCGGCCACGATCAGATCGCACACCCACGCGAGCATGAGCCCGCCCGCCACGCACGCGCCCTGCACCATCGCGATCATGGGCTTCGGGATCTCCCGCCACCGCCGGCACATGCCGAGGTAGACCTCCATCTCGCGGGCGAAGCGGAGATCACCGCCCTCGCGCCCGACGTGGTCCCACCACAGCACGGCCTTGCGCTCGAACGACACGTCGACGTCCCGGCCGGGCGAGCCGATGTCGTGGCCCGCGGAGAAGTGGTCGCCGGCACCGGCCAGCACGATCACCTTGACGTCGGCGTCGTTGACCGCGCGCGTGAAAGCCTCGTCCAACGCGTAGGTCATCGCCGAGTTCTGCGCGTTGCGGTACTCGGGGCGGTTCATGGTCACGACGGCGACCGCGTCCCGCCGTTCGTACGAGACAGTCACGCGTTCTCCTTGCGCAGTTGGTGTTTGAGGACCTTGCCGCCGGCATTGCGGGGTAGTGCGGGGTGGAACTCGACCGACCGCGGCACCTTGTAGTTCGCCAGCCGTTCGCGGCAGAACGAGATCACCTCGTCCGAGGTCAGCGAGAAGCCCGGCGACGTGACGACGTGCGCGACGCCGACCTCGCCGAGGCGCTCGTCCGCCATGCCCACCACGGCCGACTCCGCAACACCGGGCAGCCGCGCCAGCGCCTGCTCGATCTCGGCCGGATACACGTTGAACCCGCCGCAGATGTACATGTCCTTGAGCCGGTCGGTGATCGACAGATAGCCGCGCTCGTCGACCTTCCCGACATCGCCGGTGTGCAGCCAGCCGTCAGGGTCGATCGCAGCCGCGGTCGCCTCGGGATCGTCGAGGTAGCCGAGCATCACGTTGGGGCCGCGCAGCAACACCTCGTCCTGTTCACCCAGCCGGAGCTCGAAGTCCGCCATCGGCCGCCCGCACGTGTGCGCGATCGTCTCCGGTGAGTCGCCAGGACGGCACATCGTCGCGACGACGGCCTCGGTCAACCCGTAGGCGGTGAGCACGGTCAGCGAGAGCTCGGACTGCATCCGCTCGACCAGCGCCACCGGCACCACCGCCGCCCCGGTCACCGCGAGCCGCAGGCTGGACAGGTCGAACGAGCCGCGCTCGGAATGGTCGAGCAGCGTCTGGAAGATCGTCGGCGGCCCGGGCAACACCGTGATCCGTTCCCGTTCGATCAGCCGCATCGTCTCGACCACGTCGAACACCGGCTGCGGCACCATCGTCGCCCCTGTGAGCAGGCAGGCCAGGATCCCGGCCTTGTAACCGAAGGTGTGGAAGAACGGGTTGACGATCAGGTACCGGTCGGCAGAAGTCAGCTCACCACAAGCACCCCAGGCCGCAGCCACCCCGAGTGACTGCCGATGCGCGCTCATCGCCCCCTTGCTGCGCCCGGTCGTCCCCGACGTGTACATGACGTCGCAGAGGTGATCTGGAGACACTTCGGGCAGATCCACTTCGGGCCCGGACCACTCGATCGGTAATCGCACCAGCACTTCGGGCAGATCCGAGGACAACGCCCGCAGCTCCGCGAGCCGATCCCGCCCGAGGAACTTGCCTGCCACGATCAAGGCCCGCGCGGCACTGCGCTTGAGCACGTCCACCGTCTCGGTGGCGGTGAACCGGGTGTTGATCGGCACCAGAGCAGCCCCTGCGCACAACGCCCCGAGCGCGGCGATCACCCAGTGCACGGAGTTGGGCGCGCACAAAGCAACCCGATCGCCCGGCCGCACACCCATCCCGGCCAGAGCACGCGCGGCCTCGTGCACGGACGCCCGCAGCGCGGGATAGGTGAGCCTGACTTCCCCGTCCACCAACGCTTCCGCGTCGATGTACGAAGCAGCGGCCCGGTCGAGCATAGCTGAAACCGTTTGCCTGCTTGGATCGCTGTCCATGAACGCCTCCAAAGCAAGTGCTTGGTAGGTTAGAGTATGGCCCATGGAGTCCTTCCGGCGCGAGGTGCGGGAATGGTTGTCCGCCAACCTCGTCGGTGAGTTCGCTGAGCTGCGCGGCCTGGGTGGGCCGGGCCGCGAGCACGAGGCGTTCGAGGGACGGCTGCGCTGGCACCGGCACCTCGCCAGGAGCGGGTGGACGTGCCTCGGCTGGCCCGGCGAGCGCAGCGTGCAGGAGCAGGTCGTCTTCCACGAGGAGTACGCGGAGGCCGACGCGCCCGCGAAGGTCGACATCGTCGGCGAGGGACTGCTCGGCCCGACTCTCGTCGCGTTCGGCACTCCGGCCCAGAAGGAACGCTTCCTGCCCAAGATCAAGAGTCTCGACGAGCTGTGGTGCCAGGGCTACTCCGAACCGAACGCGGGCTCCGACCTGGCCAATGTGCAGACGAAGGCCGCGCTCGTGAACGGCCAGTGGGTGATCAACGGCCAGAAGATCTGGACGTCGAACGCGCACTACTCGGACTGGATCTTCGTGCTGTGCCGCACCGAGCCGGGTTCGCAACGCCACCACGGGCTCTCCTACCTGCTCGTGCCGATGAACCAGGCAGGCATCGAGGTCCGGCCGATCCGCCAGCTCACCGGCACCTCGGAGTTCAACGAGGTCTTCTTCGACGGCGCTGTCACGGCCGAGGAGAACATCGTCGGGCAGCCCGGCGAGGGCTGGAAGATCGCCATGGCCACGCTCGGCTTCGAACGCGGCACCGCGATGCTCGGCCACCAGGTGAGCTTCCGCCGTCAGCTCGACGCGATCATGGCTGCGGCGCCGGACCACATGCGGGAGAAGCTCACCAGGGCGTGGCTGGAGCTGCACGTCATGCGCTCGCACACGCTCAGGACCATGAACGACGACCCCGGCCCGGAGGCGTCCGTGCTGAAGCTGTTCTGGGGCGGCTGGCACCGCCGGCTCGGCGAGCTCGCGATGGAGTCGCTCGGGCCCGAGTCGATGCTCGACGGCAACGAGTGGCAGCGCATGTTCCTGTTCAGCCGCGCGGAGACGATCTACGGCGGCTCGGACGAGATCCAGCGCGAGATCATCTCTCATCGAATCCTGGGGCTGCCCAAATGAAACTGGCAGAGTTGAAGAACAACCTGCTCAAGGACAAGGTCGTCGTGGTGACGGCCGCGGCGGGCACGGGCATCGGCTCGGCGACCGCGAGACGCTGCCTCGAAGAGGGCGCGACCGTGATCATCTCCGACTGGCACGAGCGCCGGTTGAAGGAAACCCACGAGGCACTCGGCACCGCCCACGCCATCCCGTGCGACGTCACGAACGAGGAGCAGGTCCAAGCGCTGATCGACGGCACGGTCGAGCGGTTCGGCCGCATCGACGTGATGGTCAACAACGCGGGCCTCGGCGGGGAGAAGTCGGTGCTCGACATGGCCGACGACGAGTGGGCGCGCGTGCTGGACGTGACGCTGAACGGCACCTTCCGCTGCACCAGGGCCGCATTGCGCCAAATGGTCGTCCAACGAAGCGGTGTCGTCGTTAACAACTCCAGTGTGATCGGCTGGCGCGCCCAGAAGGGTCAAGCCCATTACGCGGCAGCGAAAGCCGGAGTCATGGCGCTCACGAGGTGCGCCGCGATGGACGTCGCCGAGCACGGCATCCGGGTGAACGCGGTCGCGCCGAGCTTGGCGGCGCACCCGTTCCTCGCCAAGGTCACCAGTGAGGAGTTGCTGACCGAACTGGCGTCCCGAGAGGCATTCGGGCGCGCCGCCGAGCCCTGGGAGGTCGCGAATGTGATCGTGTTCCTCGCCAGCGACTACTCGTCCTACCTCACGGGCGAGGTCGTCTCGGTGAGCAGTCAGCACCCATGAGGAAGGAACGACCGGTGAGCAACAGGCGAGCGGAGCTGCTGGAGCTCGCGGCGCGGATGTTCGCTGAGCGCGGCTACGGGCAGACCACGGTCAGGGACATCGCGGACGCGGCGGGCATCCTGTCCGGCAGCCTGTACCACCACTTCGACTCGAAGGAGTCGATGGTGGACGAGATCCTGCGGACGTTCCTGGACGAGCTGTTCGCGTCGTACCGGGAGATCGTCGACGCCGGCCTCGAACCGAAGCAGACGCTGAAGGCCATGGTCGTGGCGTCGTTCGAGGCGATCGACGCCCGGCACGCCGAGGTCGCGATCTACCAGAACGAGTCCAAGCACCTGATGCCGCTCGCGCGGTTCTCCTACCTCGAGGACCGCAACGTGGAGTTCCGCAAGTTGTGGACGGTGCTGCTGGAGGACGGCATGAGCGCGGGCGTGTTCCGCGCGGATCTCGACGTCGACCTCGCCTACCGGTTCATCCGCGACACGGTGTGGGTGGCCGTGCGGTGGTACCGGCCGGACGGTGGCCTGTCCGCCCAGACGGTTGCCGACCAATACCTCGCGATCTTGCTCGACGGCATCGCCACGGGTCGCCGGAAGAACTCGAAGACGTAATAAGGAGGGCCCTCGTGGCCGAGGCGTACATCATCGAGGCTGTGCGGACCCCGGCGGGGCGGCGTGGTGGCGAGCTGAGCCACAAGCACCCGGCCGACCTGGGCGCGCACGTGATCACCGCGCTGCTCAACCGCGTGGACGTCGACCCCACGGACGTGGACGACGTGATCTTCGGCTGTGTGGACACCGTCGGGCCGCAGGCGGGTGACATCGCGCGGACTTCCTGGCTGGCCGCTGGGTTTCCGGAGCAGGTGCCGGGGGTGACGGTCGACCGGCAGTGCGGGTCGAGCCAGCAGGCGCTGCACTTCGCGGCGCAGGCGGTGATGAGCGGGACCGCCGATGTCATCGTCGCCGGTGGCGTGCAGAACATGTCCCAGGTGCCGATCGGGTCGGCGATGACGGCCATGTCCAACGCAGGCAGCCCGTTCGAGGGGTGTGAGGGCTGGCAGCACCGGTATGGCGACGAGGAGGTCAACCAGTTCCGCGCGGCCGACCTGATCGCGGTGCGGTGGGACCTGTCGCGGCGCGAGATGGAGGAGTACGCGCTGCAGAGCCATCTGCGGGCCATCACCGCGATCAAGGAGGGGCGGTTCGACCGGGAGATCGCGCCGGTGGACGGCGTTGTGCACGACGAGTGCCCGCGTCCCGACACTTCAGCTGAGAAGATGGCTGCGTTGCAACCGTTGCGACCGGGCGGACGGACGACAGCTGCTTTGTCGTCGCAGATCTCTGATGGTGCGTCGGCGGTTCTGGTGGTGTCGGAGCAGGCTGTGCGTGAGCACCGGTTGACGCCACGGGCTCGGGTGCACCACATCTCGGCGCGCGGATCCGATCCGATCTACATGCTGACGGCGCCGATCCGGGCGACTCGGCACGCGTTGGACAAGGCTGGGATGTCCATTTCGGACATCGACCTGTTCGAGATCAACGAGGCGTTCGCGTCCGTGCCGATGGCGTGGGCGAAGGAGCTGATGATCGATCTCGGGCGGGTGAACGTCAACGGGGGAGCGTTGGCGTTGGGGCATCCGATCGGTGCCACCGGGACGAAGCTGTTCACGACGATGCTGCACGAGCTGGAGCGGTCGGGTGGCCGGTACGGGCTGCAGACGATGTGCGAGGGCGGCGGTCAGGCGAACGTGACGATCATCGAACGTCTCTGAGCCTGTCGATGATCTCCTCGGCTTCCTCGATGATGCTTTCGATCAGTTCCGCGCACGTGGGCAGGTCGTCGAGCAGGCCGGCGACCTGACCAGAGGCGAGCACGCCCGCGTCGGTCCTGCCTTCGACGAGGCCGGCGCGGAGCAGCATCGGGGTGTTCGCGGCCATGATCACCTGGGACCACGTGAGGTCCTTGCCGTGTTTCATGGCCAGGCCTTCTTTGATCATGTCCCGCCAGCTCAGGCCAGTTTGCTGCCGGAACTTCGCGGCGTTCGTGATCGCTCTGGTCAGGCTGCTGAGCCTGCCTGATCGTTCGAGGTGGTCGACGAGGTCGGTGCGCAGGACTCGGTGGGGCAGTCCGTCGACTCTCGTGGTGACGACTGTGCCGTTGAGGTCTCGGTGCAGGTAGGCCTGTTTGACCGCGTCCGGGACCGTGCTCTCCTGGGTGAGCAGGAACCTCGTGCCCATGGCGATTCCGGCCGCGCCGTACGCCAGAGCCGCGGCCAGGCCTCTGCCGTCGAAGAAGCCGCCTGCCGCGATCACCGGGATGTCGACGGCGTCCAGCACGCTCGGGAGCAGCAGAGTCGTGGCGACGCCGCCGGTGTGGCCGCCGCCTTCGCCGCCCTGGACGATCACCGCGTGGGCGCCCCACTTGGCGACCTTCTCGGCGTGCCTGGCCGCGCCGATCGACGGGATCACGACCACGCCCGCGTCGTTCAGCTTGGCGATCATGTCCGGTTTCGGGGCCAGTGCGAAGGAAGCGACTTTCACCTGTTCGCGGATGATCAGGTCGACGCGTTCCGGTGCGTCCTGGGCGTCGGCTCTCAGGTTCACGCCGAACGGGTTGGCCGTGCGAGCGCGGGTTTCCTTGATGGCGGCTTCCAGTTCGGTGTACGTCATGGTGGCCGAGGCGAGGATGCCCAGGCCGCCTGCTTCCGCCGTCGCGGAGACAAGTCGTGGTCCGGCTACCCAGCCCATGCCCGTCTGCACGATCGGGTGCTTGACGCCGACCAGTTCGGTGAGTGCGGTTCTCATGACGGGACTTCCTTGTCCCGCTTGGCGTCCGGGTCGAGGACGTTCCGGATGAGCTTCAGTTCCTGATCGGTCGGGAGCCTGGTTTCGGTGACGTCGTCCGCCGTCAGTTCGAACGATGTCTGCTTCTGGACTTCGTCCACCGACACGCCGGGGTGGGTGGAGACCAGGCGCATCGAGTGGTCTGGCGTGTCGAAGTCGAGGACTGCCAGGTTGGTGATGACCCGGTAGACGTCGTGGTACGGGCCGACGGCGTGGTCGTAGCCGACGCCGGAGATGACGTCGACGGCGTTGACCAGCACTCTTGGGCTGTGGCGTGGGACCCAGTAGCTGGTGCGGTGGTTGATGGTGTTGCCGGGGGCGCCGCGGAACCCGAGCAGCTGGCGGGTGGGTTTGGCGTGGTCGCCGATCGCGGAGATGTTCTGGTTGCCGAACCTGTCCACCTGGTTCGCGCCCATCACGACGTGCCTGCGGCCGTGGGCGACGACGTCGAACACCTTGCGGTACGGGAGCCATCCCTCCACAGTGGACTCAGGGGTGAGGAGGAAGGCTTCGCCGTCGGAGAGCAGCAGGTCGGGCTCGGCGGTGAGCCTGGCCAGTTTCGCGCCCAGGGACGGGATGAGGCCCATCGGGCTGGCGAGCGTCTCACCCGCGCCCGCGAACAGGTCGGCGCACGCGGTCACGCAGATCTCGGCCCTGGTGATGTCGCTCATGCCGGCAGCCTCCCTTCAGCTGCGGCTTCGGCGTACTCGCGCTGTTTCGCCTCGTCGCGCGGGTAGTCGGGCACGCAGCTCGTGAACCCTGCTCCACCTGGTGCTTCCACGACGCCGTCGACCATCATCCGGTTGAGCAGCAGCGTTTGCGGCGGTCCCTCGAAGCTGTCCACGATCCGCTCGCAGGAGACGTAGCGGCGGTCCGCGGCCAGGCAGAACAGGTCGTCGAAGTACGGGTCGGGCCCGAGGTACTGGGCGTTGCCGTGCTTGTCGGCGCGGTTGAGGTGCACCAGCGCGACGTCGAGTTTCAGCGCGGGCATGGCGACGAGCTCTTCGCCGTCGTCGTAGGGGGAGCGCACGGTCTTGAGCTCTGGCGCGTACTTGAGCACGTCCGAGCCGAGTCCTGCCCTGACCGGCAGGAACGGGAGGCGGTGTCCCGCTGCGCGCAGCCCGGTCTGGAACATGCCCTCGTCCAGTTCCAGGACCTCGATCGCGCCGGTCTCCCTGGCCCGTTTGAACCACGGGTCGTACGGGATGGTGTCGAGCGAGACGAAGCCGTAGACGAGCTTGCGGATCTTGCCCGCCGCGCACAGCAACCCGACGTCCGGGCCGCCGTAGGTGACGATCGTCAGGTCTTCGAGGTCGGTCTTGAGGATGGCTTCGACCAGGGCCATCGGCTTGCGCCGCGAGCCCCAGCCGCCGATGCCGACGGTCATGCCGTCCTTGATGGTGCTGACGGCCTCGTCAGCTGTCATTCGCTTGTCGCGCATGGTTTCCGTCCAGGAAGGCCTGCCGGGCGTGGTCCGACACACCGGTGAGGTTGAGCTCGAAGGTGAAGCCCTGCTCGAAGCGGTAGCTCTGGTGCACGCGCTGCGGGTCGATGCCGTTGATCGCCTCCTTGGCGGCGCGGATCACCGTCGGGTCCTTCTTCGCGATCTCCTTGGCGATCTCGCGCGCCGCGTCGTCGAGTCGGGCGCGGGTGGTCACCTCGATGACGCTGCCGTGGTGGTGCAGGGTTTGCGCGCTGACGTTGCGGGCCGTGTAGTACAGGGTCCGCATCAGGTGCTGCGGGACGAGTCGGGCCAAGTGCGTTGCGGCGCCGAGCGCGCCTCGGTCGACCTCTGGCAGGCCGAACGTCGCGTCGTCGGACGCGACGATGATGTCCGCGTTGCCGACCAGGCCGACGCCGCCGCCGAGGCAGAAGCCGTTGACCGCGGCGATGACCGGCACCTCGCAGTCGTACACGGCCGCGAAAGCCTTGGCGCAACCCCGGTTCGCGGCGATGAGCGCCGAGTAGCCCTCGGTGCGTTGCATCTCCTTGAGGTCGACGCCCGCGCAGAAGCCGCGGTTCTCGGCTCTCAGGATCACCACCCGCGCTTCCGGGTCCTCGCCGGCTGTGGTGATCGTCCTGGCCAGCTCGAACCAGCCGAGTGAGGGGATGGCGTTGACCGGCGGATAGTCGATCGTGACCTCGATGATGCCGTTTTCGGTGTGGCTGCTGGAGATTCCCATCGCGCCGCCTTCCGAACCAAGCGATTGCTTGGTAATTTAGCAGCGCCGGAGCGACCGGGGTAGGTGCATCGTGGAACTGTCCCTCGACGGAAGCGTCGTCCTGGTGACGGGCGGTGTGCGGGGTGTCGGTCTCGGGATCACCCGCGCCTTCCTGTCAGCTGGGGCCATCGTTGTGGTGTGTGCTCGTCGTCCGGCTGAGGTGCCTGGCGCTGTGTTTTTGCCGTGCGATGTCCGGGACGCGGATCAGGTTTCCGCGCTGGTGTCCTCCGTCGTCGATCGTTTCGGGCGGCTGGACGTCGTGGTCAACAACGCTGGTGGAGCGCCGTTCGCACTGGCGGACAAGGCTTCGCCGCGGTTCCACCAGAAGATCGTGGAGCTGAACCTGCTCGCGCCTTTGCTGGTGTCGCAGGCCGCGTACGGGGTCATGAAGGACTCCGGCGGCTCGATCGTGATGGTCAGCAGCATCTCCGGGCGCCGTCCGTCGCCTGGTACCGCTGCCTATGGCGCCGCGAAGGCAGGGCTGGACAACCTGACCGCGTCGCTGGCCGTGGAGTGGGCGCCTCGCGTTCGGGTGAACTCCTTGGCCGTAGGGATGGTTCGGACCGAGCAGTCGCACCTGCACTACGGGTCCGCGGAGGGCATTGCGGCTGTTGAGCGCACCGTGCCGCTCGGCCGGCTCGCCACGCCGGACGAGGTCGGGGCGTGTGCGGTGTTCTTGGCTTCCCCGCTGGCTTCTTACGTCACCGGGGCGACTTTGGTCGTGCACGGCGGGGGAGAGGTACCCGCGTTCCTGGGCGCTGCCGACACTGATGGGGGTTCGTGATGAGCTTGTGCGAGGACCGGGTCGTCATCGTCACCGGTGCGGGCCGCGGCATCGGGCGCGCGCACGCCCTGGCTTTCGCCGCTGCCGGTGCACGAGTCGTGGTGAACGACCTCTCCGTGGGGCCGGCTGCCGAGGTGGCTTCGCTGATCGGTCCGCGGGCCGTCGTGAACACCGACGACATCGGCACCTGGGCCGGCGCCGCGCGAGTGGTCGACGCGGCGGTGTCTACGTTCGGCGGCCTGGACGTGCTCGTCAACAACGCCGGCATCGTGCGCGACCGCATGATCGTGAGCTGCGGCGAGGACGAGTTCGACGAGGTCGTGCGGGTGCATCTGAAGGGGCACTTCGCATTGCTGCGGCACGCGGGCGCCCACTGGAGGGCCGTGCACAAGGCGGGCGGGCGCGTGTCGGGCCGCGTGATCAACACGTCGTCCGGGGCCGGGCTGTTCGGCAGCGTCGGCCAAGCGAACTACTCGGCTGCCAAGGCGGGCATCGCCGCCATGACGCTGGTGGGGGCGGCGGAGTTGGCTCGCTACGGCGTGACGGTGAACGCGATCGCGCCCGCGGCACGGACCCGGATGACCGAGGCGACGTTCGCCTCGACGATGGCGGCGCCGGAGGACGGCTTCGACGCGATGGCCCCGGAGAACATCTCGCCACTGGTGGTGTGGCTGGGGTCCGCGGAGGCCGGGGACGTGACCGGGCGGATGTTCGAGGTCGACGGCGGACGGATCTGCGTGGCGCACGGCTGGCAGCGCGGTCCGGAGGTCGACAAGGGCTCGCGGTGGTCGCCGGACGAGCTCGGTGAGGTGGTCCGCAAGCTGGTGGCGGATGACCACCCGGTCCCTGTCTACGGTGCCGCGCAATGAGCAACTGTGTGATCAGCTGACCCCTCGCGGGAACTGGGCGCGTTACGTTCGTGCCTGAACAAGTTTCCGATCTCTGGGGGGAACATGAAGTTCGTGAAGATGGTGTCCGCTGTTGCTGTCGCGTGTGCGGCGCTCGTGGCGCCGGTGGCGGCCGGGGTCGCGGTTGCCGCCGACGACGTGTCCGTCCTCGTGTGGCGTGTCGTGGACGGCCCGTACGCCAACACGCCTGACGGTCTTCAGACCTGCAAGGACGATGCTTTTCAGTACCACATCGCGCACGGCTGGCAGACCGGTTGCCTCCTGGACGCCGACAGCAACCAGTATTTCGTGTGGGCGAACGTGTAACCGTCGGTTGAGTTGATGTCTGACGTGGCCGGCGTCGTCGAGATCGTGACGACACCGGCCACGTTCTTCAGATCCGTTCGATGATCGTGCCGGTCGCCATCGCGCCACCCGCGCACATCGTGATCAGCGCGGTCGTGGCGTCGCGGCGTTCGAGTTCGTGCAGGGCCGTGGTGATGAGTCGAGTCCCCGTACTGCCCACCGGGTGACCGATCGCGATCGCCCCGCCGTTGACGTTGACCCGGTCCAGGTTCGGCCGGTGCACCGCGGCCCACGACAGCACGACGGAGGCGAACGCCTCGTTGACCTCGAACAGGTCGATGTCGGCCATCTTCATGCCACTGCGTTCCAGCAGCCGCGTGGTCGCGTCGACCGGGCCGTCGAGGAGGTAGTACGGGTCGGAGCCGATGAGGCACTGCGTGACGATCCGCGCCCGTGGCCGCAACCCGTGTGCCCGCGCGAAGTCCTCGTCCACGACCATCACGGCCGAGGCGCCGTCCGAGATCTGTGACGAGGTGCCCGCGGTGTGCACGCCGTCGGGCAGCACCGGCTTCAACGCGGCCAGGGCTTCCAGCGAGGTCTCGCGCAGGCCCTGATCGGTCTCCACCAGTTCCTCGCCGACCTTCACCGGGACGACCTCGGCGGTGAAGCGGCCTTCCGCCCACGCCCGTGCCGCGCGGGTCTGGGACTGGACGCCGAACCGGTCGACCTCCTCGCGCCCGATGCCGCGCTTGGCGGCGATGCGTTCCGCGCCGACGAACTGGTTGGGCGCGTCGATGGACCACGAGTCCGGGCGGGGCGAGCCGGCGTCGCCGATGTTGCTGCGCAGGGGAACGCGGCTCATGGC
>NZ_JYJG01000156.1 GCF_000955955.1 Lentzea aerocolonigenes
GAACGCGGCTCATGGCCTCGACACCGCAGGCGATGCCGCACTCGATGGCCCCCGCCGCGATGAGCCCGGCGATGAGATGTGTGGAGTGCTGGGCCGAGCCGCATTGGGCATCAATGGTGGCGGCGCCGGTCGTGTAGGGCAGGCCCGTGTGCAGCCAGGCGGTGCGGGCGATGTTGTTGGACTGCTCGCCGGCCTGTGTGACGGTGCCGCCGATGACTTGTTCGACAGTGGACGGATCGACACCGGTCCTGTCAAGAAGACCTCGTTGTGCCGCACCGAGGAGCTCGGCGGCGTGCAGGCCCGACAACCAGCCGTTGCGCCTGCCGATGGGCGTGCGCGCCGCTCCCACGATCACCGGACTGCCCACGCGAGCCTCCTCGAAAACTAGAACACGTTCCTGCAGGGGTCTAGCTTGGCCACCTGGGGGCTTCAGTACAAGCCTTAAGCGTGTTTGAATCAGATAGAACGCGTTCCACCTAGGAGGTGCCTGTGGGCAAGCCGCGCATCCCGGAAGGCTTCGACTTCACCGACCCCGACATGTACGCGAGTCGTCTGCCTGTCGAGGAACTCGCCGAACTGCGCAAGACCGCGCCGATCTGGTGGAACTCCAAACCGCACGGCCAGGGCGGCTTCCCCGACGAGGGCTACTGGGTGGTGACCCGGCACCACGACGTCAAGGAGGTCTCGCGCAACAGCGAGGTCTTCTCCAGCCGGGAGAACACCGCGATCATCCGCTTCAAGGACGACATGCCCCGCGACAACATCGAGATGCAGCGCCTGCTGCTGCTCAACATGGACCCGCCGACACACACGAAGCAGCGCGGCATCGTCTCCCGCGGCTTCACCCCCAAGGCGGTCAACGCGTTGCGCGACGCTCTCACCGAGCGCGCGGAACGGATCGTGGCGGAGGCGCTCACCAAGGGCAGCGGCGACTTCGTGACGGACGTGGCGTGCGAACTGCCCCTGCAGGCGATCGCCGAACTGATCGGCATCCCGCAGGAGGACCGGCGCAAGATCTTCGACTGGTCCAACCAGATGATCGCCTACGACGACCCCGAGTTCGAGATCGAACCGCTCGCCGCGGCCACCGAACTCCTCGGCTACTCGTGGACGATGGCGGAGGACCGCAGGAAGTGCCCGCGCTCGGACATCGTCACGAAGCTCGTTCAGGCCGACGCGGACGGTGCGTTCCTCGCGTCGGAGGAGTTCGGCTTCTTCGTGCTGCTGCTGGCAGTTGCCGGCAACGAGACCACGCGCAACGCCATCACGCACGGCATGAAGGCGTTCTTCGACCACCCGGACCAGTGGGAGCTGTTCAAGGCTTCCCGTCCCGCCACCGCCGGTGACGAGATCGTCCGGTGGGCCACGCCGGTGGTCTCGTTCCAGCGCACCGCGATGGTGGACACGGTGCTCAGCGGCGTGGAGATCAAGCAGGGCCAGCGGGTCGGCATGTTCTACTCGTCCGCCAACTTCGACGAGGACGTGTTCGAGGAGCCCGGGAAGTTCGACATCCTGCGCGACCCCAACCCGCACCTCGGTTTCGGCGGCAGCGGCGCGCACTTCTGCATCGGCGCGAACCTCGCCAGGCTGGAGATCGACCTGATCTTCAACGCGATCGCCGACGCCATGCCGAACATCAGGCAGATCGCCGAACCGCGGCGGCTGCGGTCGGGCTGGCTCAACGGGATCAAGGAGTTCCGCGTCCAGTACGCCTAGCTTCAGGGCGTCTGCAAGTACCACCAACT
>NZ_JYJG01000157.1 GCF_000955955.1 Lentzea aerocolonigenes
CGGAGTTGGTGGTACTTGCAGACGTCTTTCAGGGGGTGCGGAGGGTGGCGAGCGCGCGCTCGGTTTCCCAGAAGGCGCGCATCGACTTGATCAGGCCGTTCTCGTCGACGTGGTAGACGAAGACTCCCTCGGTGTCCACGCGTGCGCCGCCTGGCAGGAACGCGGAGATGGTGCCCACGTTCGCGCACTCGGACCCGGCCGCGAACGAGTCGTGCATCGCGAACTCGAAGCGTTCGACGTTGGCGATCGCCAGGTCCCAGAACGCGGCGATCGCCTCCTTGCCGTGATGGCCCTTGCCCTCGGCGTCGAACATCGACGGGCCGACGGGATCCTCGACCACGGCGTCCTCGGCGAACAACGCCAGCCAGGCCTCCTTGGCGCCGCTCGACACCGCCTCCATCGACCGCCACGAAGCCACCCGCGCGGGCGTCTCGGTGCGCGATGCCTTCCAGGTCACTGCCGTCACGCGAACTCTCCGATCACTTCGTCGGCGAAGCGCCGAAGTCCGTCCTTCTTGGCCTGAAGGGTGCCGTCGAAGCCGACGCCGTAGAACAGCCACGGCACCACGATCACGTCGGTCACGCCGATCTCGTCGAGTTGCCGGTAGCCGTCGAGCCCGAACCTGTCGATGCACACGGCCTGGATCTCGAACGGCCGCTCGAACGCGCCCAGGTCGGTCAGCTGGGCGATCACCGACTGCAGGTCGGCGAACTTGATCATCGCCGACGTCCAGCCGTCACCGACCCTGGCCGCGCGCTTCAACGCGGCGGGGGAGTGGCCGCCCACGTAGAACGGCACGGGCGACGTTGGCGCCGGCGACATCTGCAGGCGGTCGAAGTCGAAGTAGTCGCCGTGGTACTCGACCATCCCGCCGCCCAGCACGAGTTTCAGGATGTCGATCATCTCGTCGACCCGCGGCCCGCGGTTCTTGTAGGGAGCGCCGCACCACTCGAACTCCTCTGGCGACCAACCAAGACCGACGCCGAGCCCGAAGCGGTTCCCGGTCATGTGCGCGACCGAACCGACCTGGCGTGCCAGCAGCAACGGGTTGCGCGAGCCCAGCTTCAGGACCTGCGTGTAGAAGTGGATGCGCGTCGTCACGGCACCCATCGCGGCGGCGGCCACGAACGGGTCAACCCACGGCGTCTCGGCGTTCCACATGCGCGAGCCGTCGGGCGTGTAGGGGTAGTCGGCGGACACCTTCTCCGAGAAGAAGAGCGAGTCCGGCAGCGCGATCGAGGCGTAACCGCACTCCTCGGCGCACTGGGCGAGCTCGGTCAGCTGGTCGAGCGGGCTCATGGCGATGCCAACGGTGAACTTCACGGCTTCTCCGATCCGACGACCCACATGGCGAAGAACTGCGAACCACCGCCGTACGCGTGGCCCAGGGCGACCCGCGCGCCGTCCACCTGGTGCTCACCGGCGGTGCCCATGACCTGCATGGCGGCCTCCGCGAACCGCAGCAGCCCGGAAGCGCCGATCGGGTTGGACGAGAGCACGCCGCCGCTCGGGTTGACCGGGAGCCGGCCGCCGATCTCGGTCTCGCCCGCCTCGGTGAGCTTCCAGCCCTGCCCGATGTCGGTGAAGCCCAGGTTCTCGAGCCACATCGGCTCGAACCAGGAGAACGGCACGTAGATCTCGGCCGCGTCCACTTCGGACAGCGGATCGGTGATCCCCGCCTGCTTCCACAACGCACGTGCCGCGTCCCGGCCCGCTTGCGGATTGACCTGGTCGCGACCGGCGAACGTGGTGGGCTCGGTGCGCATCGCGGTCGCGCGGATCCACGCGGCAGGACCCGAGGTCGGCTCAGCGGAGATCACGACCGCGCAGGCGCCGTCGGAGGACGGACAGGTCTCGTCGTACCGGATCGGGTCCCACAACATCGTGGACGCTCGAACCGATTCGACGGTGATGTCCGGCTGTTTGAGGTGCGCGTACGGATTCATTGAACCGTTTCGACGGTCCTTGGCCGCCACCATCGCACCGATGTGCTCGGGTGCGCCCGCGCGGCGGATGTATGCGCGGACGTGCGGGGCGAAGTAGCCGCCCGCGCCCGCGTGCACCGGCATGGTGAACGGGGTCGGCACGGACAAGGCCCACATCGCGTTCGACTCGGACTGCTTCTCGAACGCCACGGCCAGCACGCGGTCGTGCACGCCGGACTGGACGAGCGAGGCGGCGACGTTGCCGGTGCTGCCGCCGACCGAACCCGCGGTGTGCACGCGCAGCAACGGTTTCCCGACCGCGCCCAGCGCATCCGCGAGGAACAGTTCGGGCATCATGACGCCCTCGAACAGGTCCGGTGCCTTGCCGAGGACCACCGCGTCGATGTCGGACCAGTCCACGCCCGCATCGGCCATCGCACGGTCGATCGCCTCACGGCACAGCCCGGCCATGGAGACGTCGAGGCGCTTTGCGGCGTGGTGGGTTTGGCCGGTGCCGACCACGGCTGCAGGTCGCATCAGTCCCGCCCTTCCATCACACACACGAGGTTCTGCTGAAGCAGCGGTCCACTCGTCGCATGTCCCAGCACCTTCGATGCCGATCCGTCGTGCACCCGCCGGGCCGCCTCACCGATCCGGGCCAGACCGGCCGCGAACATCGGATTGCCCGCCAGCACGCCACCTGACGGGTTGACGCTGATGTCCCCGAGGCCAAGTGCCTGGCGCAGCAGGATTTCCTGGTGGGTGAACGGCGCGTGCAGTTCCGCGACCTCGACCCCCTCCGCGCCCGCCGCCTTGCCGGCGGCCACGGTGGAAGGCGAGGTCAGCAGGTCGCGAGCGCCGAACGAAGGCGAGTCCACGCGGTGTTCGAACCCGGTGATCCACGCGGGACGTTCGCAGAGTTCCCGCGCACGATCACCAGCGGCCAGCACGATCGTCGCCGCGCCATCGGTGATCGGCGCGCAGTCGTGCCGCCGCAACGGATCCGCGACGTAGTCCGAAGCCAGCAGCTCATCCACGCCGAACGTGCCGGACAGCTGCGCCAGCGGGTTGGACTGCGCAGCGGCTCGACTCTGCGCGGCAACGGAAGCCATCGCGCGCTCGTCCCAGAGCCCGGCCTCGATGCCCATCCGTGCCTGAATGCCTGCCAGGCCGATCGAATCGGGCCACAGCGGCGTCACGACGTAAGGATCGAGCTGCATCGCCATCACGCGGCGGAGCTGACCCGCGGACGACTTCCCGAAGCCGTAGACCAGCGCTGTGTCGACCTCGCCGCAGAGCAGCTTCACCCACGCTTCGTACAAAGCCCAGGCCGCGTCCATCTCGACGTGCGACTCGGCGATCGGCGGGAAGGCGCCGATCGCGTCGACCGCGGAGACGAACGAGAAGGCGCGCCCGGCCAGGTAGTCGGAGGAGCCTGAGCACCAGAACCCGATGTCGGACTTGGTCAGCCCGAGCGAGCCCAGCACCTCGTGGAAGATCGGCACCAGCATCTCGACACCGTTGGTGGTGCCGTCGGTCTCGCGCACGCAAGGCGTCTGTGCGAACCCGACTACTGCGATGTCACGCATCAGGGCCTCACAGGTGCTGGGAGTAGGAGTCGAACGGCGCGTCCGGCTCACCGGAAGGCCTGAAGTGGTCGATGTTCTGCATCGTCGGGCCCCACTCCTCGCGCGGCTTCCACACCGCCTCCACCCGCATGCCCATCCGCACGTCCTCGGGCGCGATGCCGAGCAGCAGGTGCAGGAACGGGATGTCCGCGCCGTCCAGCAGCACGTAGGCCGAGACGTACGGCGGCGGGATGCGCTGGCCCAGGAACGGCACGTTGACCACGCAGAACGTGGTGATCGTGCCGCGGTCCGAAAGCTCGATCTGGTCCGTCGTCGGCACGCCGTCGGTCGGACAGGCGGGCCGCGGCGGGAAGTAGACCTTCGAGCACGACGGGCAGCGCTGCGCGATCAACCGGCCCTCCATCAGGCCGCGCAGGAACGGATCCTCGGTCGGTGACGCGGAGTGCGTGTAGTGCAGGTTCACCGGCGTGATCACCATCGAGACCTCGTCGGCGTCTGCAAGTACCACCAACTCCGAGTTGGTGGTAC
>NZ_JYJG01000158.1 GCF_000955955.1 Lentzea aerocolonigenes
TGAGGCAAGTACCACCAACTCTGAGTTGGTGGTACTTGCAGACGCCTCAACGGCATCGGGGGAGAGCTCGAAGCACTCGATGTCGGTGATCGCGCCGACTCGCTCGTCACGCCATCGCGCCCGCACGCGCGCGCCGGTCGACATCGCGTCTGGGGTTCCGGCGTCCACGGCGTGCAGCAGCGAGGTGTCGGAGCCGTCGAGCTGGATCAGCGCCCACGCGAACGGCCGGTCCAACGGCTGGCCTTCGAGCGGTGAAGGGATCCACGACCAGCCGCGCACCACGCCGGTCGACGCCACGTCGACGAACTCGGTGAGCCGCTCGGCGGTCACCGGGTCGTACTCGAGCGGCGGCACGTGCACCCGGCCGTCGGAACCGCGGATCCCGGTCACCTTGCGGCGGCGCAGATCCGTGAGGAACCGGCCCAGCGTGGGGCCGGTGGAGCGCGTGTAGTCGAAGCCCACGTCGAGCGGAGCACTCAGTGGCCGAGTCACAGATCAAAGTGAAACAGGTTCTCGAAATGGTGGCAAGATGGGTGCATGAAGCTCGGTCTGCAGCTCGGCTACTGGGGTGCCGCGCCACCCCCGAACGCCCCCGAACTCGTGGCGGCGGCAGAGGAATTCGGCTTCGACGCGGTGTTCGCGGCCGAGGCGTGGGGCTCGGACGCCTTCACCCCGTTGGCGTGGTGGGGATCCGACACCCGACGGGTCCGGCTCGGCACGTCCGTCGTGCAGATGTCGGCACGCACACCGGCGGCCTGCGCGATGCACGCGCTGACTCTCGACCACCTGTCGGGCGGACGGTTCGTGCTCGGCCTGGGCGTCTCCGGCCCGCAGGTCGTCGAGGGCTGGTACGGGCGGCCGTTCGCCAAACCCCTTGCCAGGACCAGGGAATACGTCGACATCCTGCGTCAGGTGATGGCCCGCGAGGCGCCGGTCCGCAACGACGGCCCGCACTACCCGTTGCCCTATCAGGGGCCGGGCGCGTTGGGGCTCGGCAAACCGCTCAAGCCCATCACCCATCCGCTGCGCGCCGATCTGCCGATCTGGCTCGGCGCGGAGGGTCCGAAGAACGTCGCGCTGACGTCGGAGATCGCGGACGGCTGGCTCGCGATCTACTACGCGCCCAGGCTGTCCGGGATGTACGACGAGTGGCTCGACGACGGGTTCGCCACATCAGGCCGTAGCAGGGAGAACTTCGAGGTCGCGGCCACCTGTCAGGTCGTCGTGACGGACGATCCGGTGGCGGTCAGGGCGATGCTCAAGCCGTTCGTCGCTTTGTACATCGGCGGAATGGGTGCGCCGGGCATGAACTTCCACGCCGAGGTCTTCACCCGCATGGGATACGGCGAGGTGGTGCGGGACATCGGCAGGCTGTTCCAGGCAGGGCGCAAGGACGAGGCGGCACAGGTGGTTCCGGACGAGCTGGTGGCCGAGATCAGCATCGTCGGCAACGCCGAGCACGTCCGCGACGAGATCGGGAGGTGGGAGAAGGCGGGCGTCACGATGCTCATCGTCGGCTGTCGTGACGTTGCCTCGATCAAGGCCGTCTCTGAGGCTTGTCAGTAGGTGAAACGCGTTCTACTTTGAGGGTGTGGTCACTGGACTCTGGAACATCGCCGCCGACCAGCCGGACCTGACCGCGCTGGTCGATCCGAGCGGTCGCGAGATCACCTACCGGGAGCTGGCGGCGCAGGCCGACCGCTACGGGCGCGGGTTCCAGGCCTTGGGGCTGGAACCCGGCGACAGCATCGTGCTGATGCTGCCGAACAGCGCCGAACTGGTGGCGGTGTACTTCGCCGCCTACCAGACCGGCCTCTACGTCGTGATGGCCAACTGGCACCTGACCGGGGCCGAGGTCGCGTACCTCGTGCAGGACAGCGGTGCCAAGGCGTTCGTGGCGCACGAACGGTTCGCCGCAGCGGCGACAGAGGCGTCAGCGAGCCTGCCGGCCAACGCCAAGTACTCCGTCGGTGACATCGACGGGTTCACGCTGCTCGGCAAGCTCGGCGAGGACGAATCCGGACGCCCGGACGTGCGCACGGCCGGCTCGCCGATGCTCTACACGTCAGGCACCACAGGCAGGCCGAAGGGCGTGCGCAGGCCGTTGACCGGCGCGGATCCTGACGTGGTCCCACCGTCGGCGCCGTGGTTCTTCGGCATCTTCGGGATCAAGCCGCACGACGGTCACGTGCACCTGTGCGGGTCGCCGCTGTACCACACGGCGGTGCTGAACTTCGTCGTGATCTCGATCCAGCTCGGCCACACCGCGGTGCTCATGGACCATTGGGCACCCGAGGACATGTTGCGGCTGATCGAGCGCTACAAGGTCACGCACAGCCACATGGTGCCGACCCAGTTCCACCGCCTTCTCGCACTGCCGGACGACGTCAAAGTCAAGTACGACATGGGTTCGCTGCGCGCGATGATCCACGGCGCCGCGCCGTGCCCGCTCGAGGTGAAGCGCCGCATGCTCGACTGGTGGGGACCGGTCGTGATCGAGTACTACGCCGCGACCGAGGGCGGCGGGACAGCGATCTCCGCACAGGAATGGCTCCGCAAGCCCGGATCCGTCGGACTGCCGTGGCCGACGTCGGAGATCAAGATCCTGGACGAGGACGGCAACGACCTGCCGGTGGGCGAGCGCGGCCTGGTCTACATGCGGATGGGCGACGCGACGTTCGAGTACCACAAGGACGCGGAGAAGACGAAGGCCGCGCGCGTCGGCAAGCTCTTCACGTTGCAGGACATCGGCTATCTCGACGAGGACGGTTACCTGTTCCTGTGCGACCGCAAGAACGACATGATCATCTCCGGTGGGGTGAACATCTACCCGGCGGAGATCGAGGGTGAGCTCGTCTGTCACCCCAAGGTCGCGGACGTGGCCGTGTTCGGCGTGCCGCACCCGGACTGGGGCGAGGAGATCAAGGCGGTCGTCCAGCCCGCCGATGGTGTCGAGCCCGATGACGAACTGACCGAGGAGCTGCTGGAGTTCGCCCGCACGAGGCTCGCGAAGTTCAAGCTGCCACGGACGATCTCCTACCTGGCCGAGCTACCGCGCGACCCCAACGGCAAGCTGTACAAGCGAAAGCTCCGTAGCCAAGAGCAAAGTTCAAGCAGTGCGTGACGCGATCAAGATGACCCCGGCCGAGGTCGAGGAGTTCCTGGCCGGGCAGAAGACGTTGATCGTGGCCACCATCGGCCGCAACGGCCTGCCGCACCTCGCACCGATGTGGTTCGCGGTGCTGGACGGCGAGATCGTGTTCTGCACGGACCGCAAGTCGCAGAAGATCGTGAACCTGCAACGAGATCCTCGCTGCAGCGTGCTCGCAGAGGCGGGGGAGACCTACGACCAGCTGCGCGGCGTGCACATGGAGGGCGTCACCGAGTTCACCCCGGACCTCGGCCGAGTCGTCGACGCCGTCGTGGCGCGCAACTTCGGCGAGGTCGGTGACAGCGACGTTGAACGAGAAGCTTTGCGCAAGGCCATGTCCAGGCGCGTCGCCGTCATCTTCCGTCCAACGCGGACGGCCAGCTGGGACCACCGGAAGCTGATGTCTGGAGCGACCTCATGACCCTGAACCGCCGTCAGGTGCTCGCCGGAGCCGGTCTCGCGCTGGCCTCCGGACTGGTCAAGACCTCACCGGCCTCGGCAGACCTCGGCGAGTTCGACGTCGTGGTCGTCGGCTCGGGCGCGGCCGGTATGACCGCCGCTCTCGCCGCCGCCAAACGAGGCCTGAGTTGTGTGGTGGTGGAGAAGGCGCCGACCTTCGGCGGTTCCGCAGCCAGGTCAGGTGCAGGTATCTGGATCCCCAACAACGAGATCATCCTCGCCGCCGGCATCCCCGACACACCGGAGAAGGCCCGGCAGTACATGGCGGCCGTCGTCGGTGACATCCCGGTGATGCGGCAGCAGGCCTACCTGACGTACGGGCCGCAGATGATCTCGTTCGTCATGCGGAACAGCCCGCTGCGGTTCCGGCACATGGACGGGTACAGCGACTACTACCCCGAGTACCCCGGCGGTATCGCGAAGGGCCGGTCGATCGAGCCGGAGATGCTCGACGGCCGCGTCCTCGGTGCCGAGCTCGCGAACCTCAACGCCCCCTACCTCGCCACTCCGGCGGGCATGGTCATCTACGGCGCCGACTACAAGTGGCTCGCACTGGCCCTGGTCAACGCCAAGGGAGCCGCCACGGCCGCAGCGGCACTCGCCCGTGGCACGGCAGCGGCGCTGGCCGGCCAGAAGCCTTTGACGATGGGCCAGGCGCTGGCAGGCGGTCTGCGCGCGGGTCTCATGCAGTCGAACGTGCCGGTCTGGCTCAACACCGGCCTTGAGGACCTGCACGTGGAGAACGGCGCGGTGCGTGGCGTGCTGACCTCGCGCGGGCTCGTCCGAGCACGGCGTGGCGTCATCATGGGTTCGGGCGGCTTCGAACACAACGCGGCCATGCGCGCCCAGTACCAGCGGCAGCCCATCGGTACACAGTGGACGGTCGGCGCCAAGGAGAACACCGGCGACGGCCACCGCGCGGGCCAGCGCGCCGGCGCGGCGTTCGACCTGATGGACGACTCCTGGTGGGGCCCGGTCATCCCGACGCCCGGCTCGCCGTACTTCTGCCTCGCCGAACGCACCCTGCCCGGCGGCCTGATGATCAACGCTGCTGGCCAGCGGTTCGTCAACGAGGCCGCGCCGTACAGCGACGTCGTGCACACCATGTACGACAAGAACCCCGCCGACCCGTGCATCCCCGCGTGGCTCGTCGTCGACCAGAACTACCGCAACAGGTACCTGTTCGCCGACGTCGCGCCCACGTTGCCGCTGCCGGACGCCTGGTACCAGGCCGGCGCGGTGGTGAAGAACTGGTCGCTCGACGGGCTGGCCGGTGCGATCGGCGTTCCCGGCACCGCGTTGAAGGCGACCGTCACCCGGTTCAACAACCAGGCCTTCACCGGCCGCGACCCCGACTTCAAGCGCGGCGACAGCGCCTACGACCACTACTACACCGACCCGGCCGTCTTCCCGAACTCGTGTCTCGCCCCGCTGTGGGCACCGCCGTACTAC
>NZ_JYJG01000159.1 GCF_000955955.1 Lentzea aerocolonigenes
CTACTACACCGACCCGGCCGTCTTCCCGAACTCGTGTCTCGCCCCGCTGTGGGCACCGCCGTACTACGCCTTCAAGATCGTGCCCGGCGACCTCGGCACCAAGGGCGGCATGGTCACCGACGCCCGTGCGCGCGTGCTGAGGCCCGACGGTTCGGTCATCCCAGGGCTGTACGCGGCGGGCAACGTGAGCTCGGCCGTGATGGGCCACAGCTACGCCGGTGCGGGCTCGACGATCGGGCCGGCCATGACGTTCGGCTACATCGCGGGCAACGACGTCTAGGCTGTTCCGACAGGACGCTGCGCTTCGCTCCCGCAGCCCTACTGGCTCAAGGTCCCCGCGCCAGCTCCGTCGTTGTGGAGCGGGCGCCACGCGGCCTACCCACGCACCGTGGTGGTGTGGACGCCTACCTGCTCAACCTCACGATCCCGGCCGCTGTGTGCCCGACACCAGGCCCCGCCCGGTGGTCAGCGGCAGGTCGAGTGCGGTGAGCAGGCCCGGTGGGGCGTCCACGACCGCGGGGACGGCGTTGACCAGGCGCATGGCCGTGGACGCCACACCCGCCGTGTTGTGGTCGCCGTCGCCGCCGGTCAGTCTCAGGTCGAGCACGTAGTTGGGTTCACCGGTGATCTCCACGCGGTAACAGCCGGTGCCGGCCGGCTGCGGCCAGTCCGGGGCGAGGTCGGGCCGCAGCCTGGTGACGTGTTCGAGCACGAGCACCGGCCGGTCCGCGACCATGCCGCTGACGGTGAACCGCAGTGCCGCCATGGTGCCCTCGGCGATCGTCCGTCCCGCGGCCGGGAACGACTCCGGCGCAGGGAACCGCTCGTACTGCTCGACGACCGCGTCCAGCGTGACGTCCAGACCGGCGGCCAGCTGGCGGACCACGCTGCCCCAGGCGAGCGTGAGCACGCCGGGCTGCAGCAACAGCGGAGTGTGGTCGGGCGAGGTGCCGAAACCCATGATGTCGAACAGCACCAGCGGGTTGTCGTAGGTGGAGTAGTCCGTGATCTCCGAACAGCGGACCTGGTCGATCCGCTGACACGTGCCGGACAGCAGGAGGGGGAGCCAGTCGTTGGCCCAGCCGGGGTCGATCCCGTTGACCCACAGCGAGCTTCCGCCTTCCGCGGCGGCCTGGCGCACGGGCTCGACCACCTCGGGCGGCACGGTGCCCTCTGGATAGGACAGGAACACCGGGCCGCTGGCCACGACGTTGATGCCCGCGCGCAGCAGCCGGCACAGGTCGTCGACCGCCTCGGTGAGCCGGTTGTCGGCCATCGACGTGTAGACCACGCAGTCCGGCCTGGCGGAGATCAGCTCGCCGGCGTCGGTGGTCGCGGTGACGCCGACGAGGCGGTCCAGGCCGGCCAGGTCTCCCGCGTCCCGGCCCTTCTTGGCGGGATCGGACACCCACACGCCCGCCAGGTCCAGGCCGGGGTGGTCGATGATGCCCCGCAACGCCCATCTGCCGACGTTGCCGGTGCTCCACTGCACCACGCGAAGTGCCACCAGCGTCTCCTTCTCGAGTCTCAGAGATCCGGGAGGTCGAAGTCGAGGTTGGGCGCGCCGATCCCGCCGTCGACCCGCAGCACCGATCCGGTGGTGTAGCCGGATGCCCGGGATGCCAGGTAGAGCACCGCGGCCGCGACCTCGTCGGGCCGTCCCAGCCGGCGCAGCGGGGTCGCCTGTTCCATCGAGGTCCTGATCTTCTCGTCGCGGGCGACCACGTCCAGCGCGGAAGTGTGGACCGAACCGACGTCGATCGCGTTCACCCTGATCCGCGGCGCGAGATCCACCGCGGCCAGCCGGGTGTAGTGGGTCAGCGCGGCCTTCGCCGTGCCGTAGGCGAGGAAACCGCGACCGGCGAGCCTGCCCATCACGGAGGCGATGTTGACCACCGAACCGCCGCCGTGGCCGAGCATCAGCGGCACCGCCGCGCTCGTCAGCGCGTGAGCGGTGGTGACGTTGAAGTGAAAGGCTTCTTCGAGGTAGTCCGGTGTCGTCGTGAGGAACGTGTTCGGCATCGTGCCGCCGACGTTGTTCACGACGACGTCCAGTCGCCCGAACTGTTCGGCGGCCAGGTGCGCCAGCCCGGCCGCGGCGTCCACATCGGACAGGTCTGCCGCGACGACGACCGCCTTCCGTCCCAGCGCCTCGATCTTGGCGGCGACCTCGGCCAGCTGTTCCCCGGTGCGCGCGCTGATCACCACGTCCGCACCCGCCTCGGCGAGCGCGATCGCCGAGGCCGCACCGATGCCGCGTCCCGCGCCGGTCACCACGGCGACCGCGCCGGGCAACCCGAACATCTCCGTTACCACTCGGCCAACCTCTCTAGCGACCTTTGAACTCCGGCTTGCGTTTCGCGGCGAAGGCGCGCGGGCCCTCCTTCGCGTCCTCGCTGCGGAACACCTCCATGCCGAGCCGGGCGTCCACTTCGAACGCCTCGTTCTCGTGCACGGCCTCGGTCTCCCGCATGGTCTTCAGAATCGCCCGCACCGCCAACGGCCCGTTCGCGGTGATCAGCTCGGCGAGCTCCATGGCCTTGTTCAACGCCTCGCCGTCCGGCACGACGTGACCGATCAGGCCGATTTCCTTGGCCTCGGGTGCTTTGATGTGCCGCCCGGTCAGCAACAGGTCCGCCGCCACCGTGTAGGGGATCTGGCGCGGTAGCCGCACGGCCGACCCGCCGAGCGGGAACAGGCCCCAGCGCGCCTCCGAGACGCCGAACCGCGCGCTCTCGCCGGCCACGCGGATGTCGGTCGCCTGAAGGATTTCCGTGCCGCCCGCCACCGCAGGGCCTTCCACGGCGGCGATGAGCGGTTTCGTCAATCGACGACCTTTCAGCAGCGGTTCGATGACCGAGAAGTCGAACTTCCCGTCGGACTCGCTGGGGTGGTTGGTGGTCATCGCCTTGAGGTCCGCGCCCGCGCAGAACGACCCGCCCGCGCCGGTCAGGATGCAGACGCGCACGTCAGGATCGTTGTCCACGCGGTCCCACGCCTCGCGCATGATGGCCATCATCGGGCCGGACAAGGCGTTGCGGACCTCGGGCCGGTTCATCGTGACGACCAGAACGTTGCCGACCAGGTCCACCAACGCGTGGGGTTGGGTCGTAGTCGTCATTCGGGCGCCTCCTGGATCGAGTCTGACCGCACGGGGGATTGTCCAGAACAGTAACACGTTCTACTTTGCCTACCATGGCCCTCAACGTCGCAGACCTCGTTGAACACGCCGTCGACACCGTGCCCGACCGGACCGCGCTGGTGTGCGGGTCCAAGAGGGTCACCTATGCCGAACTGGAGACACGAGCCAACAAACTGGCTCACCACCTGGCAAAGAACGGCGTGACCCAGGGGTCGCACGTCGGGCTCTACGCGCGCAACTCGATCGAGCTGGTGGAGTGCCTGCTGGCGGTCTACAAGCTGCGTGCGGTGGCCATCAACGTCAACTACCGCTACACCAAGAACGAGTTGCAGTACTTGTTCGGTGAGGCGGACCTGGTCGCTCTCGTACACGAACGGCGGTATTCGCCGTTGGTCGCGGAGGTGGGCTCTCCCGGGCCCACCGTCGTGATCGACGACGAGTCCGACGAGGAGTTCGCCGGCGTCGAGTACGAGGCGGCGCTCGCGGAGGAGTCGGGGGAGCGGGACTTCGCGCCGCGCAGCCCCGACGACCTCTACATCCTGTTCACCGGCGGCACGACCGGCATGCCCAAGGGCGTCATGTGGCGGCACGAGGACGTGTGGCGCACGCTCGGCGGCGGCATCGACTTCGTGACCGGCGAACGGCTCACCGACGAGTGGCAGCAGGCCAAGTCGGGCAAGGACTACGGCCTCGTCCGGCTGTGCCTCCCGCCGCTGATCCACGGCGCCGCGCAGTGGGCCGTGCTGGGCGCGCTGTTCTGCGGCAGCACCGTGGTGCTGGTGCCGAAGTTCGACCCCGCCGAGATCTGGCGGGTGATCGAGAGGGAGAAGGTCCAGGTCGCGGCGATGACCGGCGACGCGATGGGCCGGCCGTTGATCGAGGAGTACCAGCGGGGCAACTACGACGGGTCGTCGTTGTTCATCCTCAACAGCAGCGCGGCGCTCTTCTCCTATCCGGTGAAGAAGCTGTACCAGGAACTCCTGCCGCACACGACGCTGCTGGAGTCGATCGGGTCGAGCGAGACCGGGTCGACCGGCATCGGCGCGGTGCCCAAGGAGATCGTGAAGACCGACGGCACCAAGGTGAAGCTCAACGAGGACACCATCGTCATCGACGACGACGGCAACAAGCTGGAACCGGTGCCGGGCGTGATCGGCAAGCTCGCGCGCGGCGGCCACATCCCGTTGGGCTACTACAAGGATCCCGAGAAGACCGCGCGGATGTTCGTCGAGGTCGACGGCAGGCGGTTCACCGTGCCCGGTGACTACGCGCGCTTCGAGGAGGACGGTGACATCACGTTGCTCGGCCGCGGCAACACCTGCGTGAACACCGGTGGCGAGAAGGTGTTCCCGGAGGAGGTCGAGGGTGTGCTCAAGTCGCACCCGGACGTGTTCGACGCGCTCGTGATCGGCATTCCGGACGACCTTCTGGGCGAACGCATCGGCGCGATCGTGCGACCGCGGGACGGTGCCACGCCGACACTGTCCGAACTGGACGCTCACGTGCGCGAGACGCTCGCCGGCTACAAGGTGCCGCGGTCGCTCTGGCTGGTCGACGAGATCGGCAGGACGCCCAGCGGCAAACCCGACTACCAGTGGGCCCGCCGCCACGTGGAGGAACATGCGCACCAGCCTGTGTGACCAGCTCGGCATCGAGCACCCGATCTTCGGCTTCACGCCGTCCGAGCACGTGGCGGCGGCGATCAGCCGCGCGGGCGGGCTCGGTGTGCTGGGGTGCGTGCGGTTCAACGACGCGGAGGACCTCGACCGCGCGTTGACGTGGATGGACGAGAACACCGACGGCAAGCCGTACGGGGTCGACATCGTGATGCCGGCCAAGGTGCCGACCGAGGGCACCCAGGTCGACCTCTCGCAGCTCATTCCGCAGGGACATCGCGACTTCGTGCAGCAGACGTTGCTGAAGCTCGGTGTGCCACCGCTGCCGGAGGGTGAGGACAGCGAGGGCGTCCTCGGCTGGCTGCACTCGGTGGCGCGGTCCCACGTCGACGTGGCGCTGGAGCACCCGATCCGGTTGATCGCGAACGCTCTGGGCTCGCCGCCGGTCGACGTGATCGAGCAGGTGCACGCGGCCGGGGTGCCGGTGGCTGCCCTTGCGGGCAAGGCTTCCCACGCCCAGCGCCATGTCGAGAACGGCGTCGACATCGTGGTGGCGCAGGGCTACGAGGCCGGCGGGCACACCGGCGAGGTCGCGACGATGGTGCTCGTGCCGGAGATCGTCGACGCCGTGTCCGTCCCCGTGCTCGCCGCGGGCGGCATCGGGTCAGGACGTCAAGCTGCGGCGGCGATGGCGTTGGGCGCGTCCGGTGTGTGGATGGGCTCGTACTGGCTGACCACCGCCGAGTACACGCTGGGCAACTCCAGCACGCAGCAGGCTTTGCTGGCCGCCGGTTCCAGTGACACCGTGCGCACCCGCATCTACACCGGCAAGCCGGCACGGTTGCTGAAGACGCGGTGGACCGAGGCGTGGAGCGATGAGGCGGCGCCGGAGCCGTTGCCGATGCCGTTGCAGAACCTGCTGGTGAGCGAGGCGCACCTGCGGATCGCCCGGTCCGACGACCCGTCCGTGGTGTCGATGCCGGTCGGACAGGTCGTCGGGCGGATGAACGAGGTGCGCCCGGTCGCCGAGGTGATGGCCGGGTTGCTGCGGGAGTTCGACGAAGCGGTCGAACGCCTCACAAAACTGCGCTGAGCTTCAGGAGCTGGGCGGTCGCCCCGCCCAGCTCGAACTCGGCACGCTTCGCCGCGGTGAAGTACCTGTGCACCTCGTGGCTCATGTCGATGCCCGTGCCGCCGTGGACGTGCACGGCGGTGTGCGCCACGCGGTGTCCGGCGTCGGCGGCCCAGAACTTCGCCGTCGCCACCTCGGCGGCCGCGTCCAAGCCCTCGGAGAGCCGCCACGCTGCTTGCCAGAGCGTCAAACGGATTGCCGCCACGTCGATGTACGCATCAGCGAGCCGTTGCGCCACCGCCTGGAAGCTGCCGATCGGGCGGTCGAACTGCACGCGGGTGCGGGCGTACTCGGCGGTCAGCTCCAGCGCGCGTTCGGTGACGCCGAGCTGGAAAGCGCACAGCCCCACCGTGTAGCGCGTGATCAGCCAGTCCGGGGTGAGGCCCTCGATCAAGCGGCCGCCGGTGAACTCGAACGTGCCCGCGTCCGAGCCGTCCACCAGCTCCTGGACGCTGATGTCGAGGTCGCCGGCCTCGGCGAGGAACACCTGGTCGTCGTGAGCCACCAGGATCGCTGAGGCGGAGGTGGCGAACGGGACGGCCGTCTTCGCGCCGTTCTGGTCCTCGGCGAGTGCCACCGACAGCACGGTTCCGGGACGTGGGGTGTCGAACCGTGCCAAGGCCTGCTGGGCCAGGACCGTCGGCAGGTAGGGGACCGAGGCGACGGCACGACCCAGCTCGACCAGGACCGCGCAGTGCTCCAGGACGCCGAAGTCGTCGGGCGATTCGGGTACCACGCCCGACTTCACCAGGTCGAGCCACGGCGTGTCGGAGGAGTCGAGGATCTTGCGGGTCAGCGCGGCCAGTTCCCGTTGCGCCTCGGTCAGCGTGAAGTCCATGGCAGTCTCCCTTTACCGAGGAACCGCGGGCAGCCCGAGGTCGACGCGCGCGATGATGTCCCGCTGGATCTCGTTGGTGCCGCCGCCGAAGGTCAGGATCAGCGACGACCGGTGCATGCGCTCGACCCGGCCCTGCAGCAACGCGCCCGGCGAGCCGGAACGCACGATCCCGTTGGCGCCCAGCACTTCCATCAGCAGCCGGTAACCCTCGGTGGCGAACTCCGTGCCGAACACCTTGGTCGCGGACGCTTCCGCGGGGGAGGGTGCCTCGTCGCTGCCGGAGGCGATTCGCCAGTTGACGAGCTTCAGGAACTCGGTCTTGGCGTGCACACGGGCGAGATGCAGGCGCACCCACTCCTGTTCGACAGCACCGGTTTCGTCCGCCCATTGACGAACTTCACGCAGCGCGGTCTGCAGCGGCGCGGCCGAGCAAAGGGCGACGCGTTCGTGGTTGAGCTGGTTGGTGATGAGCTTCCAGCCCTTGTGCTCCTCGCCGATCAGGTTCGACGCCGGCACGCGCACGTTGTCGTAGAAGGTCGCGCTGGTGGTCGGCCCGGACATGGTCGGCACGGGCGTCCAGGAGAAGCCGGGTGCGGTGGTCGGCACCATGATGATGCTCAAGCCCCTGTGCCGCTGCGACTCCTGGTCGGTGCGGCAGGCCAGCCAGACGTAGTCCGCGTACTGGATGAGGCTGGTCCACATCTTCTGGCCGTTGATCACGTACTCGTCGCCGTCGCGAACCGCGCGCGTGCGCAGACCCGCCAGGTCGGTGCCCGCTTCGGGTTCCGAGTAGCCGATCGCGAAGTGGATCTCGCCGGACGCGATCTTCGGCAGGTAGAACGCCTTCTGCTCGGGCGTGCCGTACGCCATGATCGTCGGCCCGATCGAGTTCAGCGTCAGGAACGGCACGGGCGCACCGGCCGCCGAAGCCTCGTCCAGGAAGATCAGCTGCTCGATCATCGGCCGGTCGCGGCCGCCGTACTCCTCGGGCCAGCCGATGGTGAGCCAGCCGTCGAGCCCCATCTGGCGGACGGTGTCCTGGTAGACCTCGGCGTTCCCGTAGTCGCTGCTGCCGGCGAGCCCTGCCCGGCGTTCCGGCGTCATGAGCGCGGCGAAGTACGCCCGCAACTCCTGGCGCAACTGCTCCTGTTCGGGCGTGAAACCGATGCGCATGACCGCTACTCTAGAACAAGTTCTACTTGCTGTCAGGAGGCCGCGATGAAGGTCGGCGTCGACCCTTCGGTGTGCGAGGCGCACGGTGAGTGCATGTCAATCCTGCCTGAGGTGTTTGACCTTGATGATGACGAGGTTCTGCAGATCCGGGAGGGTGAGCTGAGCCAGGCCGAGATCCCGCTGGCCGAGCGTGCCGTTGCTTCGTGCCCGATGGGCGCGTTGAGGTTTACACGCTGATGGGCCTTGTCAAGAACAGGAACAGATTCTAGTGTCCGTCGGGTCAGCCGTGAGCTCAGCGAGGAGTGATACCGGTGAAAGCTGCCGTGCTCAACCAGGTAGGCGACGACAAGCTCGAGCTCCGCGACGACGTGACGACCACCGCGCCGGGGCCGCAGGAAGTCAAGATCAAGATCAGGGCGTGCGGGGTGTGCCACAGCGATCTGTCCGCAATGGACGGAACGCTGCCGGCGCTCGCCCCAGGCGTCATCGGCCACGAAGGCGCCGGTGAGGTCGTCGAGATCGGGAGTGCCGTCACGCAGCTGGCGGTCGGCGACCACGTGGCGATCACGTTCGTGCCGCCGTGCGGGAAGTGCGCCCAGTGCGTCACCGGCCAGTCCCACTTGTGCTTGATACACACCATTTCCGCGTTCACCTCTCCACGCTTCGTCGTCGGCGGCAACCCGGCGTTCGGGTACGCGGGACTGGGTGCGTTCGCCGAGGAGATGGTCGTTCCGGCCGACGCCGCGGTGAAGATCGACGACGACGTGCCGTGGGAGGTCGCCGCGCTGCTGTCGTGCGGTATCCTGACCGGCGTCGGCGCCGTGCTGAACACCGCGAAGGTCGAACCGGGCTCCAGCGTCGCGGTGATCGGCTGCGGTGGCGTCGGCGTCGCGGTGATCCAGGGCGCGCGGCTCGCGGCGGCGGCGAAGATCGTCGCGGTCGACCCCGTGGTCGAGAAGCACGAGGTGGCGCAACGGTTCGGCGCGACGCACGCGACCGCACCCGACGGCGTCGCCGACCTCAACAACCAGCTCAACATGGGCATGGGCTTCGACTACGTGTTCGACGTGGTCGGCATCCCGGCCACGATCCGCCAGGCGTGGGATCTGACCCGCCGCGGTGGCCACACGGTCGTCGTCGGCGCCGGACGGGCCGACGCGATGGTGTCGTTCAGCGCGCAGGAACTCTTCCTGCACGACAAGACCTTGCACGGCTCGTTCTACGGGACGGCCAACTTCCGCCGCGACGTACCGCGCATGATCGCGCTGTGGCGGCAAGGCAGGCTCGACCTCGAAGGCATGATCAGTAAGCGGATCAAGCTCGAGGACGTCAACGAAGGTCTGCAGGCCTTGCGCGGCGGAGGTTCTCTGATCCGCCAGGTCATTCTCTTCGACTGAAACATTTCCTTTGGGAGTCTCAAGTGGACCTTGCGGGGAAGGTCGCGATCGTCACCGGCGCGGGTGCCGGGCTGGGGCGGGCGGAAGCACTGGAGCTGGCGAGAGCCGGTGCTTCGCTCGTCCTCAACGACCTGCCGGGCTCGGCCGACGCCGCTGCGGCCGAGATCGAGGAGCTGGGTGCCAAGTGCGTCGTGGTCGAGGGTGACGTGGGCGAACGCAGCACCGCGGACTCCCTCGTCAGCGCCGCGATCGAGCACTTCGGCGGGCTGCACGTGCTGGTCAACAACGCCGGTGTGCTGCGCGACCGGATGCTCTTCAACATGACGGACGAGGAGTGGGACCTGGTGATCAAGGTCCACCTGCGCGGCCACTTCCTGTTGTCGCGCAACGCGGTCTCGCTGTGGAAGCAGCAGTCCAAGTCGGCCGGCGAGCCCGTCTACGCGCGGATCGTCAACACCTCGTCGGAGGCGTTCCTGCTCGGCAGCGAGGGACAGGCGAACTACGCGGCGGCCAAGGCGGGCATCGCGGCGCTGACAGTCGCGACCGCGCGCGGTACGTCCAGGTATGGCGTGCGGGCCAACGCGATCTGCCCGCGTGCCCGTACCGGCATGACGGCGCACGTGTTCGGCGACGCACCGGAAGGCGACGACTCACTGGCTCCGGAGCACGTGGCGAAGTTCGTCAAGCACCTGGCCGGCCCACGAGGCGACAAGATCAACGGTCAGGTGTTCGTGGTGCACGGCGGCATGGTCGCGCTGATGGCACCGCCCACAGTGGAGCAGAAGTTCGACGCTCTCGAAGACATCGACGGCTACTTCGCCGACCGCGATCCGCAGAAGACCTTTGCCTGTACTGAAACGATGGCCCTGTAGGAGGAGCTGTGACGCTCACCGTCCAACCGCATCGCGAGACGCTGGGCCTGAAGGACGGCCGGCTCCTCATCGGTGGCGAGTTCCGCGAGGCGGACGAGAGCTGGACCCACCACCACCCGGCGACCGGCGAGGAGATCGGCAGCTTCGCGGTCGCCTCGGCGAAGGACGTCGACGCCGCGGTCCAGGCCGCGCGCAAGGCGTTTGACGAGGGCACGTGGGGGAAGTCCAAGGCCGGCGAACGCATCAGGATCCTGCGCAGGTACAGCGATCTCCTGCGGGAGCACGAGGAAGAGTTGCGCGGCCTGCAGGCGCTGGACAACGGCGTGCCGCTGTCGTTCGGCCAGATCTACGCGACCTCGGTCGGCATCGCGGCGGACATCTTCGACCACCACGCCGGCTGGATCGACAAGGTCGGCGGCCAGACCCTGCCGCCGTACCAGGGCGGCGACCACCTGGCGATGACGTTCCGCGAACCGGTCGGCGTCGTCGCGGCGATCCTGCCGTGGAACGCGCCGTTCGTGCTGTTCGCCCAGAAACTCGCACCAGCGCTGGCGGCCGGTTGCACCGTCGTGGTGAAACCGAGTGAGTACGCGAGCTTCTGCGTGATCCGCATGGTCGAGCTGCTGATCGAGGCCGGACTTCCCGAAGGCGTGATCAACCTCGTCACCGGACCGGGCGACCCGACCGGCGAGGCGCTGATCACCCACCCCGGCGTGGACAAGATCAGCTTCACCGGCAGTCGCGCGATCGGCCGGCGGATCGTCGAGGCCAGCGCGGGCACGATGAAGCGCGTTTCCCTGGAACTGGGCGGGAAGTCGCCCGCACTCGTGTTCGCGGACGCCCCGAACGTCGGCCTCGCCGCGATGACCTGCATGGGCATGGTCACGATGGGCCTGTCCGGGCAGGCCTGCGTCGCGCACACCAGGGCGTTGGTGGCACGCGAGGTCCAGGACGAGTTCGTCAACATGGCGACGATGCTCGCGAGCGCCGTGACGTTCGGCGACCCGTTCGACCCGGCCGTGCTCGCCAGCCCGTTGATCAACGCCAAACAGCTCGACCGCGTTCTCGGCTACATCGAAAAAGGCCAGGAGGACGGCGCGCGACTGGTCACCGGCGGCACGAGGCTCGACGGCGACTACGCGTCCGGGAACTTCGTCGCCCCCACGATCTTCGCCGACGCGACCAACGACATGACGATCGCCCGCGACGAGATTTTCGGCCCGGTGCTCACGGTTGTGCCGTTCGACGACGAAGAAGAAGCGATTCGACTCGCGAACGACACGGAATACGGCCTGGGCGCCGGCGTCTACACCAACGACGTGCGCAGGGCGTTCCGCGTGTCGAAGCGGTTGCGCGTCGGCATGGTCGGCATCAACGGGTTCCAGCTCGAACCGCACGTGCCGTTCGGCGGCTACAAGCAGTCGGGTCTGGGCCGTGAGGGCGGGCAGAGCGCCTACGAGGCCTACACCGAGCTGAAGACCGTGATGATGCCGCTGACCGACGAGCTGATGTAGATGCGGCTCGACGGCAAGATCGCCCTGATCACCGGCGCGGCCCGGGGTCAGGGCGCGGCCGCCGCGCGCCGGTTCGTCGAGGAGGGCGCGCGGGTGATGATCACCGACGTCCTCGACGACCAGGGCAAGGAGCTGGCGGCCGAGTTGGGCCCGGAGTTCAACGCTGCGTACTGCCACCTGGACGTGTCGAACGAGGACGAGTGGGCCGAGGCGGTCGCCTTCACCATCAGCACGTTCGGCGACATCACGGTGCTCGTGAACAACGCGGGCATTCTGCACTTCTCGGCGTTGGCGGACACCACCCTCGCGGACTACCAGCGGGTGGTCGGCATCAACCAGGTCGGCACGTTCCTCGGCATGCGCGCCGTCGTGGAGTCGATGACGCGGGCCGGCGGTGGGTCCATCGTGAACGTGTCCTCGGTTGAAGGCCTCGGCGGCATGCCGTACCTGGTCGCTTACACCGCGAGCAAGTTCGCCATCCGCGGCATGACCAAGGTGGCCGCGATGGAGCTCGGCCAGCACGGCATCCGGGTGAACTCGGTGCATCCCGGCGCGATCAACACCCCGATGGTCGGCGAGGCGCTGGGCCGTCCGGTCGACATCACGCCGATCGGCAAGAAAGTGGCGTTGCGCCGGGTAGGCCAGCCGGACGACGTCGCGAACGTGGTGTTGTTCCTGGCCAGCGACGACAGCGCGTACTGCACCGGCGCGGAGTTCACTGTGGACGGTGGGGCCACGGCCACTCACGCGCTGAGCTGAACCCAGGTGCTCGGCCCGCGGGACACGACCGTGGAGAAGTTCGTGCCCATCGGCACGCGCTTCTGCGCGAACCTCTGGGAGAACACGGGCGGCGGGTACGCGTTGCGCGGGGCGCCCTGCATCACCATCCGCTGAAATCAGGTGCAACCTCGGGTACGACCTCGGCGTCTTGATGATCGAGAGGTCAGACCTGGGGAGCTCAATGTGAAATCACTGCTGATCACGGCTGCGCTGGTGATCGGGCTGGCACCGGCTGCCGGCGCTGCGGAAGAAGCCGCTACACCCGTCCTGGCGTGGCAGGACTGTCAGGACGGGTTCCAGTGCTCGACCGCGAAGGTGCCGCTGGACTACGACCAGCCCTACGGCACGAAGATCGACCTCGCGGTCATCAAGCTGCCTGCGACGGATCCGTCGAAGCGCATCGGCTCGCTGTTCGTCAACTTCGGCGGGCCCGGTGCGTCCGGCGTGGAACGGCTGCGGGGTCGCGGCAAGTGGGAGTGGCTGTTCTCGCCCGAACTGCGGGCGAGGTTCGACCTGGTGTCGTGGGATCCGCGCGGCATCGGGCGTTCCGCGACCGTGCGGTGCTTCGACAGCGTCGAGGAGCAGCAGAACTTCCTCAACTCGCTGCCCGTCTACCCCGACACGGCGGCTCAGGAGCCGGCGTTCTACGAGGGGTACCGGGAGTTCGTGCGGCGTTGCGAGGCGAAGTCCGGCGACCTGCTGGACCACGTCTCGTCCGCCAACACGGCGCGGGATCTCGACCTGCTGCGCAAGGCGGTCGGGGACAAGAAGCTGACGTACCACGGCATCTCGTACGGCACGCACCTCGGCGCGATCTACGCGAACATGTTCCCGGACAAGGTTCGCGCGCTCGCGTTCGACGGCTCGCTCGACTTCGTCGGCAACGCGACCGGGCACGGCGACCAGGGCACCACGGTGCCGCTGGACACGCGTCAGGACGTGCCGCGCGGGGTCGCCGAGACGTTCGACCAGTTCCTGAAGCTGTGCGCGGCTCCTGGGGCGAAGTGCGCGTTCGCGGGTGGCGACCTGAAGCAGAAGTGGGCTTCGCTGGTGGAGAAGGTGACGGCCTCGCCCGTCACCACCCCGGACGGCCGGTTCGACCGCGTCACGCTGATCAGCACCCTCTGGGACGCGCTGGCGCAGCCGGAGACCTGGCAGGACACCGCCAGGATCATGCAGGGGGTGTGGGACGCACCGGCAACGCTGCGTGCGGCCGGCGAGCCCTACATCACCAACCGGTTCGAGAGCTACAACGCGGTGCAGTGCGCGGACAGCAACTTCCCGCGTGACACCGCCGCGTACACGGCGTACGGCAAGAGCGAGGACGAGCGCGTGCCGTACTGGGGTCGTCCGGTGGTCTACGACATGATGGCCTGCGCGTTCTGGCAGGCTCGTGACAACGACCGCTACACCGGTCCGTGGAACCGCTGGACGTCGGCGCCGGTCCTGTTCATCAACAACAGGTTCGACCCGTCGACGCCATTGCACGGTGCTCGCGACGGTGCCGCCGAGATGTCCCGCACCGGGTTCCTGACGGTCGAGGGCTACGGGCACACGTCGATGTACGTGCACAGCGCGTGCGCGGAGAAGGTGAAGCGGGAGTACCTCTTCACCGGTGTTCTGCCCACGCAGAAGACGTGCGGCATCGACAAGGGACCGTTCGCCTGAGGTAGTCGCAACGAGAGAGGGGCCTCACCCGTACCGGGTGGGGTCCCTCTTGCTTTGCCGGGAGCGCCGTGGCTACGGTAAGGAAATTGAACCGGTAAGAAAACTGAACCAGGAGGATCTCGTGCTGGCTGCCGCGCAGACCGTGGCCGATCTGGCCCGTTCGGTCGCACCCGAGACGGAGGCCGGCCGGGCGCTGGCCCCCGAACTGCTGGACCTGCTGCGTTCGGAGCGGATGTTCGGGCTCGGCGTGCCGCGGTCGCTGGGTGGGACCGAACGCCCGCCGGGCGAGACGCTGGCCGTGGCCGAGACGATCGCGCGAGGTGACGCCTCCGCCGGGTGGTGCGTGTCGATCGCGGCGACGAGCGGGCTCCTCGGCGCCTACCTGCCTGCTGCCGGTGCGGAGGAGGTGTTCGGGGATCCCCGGACCGTGGCCGCGGGGGTGTGGGCGCCTCGTGGGCGTGCGGTCGACGTCGACGGTGGTGTGGTGGTGTCGGGCCAGTGGTCGTTCTGCTCCGGGATCGGGCACGCTTCCTGGTTGTTCGCCGGGTTCGTCGACCCGGCCGGGGCGTTGAAGGTGGCGGCGCTGCCCAAGTCGTCGCTGGAGGTGCTGGACACCTGGCACACGACCGGGTTGCGCGGCACCGGCAGTCACGACTCGGTGGCGCGTGACGTGTTCGTGCCTGCCTCGCGGATTCTGTCCGTTGTGGACGGTCCGCCGCCGGACGCGCCCGCGCTGTACCGGTTCCCGGTCTTCGGGTTCTTCGCCCTGTCGGTCGCCGCGGCCGCGCTGGGCAATGCCTTCGGCGCACTGGACGACTTCGTCGAGCTGGCGGTGGGGCGCAGTCCGATGGGATCCAGCCGGACCTTGGCGGAACGGTCGTCGACCCAGGCCGCGGTGGCGGAGGCGTCGGCTTCGCTGCGGGCTGCCCGGGCGTTGTTCTACTCGGCGGTGGACGAGGCCTGGGAAGCAGCACAGGGAGGTTCGGTGTCCGTGTCTGCCCGGGTGGCGTTGCGGCTGGCGGCCACGCACGCGACCCGGACGGCGCGGTCGGTCGTCTCGAGCCTCTACGACCTCTCGGGCGGCGGTGCGATCTACGACGGGGCGGCGATTCAGCGGCGGTTCCGTGACGCGCACACGGCGACCGCGCACTTCCAGGTGAACCTCGCTTCGTACGAGCTGCCGGGCAAGGTGCTGCTGGGGTTGCCGGCGCAGACGGGGCAGCTGTGAAGTCCGTTGGTGTGGTGACCCCGTTCTGGCTCGACCGTCCGCCCGCGGAAGCTCTCTCGATCGCGGTGGCCGCGGACGAGGCCGGGTTCGGGAGGCTGTGGATCGGGGAGATGGCCACGTTCGACGCGTTCGCGCTGGCGACGGCGATCGGTGCGCGGACGTCGGACATCTCGTTGACGGTCGGCCCGCTGGCGGCCGGTGTGCGGAGTCCTGTCGCGCTGGCGCTCGGACTGTCCACAGTGGTCGCTTGCACTGGTAGGCGAGCCGGGTTGGCTTTGGGTGCTTCGAGTCCGTTGATCGTGTCCTCGTGGCACGGGAGGCCGTTCACGCCGGTTGGCTCGGTGCGCGCTGCCGTGCGTGACGCGCGGGCGCTGCTCGACGGCAACCGGGTCGATGGTTTTCGTCTGCGGCAACCGGTTCCGGGCACGTCGATCTCAGTCGCGGCGTTCGGCCCGGCGCTGATGCGGGTTGCCGCGGCAGAGGGTGACGAGGTGGTGCTGAACCTGGTCAGCGTTGATCAGGTCGCTCACGTGGTGGAGACGCTCTCCGAGCTGACGCCTGTTCCGCCGCCGATCGCGGTGTGGATTCCGGCAGCGCTCGAGCCCGGAGCTCAGACGTTGCGGCAGTTGCGGTCGCAGCTCGCCGTCTACCTCGCGCCGCCCGGCTACGGCGAGATGTTCACCGCGCTCGGGCACGGTCCATTGGTGGAACGTGCCCGGGCCGGTGAACCCCGTGCGTCGCTGGCCGCCGACATTCCGACGGCACTTCTTGAAGCCGTCGGTGCCATCGGGTCCGCGTCCGCCATCGCCGATCGCGTCTCCGCGTACTTCGAGGCGGGCGCCTCGCACGTCGGCCTGGTGCCCGCGACGGCAGAGGACCCGGCCGGCGCGCGGCTGCTGACCACGCTCTCCCCACTGCTGACGAAGGGACACCTATGACCGACTCCCTCGACCGCCGGTTCCGCGGCGAGTCCGTCGGACGGGCGCTGGACATCGTGGGGGAGCGGTGGACGCTGCTGATCCTGCGCGAGGCCTTCTTCGGCGTGCGCCGCTACGGCCAGTTCGTGCGGAACCTCACCATCCCGCGCCCCACGCTGTCCGCTCGCCTGAAGTCACTGGTGGACTTCGGGTTGCTGCAACGGGTGCCCTACGCGGAGGACCGCGAGGAGTACCGGCTGACTCCGGCGGGGCTGGAGCTGTTCCCGGCGATCGTGATCCTGATGAAGTGGGGTGACCGGCACGTGCCGGACCCCGACGGGCCGCCGATCCTGCTGGAGCACACCGTGTGCGGGCAGGCCGGCGACGCGTACGTGGCGTGCCGGTGTTGTGGAGAGGAGATCACCGCCCACAACGTGTCGGCCCGGTCCGGAAACTAGGCTCCGAACCACTGCCGGACGACTCGGTCGAACGCTTCCCGGTCGGGTTCGCCCGCCCAGGCGACGATGCCGTCGGGCCGGATCAGGACCGCCCCGAGCCCGAAGTCCTCGACGGCGGAACCGGCCGCGTACCGCAGCTCGTTCTCCCAGGCGAGTGCCGGACTTTCCAGGTGCCGATCGGCGCTGAAGTCGAGCACGACCCCTCGGCCGTCCTGCATCAGGTCGCCGAGACGAGTGCCGTCCTCCAGGCAGAAGTCCGGGGAGTTGCGTCCCACCAGCGGGTGTTCGCTCCCGAGGTCGTACTTGGTCGAGTAACCGGCGATCTTCTGCAGCACGTAGTTCGTGCCGTCCCTGGTCGCGAGCAGATCCCGGATCACGGCCTGGATCGCCTGGCCGTGCGGATCGGGCCGCATGATCGCCACCTGCGCGCGAGTCCAGTCGAGTGCCCACGCGCCAACGGGATGGCGTTCGCCGGTGTAGGTGTCGAGCAGGCCTTCCGGCGCACGCCCCTGCACGGTCGCGGCGAGCTTCCAGCCCAGGTTCACGGCGTCGCCGAGGCCGGTGTTGAGGCCCTGGCCGCCCAGGGGAGACATGATGTGCGCGGCGTCGCCCGCGAGCAGCACGCGTCCCCGCTGGTAAGTCGTCGCCTGCATCGCCCGGTCCGTGAAGCTGGAAGCGAGCTGGACGTCGGTCAGCGTCACGTCGAGGCCGGACACGCGGCGCAGCACGGCCTGGAGATGCTCAGGCGTGAGTTCCTGCGTGCGGTCGAACGCGCCGCCGTCGAAGTCCATCATCCCGATGTGCCCCGTGGAGGGCATCTGGATGTACATGCCCGTCGGCGTGAGGTTGAAGCCCGGCTTGAGCTGCACCGGCTCGGCGACGGCGGCGAGCATGACGTAGCCGGTGAAGTTCGGCCCGGTGCCGGCGAAGCCGAACTCCGCGAGCTTGCGCACCGCACTGCGGCCGCCGTCGCAGCCCACGACCCAGCGTGCCGGGTATTCCTGTGCGCCGTCGCTCACCACGGCGGCTTCGCCGTCCTGGGTGATGGAGGAAACCTCGGCGCCGTACCGGATTTCGACGCCGAGCTTGACGGCTCGCTCGGCCAGCACGGTCTCGACCGCCGCGAGGTTCGTCATCAGGACGTCCGGTACCGGGCCGGCCAGCCGGAACGGCAGCGCGTCGATGTCGGCGTTGGCCGGATCGAGCACGATGCCGGCGAAGTGTCCCGCCCCGCGCGGCCGGTCCTCCGCGTGGAACGACAACGCCGAGTCCAGCAACGGCTCCAGCACGCCCCGGCGCGCAAAGGCGTGGAGCGAGGCGGAGAACAGGCCCCTCATCCCGAGAGGCGCGGCCCGCCACGGCGAACCGGGCTCCGGCTCCCGTTCGAGCACCAGGACGGAGACGTCCCTGAGGCCGAGCTCGCAGGCCAGCAGCAGGCCGACCGGGCCCGCGCCCACGATCACCACGTCGTGCATGTCTGAAATCCCCCTCCGCAGCCGGATCTCGGCAACGCGGTCAGGTTGCCGAGATTCGCTGTCACGCCGCGCACAGGACGCTGTCATGTGCGCACAAGCGCTGCTCAGGCGATCTTGTACGCGCGGATCACCGTCACCTCGGAGCTGTGGCCCAGATCGCGCCGGGTCAGCCGCGGGTGCGTTCGTAGTGCCGGGCGACGCGGGCGCGGTTGCCGCAGAGGTTGGCGGTGCACCACACGCGGCGCTTGTTCTCGGCCAGGAACAGCATCGAACACGCGGGGTTCGCACAGCGCCGCAACGAGGACAGCTTGGCCGGATCGGACAGCAGCCCGATCGCCCCGCCCGCGATCGCCGCGAGCGCCGGGTGGCCGTCGTGGCCGTCGTGCCACCGGACCACGAGCTGGGCCTGCTCGCCCCAGCCTTCGAGCCGGGGGCTGGTCGGCGCTCCGGCCGAGAAGGCGTTGAGGTCCTCGATCGCGGACTGGTCGGGGGTGCGCTCCGCCAGTGCGGCGTCGAACAGCTCGCGCAGCACCGAACGCAGCCTGCGGGTCGCGCTGACGGGCGGCGGCGGTACGTCCGGGAGCCGATCGGCCTGCAGCTCCCACCACTTCGCGTACTTCGTCTCGTCGCCGATGTGGTCGGTGTCCGTGACGAGCATCAGCGTGTCCACCAGGTCGAGCGCGACGACCGGCTCGGCGGCCATCGGGAACCCGGCGGCCTGGAACTCGGCCAGTGTCGTGGTCACGCTCGTCCTCTCCGCCTGACAGGTGCTAACAGGTATACCACCCGCGCATCCATTACGTCGGGAGTGATCGTCAGGCGATGAGTTTCCGGCGCCGTGCCAGTCTGACTGCCATGCGGAAACTCAGCTACGGCATGAACGTGACCCTCGACGGGTATGTCGCCGCTCCTGGCGACGACATCAGCTGGGGCGGGCCGTCCGACGAGTTGTTCCAGTTCTGGCTGGACCACGAGAAGGCGAACGGACTGGTCCTGTACGGGCGCAAGCTGTGGGAGGCGATGAGCTCCCACTGGCCGACCGGCGACGAGCAGCCCGATGCCACCCCCGCGCAGGTCGAGTTCGCCCGGAACTGGCGCGACACGCCGAAGGTCGTGTTCTCCTCCACGCTCGAGAACGCAGACTGGAACACGCGCGTGGTGAGGACCGACGCCGTTGCCGAGATCTCCCGGCTCAAGGCCGGGGACGGTGCACGGATCAGTGTCGGCGGCGCCACGCTCGCCGCGGCGGCCATGCGCGCCGGGCTGATCGACGAGTACGTGATCGTCACCCACCCGGTGCTGATCGGTGGCGGCACGCCGTTCTTCACCGCGCTGGACAGCTGGGTGAACCTCAGTCTGGTCGAGACGCGGACGTTCCCCGGCGGCGTGGTGCTGACGAGGTACGAGACGAAACGCTGAGCGCGCGCCCATCAACCGTCCGCGGCCGGATCAGCGGGTGAGGCCGCAATCGGGACAGATCGCCTGAATCCGCTCAACCCGGCGACTCTCTGCGGTATCTGTGTCACGGAGGGCGACATCGCCCTTCGACGCCGAACAAGGGGAGTTCGCGTTGAAGAAATCCATTCTCGCCGCAGGGCTCGCGGCCGCCGTGGCCGCCAGCGCGGTGACCGTGCCCCCGGCCGTGGGGGAGACCACCGCGCCGGAACCGGGCGGGCTGACGACAACGGTCACGTTGCTCACGGGCGATCTCGTGCACGTGACGAACGGGCAGGTGCGGACGTACGCCGCGAAGGGGCGTGAGGACGTCCGCTTCCACCACTACACCGACGAGCGGGGCGATCTGCACGTCATCCCGCTCGACGTGCAGGGGCAGCTCACCGCCGGCGCGCTCGACCAGCGGCTGTTCGACGTCTCGCTGCTTTCGCGGTCCGGTTACGACGACGCGAGCCGCGACACGATCCCGTTGATCGTCCAGGGCGGCGCGGGGCTGCGGTCGGCGGACGCGAAGTCGTTGCCCAGCATCGACGCGTACGCCGTCAAGGCGGACAAGAAGGGCGGGTTCCCCTCGGCGGCGCGGACCAGTGGCGCGGCCAAGGTGTGGCTCGACGGCAAGATCACCGCCACGCTCGACCGCAGTGCCGCGCAGATCGGTGCTCCGCAGGCGTGGCAGCAGGGCTTCACCGGCGCCGGCACCACGGTCGCCGTGCTCGACACCGGCATCGACGCCACGCACCCCGACCTGCAGGGTGCCGTGGTGGAGGAGAAGAACTTCACGCCGGCTGCCACGACCGACGACAGGTTCGGGCACGGCACGCACGTCGCGTCGACGATCACCGGTGACGGCAGGTACAAGGGCATCGCGCCGGGCGCCAAGCTCGTCAACGGCAAGGTGCTCGACGACAACGGCAGCGGCTCCGAGTCCGGCGTCATCGAGGGCATGGAGTGGGCCGCCACCAAGGCCAAGATCATCAACATGAGCCTGGGGAGCAACACCCCCAGTGACGGCACCGACATCATGTCGCAGGCCGTCAACCGGCTCACCGCGGAGCACGGCGCGTTGTTCGTGGTCGCGGCGGGCAACTCCGGCCGCGCGGTCTCCTCGCCCGCGGCCGCCGACGCCGCGCTGACCGTCGGCGCGGTCGATCGCGCCGACAAGCTGGCGGACTTCTCCAGCCGCGGCCCGCGCGTCGGCGACGGCGCGATCAAGCCGGACATCACCGCGCCCGGCGTGGATATCGTCGCGGCGAAGGCGAAGAACGGCACCATCGGCACCCCGGTCGACGCGAACCACGTGTCGCTGTCCGGCACGTCGATGGCGACGCCGCACGTCGCGGGCGCCGCGGCGATTCTCGCGGCGAAGAACCCCGCGTGGTCCCCGGCGGACATCAAGACGGCGTTGATGAACAGCGCCAAGCCCAGCGCCGACGCCGGAGTCTTCGACCAGGGTGCCGGACGTGTCGACGTGGCCCGCGCGGTCGCCACCAGCCCGGTCGCGACCCCGGCCAGCGTCAGCTTCGGCACCGCCCAGTGGCCGCACGACGACGACCAGCCGGTCACCAGGAAGATCACCTACCGCAACACCGGCACCGAGCCGCTCACGCTCGACCTCTCCATCGCTGAAGAGAAGCCGGCGGGCGGTCTGTTCAGCCTGTCCCCGGCGAAGCTGACCGTCCCGGCGGGTGGCACGGCCGAGGCCTCGGTCACCGCCGACACCCGCGTGGCCGGTCCGGACGGCGTCCACGGCGCCGCGGTCGTCGCGTCGAACGGCATCCGTGTGCCGATCGGCGTGCACAAGGAACAGGAGAGCTACGACGTCACGCTCAACTACATCGGCCACGATGGCAAGCCGGCCGACGCGTTGCGCTACCAGCTGATCAGCCACGTCAAGCCCACTCCGTACGAGGGCGCCGCCCCGACCGGCACGGCGAAGCTCCGGCTGCCTAAGGGCAAGTACTTCCTGAACACCGTCTACGAAACGCCCACCACCGACCCGGCCGTGCGTCCCAAGCTGATCACGGCGTACGAACCGGCCATCGAGATCACCGGGAACAACAGCTTCACCTTCGACGCCCGCAAGGCGGTAGAACCCTCGATCACCGTCGACCGCGAGGAGGCCTCGCTCGCGTCGGGTTCGCTGAGCGTGCAAATATCCACTGAGGACTTCGGCTACTTCGGCGGCTGGGGCCTGCGCGACTGGAACGGCTTCTACGTCCAGCCGTCCGCGACGACGCACCCGGCCTTCGCGTGGTCGGCGGGCAGCGTGCTCGCGAAGAAGAACGCCGAGGGCGGCTTCTACGGGAGCCCGTACCAGTTCCACTCGCAGACCGGCGGCAAGGAGGGCATGCCCGCCGCGATCAGGCACAGCGACCGCGAACGGGACATGGCTCGGGTCGAGGCCACGCACAAGGCCCGCGTCCCCGGCGCGAACGGCAGCCGCAACAACGGCGTCCGCGGCCCGTTGCCGTTCAAGCTGACCGAGTACTACACGCCCGGCGTGGCGTGGAGCCGCTCGCTCATGGAGGACACCGGCCCGACCACGATGCCGGTGTTCCTCGACGACGCCCAGCCGAAGACGTTCCGGCGCGGCGCCAGGAGCACGGAGCAGTGGAACACCGCGGTCTTCGGCCCCGCGTTCCCCGCTGTCGCGGCCGACATGCCCGGTTACTGGGCAGGCCGGCGGGGTGACCAGCTGATCGTGAACGCGCAGCTGTACGCCGACGGCAGCGGTGAGCACTCGGTGTTCGACTTCGACAGCACCACCGGCGGCACCGAGCTGACGGCGAACGGCACCGTGGTGGCCTCCTCCACGACTCCAGGCCGCCTGTTCGCCTCGGTGCCGGCGGCGAAGACGACCTACCGGCTGCACACCGAGGGCAACCGCATTCCGTTGACGTCGAAGGTGATCGCGGACTGGACGTTCACGTCCGAGACCGTCCCGGGCACCGCGCCGAAGGACCTGCCGCTGCTCGCGGTGCGGTTCGCGCCGAAGCTCGACGACCAGAACCAGGCGCGGGCGGGCAGCCGGCTGACGGTGCCGATCACCGTGCAGCGCAACGGTTCCAAGTCCGATGTCACCGATGTCCGCACGCCGCAGGTCGAGGTCTCCTACGACGAGGGCAGGACGTGGCAGCGGGTCGTCGTGTTCAGGGCGGGGCACAAGTGGCTGACCACGCTCGTTCATCCGAAGGACGCGAAGTCGGTGTCCTTCAAGGCGAAGGTCGGTGACGCGCACGGGTCCGCCGAGCAGACGGTTCTCCAGGCGTACACGCTGAAGTGAGCTGGGGTGGGGAGAGGCTCGTCGGCCTCTCCCCACCTGTTCGGTCAGCGGATCCGGCGTGCCTCGGCCGGGCTGATCGAGCCCGCGCCGTGCAGCACGTGAGCGAGCACCTCGGCGCCGCGCACCACTCGTGGCCCCGGCCGGTTGAAGTAGGACGGACCGTCGAGCACCCACACCTCGGGCAGGTCGTCCCACCCCGGCAGGCCGGTCATCGCGTGGAGCTCGGCCATCGTGCGTTCCGGCGGGAACCCGCACGGCAGCAACAGGACCACGTCCGGCCGTGCGTCGAGGACCGCTTGCCACTCGATCGGCCTGGTGTGCTCACCGGGCGAGGCCAACAGCGGAATGCCTCCGGCACAGGTGATCTGCTCCGGCACCCAGTGCCCGGCGGGCCAGATCGGGTCCAGCCACTCGATCGCGGCCACCCGCGGCCGAGGGCGCCCCTCGACCTCGGCACGCACCGCGTCGAGCCGCGCCCGAAGTGCGGCGATCTGCGCCGACGCCGTGGTGCCGAGCGCGGTGGCCACCGTCTCCAGGCAGCCGAGCACCTCGCCCAGGGTCCGGGGTTCCAGGCTGAGCACCCTCGGTCCGGCGTCGAGCACCCGCACCGCCTCGGAGACCCGTTGGTAGGACACCGCGCACACGTCGCACAGGTCCTGGGTGAGCACGACGTCGGGTGCGAGCGAGGCGAGCAGTTCCGCGTCGATGTCGTACAGCCCGGAGCCCTGGTGACTCCCGCCCACCGCGGCGGAGATCTCCTTGCTGCTCAACACGTTCTGGTCGATGCCGGTCATGGTGACCACCGGGACGGAGCTCACCCCGGCCGGCCAGTCGCACTCGTGGGTGCGGCCGACCAGTGCGGTTAGCAGCCCCAACTCGGCGACGATGTCGGTCGCGGCGGGCAGCAAGGACACGATGCGCACGTGGTGAACCTACTCTATAACTTCAGTGTTGACTAAACTCAGTCCGCCGACATCTCGCTCGCGCTGTCCCGCCGGGCGGCCAGGAGGTGACGCAGCTCAGGGCTGGAGCCGCTCCGGCGTCCAGCCCTGCTCGTCACGGGTGTAGCGGAGCCGGCGGTGCAGCCGGTCCGGCCTGCCCTGCCAGAACTCGATGCCGTCCGGGACCAGCCGGTACCCGAACCACTCGTGCGGCCGGTCCAGCGGAACACCGCTCTCGACCAGCGACTCGACGCCCGCCCGCAACACGTCCTCGTCCTGCAGCGGCGCGCTCTGCAGCGACACCATCGCGGCGGCCTGGGCGGCGCGGGGCCGTTCCGCGAAGAGCTCGTCGGACGTTTCGGCCGGCAAGCGCTCGACCGAGCCCGTGACGGTGATCTGCTGCAGCGTCTCGCGCCAGTGGAAGTTCACCGCCGCGAACGGGTTCGCGGCCAGCTCCCGGCCCTTGCGGCTGCTGCTCGATCCGGCGAACACCAGCGCGCCGTCCTGAAGGTGCTTGAACAGCACCACGCGGCTCGACGGACGACCGGCGTCGGCGGTGGACAGCACCATCGCGAACGGCTCGCGCACCTCCCGGCGCACCGCGGCGTCGAACCACTCGGCCAGCAGCGCGATCGGATCGGCGGGTGGTGCGTCGAACTCGGGCAGGACCAGGGTGGCGTCACCGCTCAACGTCATGCCGTCACGCTAGCCGCACCCGATCATGGGCGGACGGGTCCTCCAAGCGGTCTACCGGGGGTTAGTGCTGCGGGCGCGGACGCACTTGGGAGAATCTCCGGGACCGCCCGGTCCAGCTCCAGGAGGATTGTTGATCCACAAGTTCTCGGTTCGCTCCGCCGGCGTCGCGGAGCCCGACATCCGCGAACTCGGCCGCTCGTGGGAGCTCGACGACCTCGAGGTGTGGCGCGACTACTACGTCGAGTTCGAGACCGACCCGGCCCCGGCCGCGCTGGCCGACGTGGCCGCCGTGCTCGGCGACCAGCTCGACGTCGAGGTCACCGTGGACCAGCCGCTGGAGCAGGGCGCCGTGCAGGTCGCCTACAAGCGCGGCGTGGTCGACAACGAGAGCGACTCGATCATCACCGTGTGCGGGCTGCTCGGCGTCAAGGCGCGCGCGGGCAAGGTCGCGACCACGTACCGGTCGGAGTCGCCGAAGCTGCGTGACCTGGTCGTGTCGACGCGGTTCAACGCGACGATCGAAGAGGTCCACGACGAGGAGCCGCAGTACGACACGCTCGTGCCGCAGGGCCACTACGAGCCCGCTGCCCAGCACGACCTGCGCGGACTCGACGACGCGGCGCTCGCCGAGCTGGGTCTGGCCGGTGGCCGCAACCTCTCGCTCGCCCAGATGAAGCACGTCCAGCACGTCCAGGTGACGCTCGGTGACGAGTTCGTCACGGACGTCCTGCTGGAGGCGCTGGACGCCCGCTGGAGCGACCACTGCGCGCACACCACGTGGAAGTCGCTCGGCAGCCTGCTCGGCCGGCTCGTCCAGGCCGCGAAGGACGTCGACAACCCCAACGTGCTGAGCATGTTCCACGACAACGCGGGCGTCTGGGACTTCTACGACGGCCACGCCATCGCGATCAAGGCCGAGACGCACAACGGCCCGTCCGCGATCTCCGGCTACTTCGGCCAGCTGACCAAGCTGGGCGGCGTGTTGCGCGACATTCTGGGCACCGGCCTGAGCGCCGACCCGATCGGCAGCTTCGAGTACACGGCGGTCGGCGAGCCCGAGGCCCCCGCGCCGATCGCGGGCCGGCCGGACGCGCGCAGGCTCGCCGGCGAGACGATCCGGGCGATCAAGGAGTACGGCAACACGTTCGGCGTGCCGATGATGTCGTCGCGCATGACGTTCCACCCCGCGTACCGCGCCAAGCCGTTCGCGCTCGGCGGCAGCATCGGCCTGCTGCCGGTGTCGGCGGCGCAGCGCGGCACCCCGCGTCCCGGTGACTTCGTCGTGCTGATCGGCGGCCTGACCGGCAACGAGGGCATCCACGGCGCGTCCGCCAGCTCGGCCGGCGCCACGATGGACACGGCCGCGGTGCAGATCGGCGCGCCGCTGGAGCAGGTCAAGTTCCGCAAGGCGCTGATCGAGCTGCGCGAAGAGGGCTGCATGAGCGCCCTGACCGACGTCGGCGGCGCGGGCCTGAACAGCGCTGTCGGCGAGATCGGCGAGGCGTGCGGGGTGTGGATCAACACCGCGCTGGTCCCGTTGAAGACCGCCGCGCTGCCGATGTGGCGGATCCTGCTGTCGGAGTCGCAGGAACGCATGCTGCTCGCGGTGCCGCCGGAGCACCAGGAGCGCGCGCGGAAGATCCTCGACAAGCACATGGTCCGTTCCACGGTCATCGGCCGGTTCGCGGACACGGGTCGCTACCACGTGTTCCACGCACCGGACCTGACCGAGGAGGCGCTGATCGCCTCCGCGCCGGACGCCGTGCCCGCGCACCAGGGCGAGACCGGCTTCGACGTGGCGTACGACCTGCTCGACATCGAGGTCGAACGCGTCGAGGTCGGCCCGCCGCCGCGTCCGTCCGGTGTGCCTTCGTGGCCGTCGCTGGCGCCGGCCGAGCTGGCCGGGCTGCTGGAGCAGGTCGTGTCCGACGCGGAGATCGCGTCGCAGCACCACGCCGACTCGCAGTACGACTCCACGGTCCAGGGCAACACCTTCTACGGCCCGCACTACGGGACCGTTCAGCAGGTCCGCACGGCCTACTGGGCGGGCACGCCGGTCGCGGGTTCGCCTGCAGCCGCCGTGCTGAACACCGCGTTCAACCCGTGGATGTTCGACGCCGACCCGGTGGCCGCGACGCGCCAGATGTTCTGCTCGGCGATCGCGGGCCAGGTGCTCGCGGGCGTCGCGGTGCACGACATCTGCATGTGCGACAACTTCTACACCCCGCACCTGTCGGAGAACTGGCGCGAGTGGCTGGTCGGCATGGTCGACGAGCTGGCCGTGCTGGTGCGCCACTTCGGCGTGCCGCTGATCTCCGGCAAGGACTCCTCGGCCGGTTCGGTGCACACCGACGAGGGCCTGGTCAGCGTGCCGCCCGCGGTGTTCCTGACCGCGCTCGGCAAGGTGCCGCACCACGACCACCTGCTGCGCGAGCAGTGGACCGCTTCGGACAACGTGCTCGTCCGGATCGGCCTGTCCACGTCGTCGCCGGTCGGCACCGTCGCCGCGCGCAAACTCGGCCTGGGTACCGGCGCACTGGACGACCTGGCACTGTCCGATGTGGACAGCTACCTGACCGCGCTGGCCGCGTCGAGGAACCTGTTCCGCAGCGGCGCCCGCATCGGTTCCGGCGGTGTGGCCGGAGTCCTCGCCCAGGGTGTGCTCGCGAGCGGCACCGGCGTGCGGCTGGAAACCGCGACCACCGAGTCGCTCTTCGCCGAGCACCGCGTCGGCGCGGTCGTCGAGGTGGCCCAGTCCGACGTCGCCGTCCTGCCCGCCGAGCTCAACCCGGTCGTGCTCGGCACCCTCGTTCCCGGCGCCGGCATCCAGCTCGACGGCACCGACCTGTTCACCCCGGCCGCGCGCGACGGCTGGCTCAACTCGTTCACGGCGAGGATCGCATGAAGCCGACCGTCAACGTCCTGTACCTCCCCGGCACCAACTGCCAGGAGGAGACCGTCAAGGCGTTCGCCGCCGCGGGCGCGATCCCGCGGCTGCGTTTCGCGGCCGATCTGCTGTCCGGCGACGAGCGCCTCGACGACGCGGACATCCTCTGCATCCCCGGCGGCTTCTCGTTCGGCGACCACCTCGGCGCCGGTGCCGTGGCGGGTGCGTTGCTGCGCAGCCACCTCGCGGACCAGTTCGAGGCCTGCCGCACCCGCCCGCTGATCGGCATCTGCAACGGCTTCCAGATCGCCGTGCGCGGAGGCTGCTTCGGCAAGGTGGGCCTGAAGGTGAACAGCTCCGGCACCTTCCGCAACGACGAGCACGTTCGCCACGTCGTCGAGGAGGACAACGACAGCCCGTGGCTCACGGGCCTCGCCGGCCAGACCCTCGAGTTCCCGTGCGCACACGGCGAGGGCCGCTTCCACCCCGACGCCGAGGGTGCCGCGTACCGAGTCGCGCTGCGGTACGAGAAGGAGTCGAACCCGGACGGCTCGTTCGACAACATCGCGGGCATCACCAGCCTGGACGGCCTCTCGTTCGGCCTGATGGACCACCCGGAACGGGCCGTGGACCGCGAGGTGCGGCTCGCGTTCTTCGAGAACGGCGTGCGCGCCGCCCGTTGATGCATTTCAGCTGGTGCTCGCGACCTCCGCGAGCACCAGCTGATCGTTAGCATGGCGACCGTGCGCGCCTTGTTCCCCGGCTCCTTCGACCCGGCCACCCAGGGCCACCTCGACGTGGCGCGCCGAGCCGCGGCCCTGTTCGACGAGCTCGTCGTGTGCGTCTTCACGAACCCTCAGAAGACCGGCCGCCTCGCGCTCCCCGAACGACTGGCGCTGCTGGCGGAGATGACCAGCGACCTGCCCAACGTCACGGTGGACTCCAGCACCGGGCGACTGCTGGTCGACTACTGCCGCGCACACGGCATCGGTGTGATCGTGCGAGGCACGCGCACCAAGCGCGACCTGGAGCACGAACTGCCCATGGCGCAGATGAACCTGCGCCTCAGCGGCATCGAAACGCTCTTCTTCCCGGCCGATCCCGTGCACGGGCACATCTCCTCGACGGTCATCGCGGCGACGGCTCGGCGGTAGTTCTCAGCCGGCAGCTCGCCGTTCCAGGAAGACGGTGTCGCGCCACACGCCGTGGTGCTGCGCGATGCGTTCGCGGACCCCGAGGGTGCGGAAACCCGCGGCGTGGTGCAGGGCGAGGCTGGCGCGGTTCTCGGGGAAGATCGAGGTCTGCAACGTCCACAGGCCGGCGTTGTCGGCGGCGGTGACGAGCTTGTGCAGCAAGGCTTTGCCGACGCCTCGGCCGCGGAAGCCGGCTCCGACGTAGACGGAGTGCTCGGCCACACCCGCGTAGCAGTCGCGGGTGGACACCGGTGTGGCCGCCGCCCAGCCCGCGATCTCGCCGTCGGTCTCGGCGATCCAGCGGTGGTCGCGCAGCCACTTGGCGTCGAGTGCTCTGCGTTGGGGGACTTCGGTTTCGAACGTGGCGTCGCCGGTGGCGATGCCCTCGGCGTAGATGTGGCGCACGGCGGTCCAGTCGTCGTCGCGCATCGCACGGACGGTGACGTCGAGCGGCAGGTTGTCCGGGCAGCACGGGCGCGGTGCGAGCACACCCATGACGACGTCGGCGGCGTGGGGGAGGCCGGTACAGCACGACGGGTTCACGGTGACGTGGGTGGCCGTGCCTTCCTTGTGCGACTTCAGGAAGCCGACCTCGACGAGCTTGCGCACGTGGTGGGAGCAGGTGGACTGGCTGATGCCGAGCAGTTCTGTCAGTTCGCCGACGGTCATCGCGCGGCCCGAGGTCGCGACGGCGTGCAGCAGCCGCACGCGGGTCGGTTCGGCGAGGCACGCGAACCAGTCCGCGTAGGTTGCGGCGTCCTCGGTGGGCAGGAGCGCCGGAGAGACCACTGTCATGAGCGAAGTATCGACGAGGATCGATGGTTGCGTCAATCGACCCCGATCGATAGAGTCCCGGTCCTGGTTCGAAAAGATTCGATGCAGGGAGTGTGCTGTGAGCGAGTTGCCAGTTGTCGTGGTCGGTGCGGGACCTGCGGGTTTGTCCGCGGCGGCGCATCTGGTCGAACGGGGCGAGCGGGTGCTCGTTCTGGAAGCGGGCGGCCGGGCCGGTGCGGCCGTGTCGCAGTGGAACCACGTCCGGTTGTTCTCGCGGTGGAGCGAGCTGGTCGACCCGGCCGCCGAGCGGTTGCTGGCCCAGGCGGGGTGGGTGCGCCCGGACGGCGGCCTGTATCCGACCGGTGCGGAGTGGGCCGATCTCTACCTGACGCCGCTGGCTGAGGTTCTCGGTGACGTGGTGCGCTTCGGGGCACGCGTGGCCGGGGTCGCGCGACGTGGCCGGGACCGGGTCGTCGACGCCGGCCGTGAGGACGAACCGCTGACGGTGCACGTGCGGACCGCTGCGGGCGAGGAGCGCATCGCGGCCCGTGCGGTGATCGACGCTTCCGGCACGTGGGGTTCGCCCAACCCGCTCGGCGGAGACGGACTGCCCGCGGTGGGGGAGCAGGCGGCGGCGTCGCAGATCAGCTACCGCGTGCCGGACCTCGCGCTCGACCGTGCTCGCTACGCGGGCAAGCGGATCGCCGTCGCGGGCAGCGGACACTCCGCGCTCACCGCGCTGGTGGCGCTCGCGAGCCTCGCCGAACAGGCACCCGGAACGAAGATCGTGTGGTTGTTGCGGCGCGGTGCCGTCGGCAACGTCTTCGGCGGTGGCGAGGCTGACCAGTTGCCCGCTCGTGGTGCGTTGGGGCTGCGGGCCAAGGAGGCGGCCGAGGCCGGTCACGTCGAGATCGTCTCCGGATTCCGCACCGCCGCGGTCGAACAAGGTGACGACGGCAGGCTCGCGCTGGAGTCGTTCGACGGCTATCGCGTCGAGGGGATCGACGAGGTCGTGGTGCTGACCGGGTTCCGGCCGGACCTGTCGTGGCTGTCCGAGATCCGGCTCGACCTGGACCCCGTGCTGCAGGCGCCCGCAGAGCTCGCGCCGTTGATCGATCCGAACGTCCACTCGTGCGGCACCGTCTACCCGCACGGCGAAAAGGAGCTGCGGCACCCCGAGCCGGGTGTTTACCTGGTGGGCATGAAGAGCTACGGCCGCGCGCCGACGTTCCTCGCGCTCACCGGGTACGAACAGGTCAGGTCGGTCGTCGCGGCGATCGCGGGCGATCACGAGTCGGCCGCGCGGCTCGAGCTGGTGCTGCCGGAGACCGGTGTGTGCGGTGGCGCCGGTGTGTTCGACGCCACTGAACAGGCGAGCGGCTGCTGCGGCGCGCCCGAGCCCGTCGACGTGACGATCGGCCTCGCGCCCAGTGCACGCTGACACGACGACGCGGCCCGGCCTTGAGGCCGGGCTGCGTCGGGTGCTGATCGTGTTGTGCACCACCGAGATCATCAGCTGGGGCGTGCTCTACTACGCCTTCCCGGTGCTGCTGCCGACCATCAGCTCGCGCACCGGGTGGTCGCTCGCGGCGATCACGGCCGGGTTCTCCGCGAGCCAGATCGTCGCGGGCCTGGTGGGCATACCGGTGGGCAGGCTGCTCGACCGGCACGGCCCGCGCGCCATCATGACCACCGGCTCGGTCGTGGCCGTGCTCGCCCTCGTCGCATTGGCGAGCGCGCGTTCGCTGGCCTTGTTCACGGCGGCGTGGCTGCTCGCCGGGGTGGCGATGGCCGGGATCTTCTACGCACCCGCCTTCGCCGCGCTGACCCGCTGGTACGGGCCTCGCCGGGTGTCCGCGCTGACCGCGCTCACCCTGGTCGCCGGGCTGGCCAGCACGGTGTTCGCGCCGCTGACCGCCGTGCTGAACACCGCGCTGGACTGGCGCGGCACCTACCTCGTGCTCGCCGGATTGCTCGCCGTCACCACGATTCCGCTGCACCTGTGGGGCTTGCGGCTGCCGTGGCCCGCGATCGAGCACGAGACCGCCCACACCCCGTCGGCGGTGGCGCGCAGCAGGCCGTTCCTCGTGCTCGTGGTCGCGATGAGCCTGGCCGCGTTCAGCGTGTACGCGGTGGTGATCAACCTCGTCCCGCTGCTGACCGGACGCGGCATGACGACGTCCGCCGCCGCGGTCGCGCTCGGTCTGGGCGGGGTCGGGCAGGTGCTCGGCCGGCTCGGTTACGCCAGGCTGGCCGCGCGAACCTCGGTGCGCACCCGCACGTTGGTGGTGCTGCTGGTCAGCGCGGTCGTGACCGCACTGCTCGGCGTGGTGCCCGGCCCGGCTCTGCTGCTGATCACGGGCTCGGTGCTCGCCGGGGTCGCGCGCGGGATCTTCACCCTGGTGCAGGCGACCGCGATCACCGACCGCTGGGGTTCTGTCCACTACGGACAGCTCAACGGCTTGCTCACCGCCCCGGTCATGCTCACCGCGGCGGTCGCACCGTGGGCGGGCAGCGCGCTGGCGGCGTGGCTCGGCGGCTATCCGGCCGTGTTCGTGGTGCTGGGCGTGATCGGGGTGGTGGCGGCCGCGTTGTCGACCGCGAGCGTGCCGCGCTAGCCGAGCAGTTCGGCCACCAGGCCACGCACCCGGCGGTCGATCTCGTCGCGGATCGGCCGGACGGCGTCGATGCCCTGACCTGCGGGATCGTCGAGCTGCCAGTCCAGGTAGCGCTTGCCGGGGAACACCGGGCAGGTGTCGCCGCAGCCCATCGTGATCACGACATCGGACGCCTCGACGTCCTCGGTCGTGAGCTTCGAGGGCACCTCGGCGGTGATGTCCAGCCCCCACTCGGCCAGTGCGGCGGCAGCGGCCGGGTTGACCTTCTCGGCGGGAGCCGAGCCCGCCGAACGAACGGCGATGCGGCCCATGCCGTAGTGCTGCAACAGGGCGGCGGCCATCTGGGAGCGGCCCGCGTTGTGCACGCAGACGAACAGCACCTCGGGAGTCTTGAGCACGGTGCAGATCACACCTCCTGTATCGACTTTTGTCAATCCAAGGAGCTAGGGTGATCGGCATGACGAGCCAGGACCGGACGCTGCTCGACTCGACGGCCGCCGCACGCCTGTTCAAGGCGCTCGGCGACCCGATTCGCGTCGAGCTGGTCAGCCTGGTGCGCCGCACCGAGGGGCAGGAGGCGTGCTTCTGCGACCTCGCTGACCGGTTCGACATGCCGCAGTCCTCGCTCAGTCACCACCTCAAGATCCTCGTGCAGGCCGGCCTGCTCAGCCGCGAGCGCCGCGGCACCTGGAGCTGGTACCGGATCGACAACGCCGCGTTCGACACCCTCGCCGCGGTGCTCGCGCCGGGTGGACCGTTGCGCGACGCCAGTGCCTGCTGCGACTGACCGGAGAACCTCGTTGAGCATCAAGGAATCCGCGGCACCTGACGTGCTGCACCGACTGTCCTTTCTGGACAGACTGCTGCCTGTGTGGATCGGCGTCGCCATGTTCGCCGGTGTGTTGCTCGGCCGGTTCGTCCCCGGTCTGCAGGGCGTGCTGGACGCGGTGAAGATCGGCGAGGTGTCGCTGCCCATCGCGCTCGGGTTGCTGCTGATGATGTACCCGGTGCTCGCGAAGGTCCGCTACGACAGGCTCGGCACCGTCACCCGCGACCGCCGCACGATGCTGTTGTCGTTGGTGCTGAACTGGATCCTCGGCCCGGCGCTGATGTTCGCCCTGGCCTGGATCTTCCTCGCGGACCTGCCCGAGTACCGCACCGGCCTGATCATCGTCGGCCTCGCCCGCTGCATCGCCATGGTCATCATCTGGAACGACCTCGCCTGCGGCGACCGGGAAGCCGCCGCGGTGCTGGTCGCGTTGAACTCCGTGTTCCAGGTCGTGATGTTCGGCGTGCTCGGCTGGTTCTACCTCGAACTGCTGCCGGGCTGGCTCGGCCTGGACACCGCCGCGGCCGGCTTCTCCGCGTGGGAGATCGCCAGGTCCGTGCTCATCTTCCTCGGGATCCCGCTGCTGGCCGGCTACCTGAGCCGCAGGCTGGGGGAGCGGTCACGCGGCCGGGACTGGTACGAGTCGAGGTTCCTGCCCCGCATCGGCCCGATCGCGCTGTACGGCCTGCTGTTCACGATCGTCGTCCTGTTCGCGTTGCAGGGCGGGACCATCACCGACCGGCCGCTCGACGTCGCCCGCATCGCCCTGCCGCTGCTCGTCTACTTCGCGATCATGTGGACAGGCTCGTACGCGCTCGGCAAGGCGTCCGGGCTGTCCTACGAGCGCACCACGACGCTGGCGTTCACCGCCGCGGGCAACAACTTCGAGCTCGCCATCGCGGTCGCGATCGGCGTGTTCGGCGTGACCTCCGGCCAGGCGCTCGCGGGCGTGGTCGGCCCCCTGATCGAGGTGCCGGTGCTGGTGGCGCTCGTCTACGTGAGCCTGTGGCTGCGCCGGCGGTGGAGTGCAACACCGCGCTGACTCAGGACGATTCACCCATGAGGGGGAAAGCAGACATGCGGAGGTACCCTCATGCGTGCGACCAGACGGCTCACCGCCGCTGCGGCGGTCGTCCCTCTGATTCTGTTCAGCCTGGCACCGGCGGCGTCGGCGGCACCGTTCTCCGTCGGCGCTGACGTGCTGGTCAGCGGCCCGTCGGCGCTGACCAGCTGCCCGTTCGGCGGCTCGGCGGCCTTCGCCGCCGCCTACGACGACACCGAGGTCGAACCCCAGGTCGCGGTCAACCCGGTCAACCCGGCCGAGATGATCGGCGCCAGCCAGCAGGACCGCTGGCCGGACGGCGGCGCGCGCGGCCTGAGCTCGTGGATCTCGCACAACGGCGGCGCGTCGTGGAGCAAGCTGCCGGACGTGCCGTGGAGCGCCTGCCAGGGCGGCCCGACCCGGTTCGGCCGCGTCACCGACCCGTGGGTGACCTACGACAAGGCCGGCAACGCCTACTTCATCGGCCAGCCCATCGACTCGGCCGAACTCGGCCTGTCCGCGATCTCGGTGACCAGCCTCGACCGGTCCACCGGCACCTGGCGGCCGCCGCAGATCATCCAGGAGGACAACGGCGACCGCTTCGTCTTCAACGACAAGGTCTCCATCACCGGCGACCCGACCCGCGCCGGCTACGCGTACGCGACGTGGCTGCGCGGGGCCTACCCCAACAACGGCAAGCAGAGCCCGACCGCGGATCTGCACTCGTTCGCCTACCGCGGCCAGGCGATGTTCTCCCGCACCACCGACGGCGGCCTGACCTGGTCCACCCCGGTGCCGATGCGCAACTCGAACACCTACCTGCAGGGCAACCAGATCGCGGTCGGCCCGGACGGCACGCTGTACGACGCCGCCGCGAACCTGTTCACCGGTGGCACCGTCAACGACAACGGCGTGTACATGAGCGTCATGACCTCCCGCGACGCCGGCCTGCACTGGTCGGCCCCCGCGAAGGTCGCGCCGCTCACGTTCGCGCAGCTGTTCGTGCCCGACGACAACTTCCCGATCCGCGCGGGCGACTACATCCCGGACATCGCCGTCGACATGACCAGCGGCGCGGTCTACGTGGTCTGGGGCGACGGCCTCGGCACCGCGGTGAACCGGGTCGTGCTGGCCCGCTCCACCGACGGCGGCCGGCACTGGAGCGGCCCGGCCGTGGTCGCCACCGGTGGCCCCGGCGTGCAGTCCTACAACCACGCGATCGACGTGTCGGACACCGGCATGGTGACCCTGACCTACTGGGACGACCGCAACAACGTGCTCGGTGACGGTGTGGCGACCACCGACATGTGGGTCCGCCACTCGCACAACGGCACGCTGAGCTGGGAGCCCGAACAGCACCTGCACGGCCCGTTCGACCTCTACCGGGCGCCGGTCTCGTACTTCGCGCCGGGCGATCCGAGGGGCTTGTTCCTCGGTGACTACATGGGGCTCGAAACGATCTCGGGCAACGCCACCATCGCGTTCTTCACCTCGACGATCGCCGACGGAGCGGACGTGCACGCGGTGCGGCTGAACCACACCTGAGGGTCAATTCGGGCGAAGGTTCAGGGAGAACCCTGATGGCAGCTCGCGCGATCACGGGCAAGCTGTGGTTGTCAGGGGAGATCCGCAGTTCAGGGAGAACAATGAGCGAGTCCAAGTCCGAGTCCGCCCGTTCCGCCGTCGACTCGGTGGTCGACGCCGTTCGCGGGCTGGTCAGCGAAGGCATCAACCGCCGCGTGGTGGTGCGTGACAGCAAGGACGAGGTGGTGCTGGAGGTGCCGGTCGCCCTCGGGGTGGTCGCCGCGTTCGCCGCTCCGGTGGCCACGACGATCGGCGCGGGGGTCGCGCTGGTCAGCAAGTGCGGGATCAAGCTGGAGAACCGCCAGCCGGAGCCCACCGCCCAGCCCGCGACGACGGTCGAGTCCGAGCGGATCTAGATCAGATGTTCAGCAACGGGGCGTCGGTGACGGCGCCCCGTTCTCAGTTGCCGGCGTCCTCGAAGATCAGGAACGTCTTGGTCGACAGCACGCCCGGAATGGTCTGCAGCTGCTCCAGCACGACGCGCCGCAACGCGTTGTTGTCCTCGGCCCGGACGAGCAGCATCACGTCGAACTCGCCGCCCATCAACGCCATGTGCCGCACCTCCGGGATCGCCCGCAGCTGTGCCTGCAGATCGCGCCAGTTGTGCTGGCGCACCGTCATCGCCACGTAGGCCGACGTGGTCAGGCCGACCTTGACCGGGTCGACGCGGGCGGTGAATCCGGTGATCACGCCGTCCGCCACCAGCCGGTCGAAGCGGGCGTAGGCGTTCGCGCGCGAGATCGTCACGCGCTCGGCCAGTGCCCGGCCCGACAACCGGCCGTCGGCCTCCAGCTCACGCAGAATCCGGCGGTCGATCTCGTCCAGCTCGGTGTCCACGTGTCTCGCTCCCGAGGTCAGCAGGGCTTTGCATCAGGCCAACTGGTCCGGCTGAATCGTCCCAGGAAGTCAATCGTCTCGCGATAGCGCCCAGACCTGGCCGAACGACCGCCATTCTAGGCAACATTCCGGCTCATGAGTCAGCTCAAGGCGGCCCTCACCCCTGCGCGGTTGCTGGACGAGTCAGGACGACTCGTGCGCGGTGCCACGGCGCCCGACGCCGAGACCCTGCTCGAGGGCTACCGCGGGCTCGTGTTCGCCCGCCGCCTGAACGAGCAGGCCGGGGCACTGGTCCGCCAGGGACGGCTGGCCGTGTACCCGTCCTCGCGCGGGCAGGAGGCGTGCCAGGTCGCGTGCGCGTCGGTGCTCGAGGAAGGCGACTGGTTGTTCCCGACCTACCGCGACACGGCCGCGATCGTCGCCCGCGGGGTCGACCCGGTCGAGGCGCTCACGTTGCTGCGCGGTGACTGGCACTGCGGCTACGACCCGAACGAGCACAAGGTCGCGCCTCAGGCCACACCGCTGGCGACGCAGCTGCTGCACGCCGTCGGTGTCGGGCACGCCGCACGTCTGAAGGGCGAGAACACCGTCGTGATGGCGTTGTGCGGTGACGGCGCGACGAGCGAGGGCGACTTCCACGAGGCGTGCAACTTCGCCGCGGTGTTCCGTGTGCCGGTGGTGTTCTTCGTGCAGAACAACAAGTACGCGATCTCGGTGCCGCTCGCGCGCCAGTCGGTCGCGCCTTCGCTGGCGGCCAAGGCGATCGGGTACGGCATGCCCGGCATCCGGGTCGACGGCAACGACCTGCCGGCGTTGGAGAAGGTGCTGGGCGAGGCGGTCGCACGGGCACGCGCGGGCGAGGGGCCGACGCTGGTCGAGGCGGACACCTATCGCATCGACTCCCACACCAACGCCGACGACGCCAGCCGTTACCGCGCCGACGACGAGGTGAACGACTGGCTCCCGCGTGATCCGCTGCTGCGGGTCCGCACCTATCTCAAGGCCAAGGGCACCCTCGACGACGCGCGCGAACAGGAGATCGCGGACGCGGCGGAGGAGATGGCGGCAGCGGTCCGGGCCGGAGTCGGCGCCGAGACGCCCGTCGATCCCGAGGAGATCTTCGCCCACGTCTACGCCACCCCCACGCCGCAGCTGGCCGAACAGCGCGCGGTGCTGCGGGCCGAGCTCGAGGAGGCCTGATGAGCACCCCGAAGATGACCATGGCGCAGGCGATCAACGCCGCACTGCGGGACGCCATCGCCCAGGACGACTCGGTGGTCGTGTTCGGCGAGGACGTGGCCCAGCTGGGCGGGGTGTTCCGGGTGACCGACGGGCTGCACCGCGAGTTCGGTGAGAGCCGCGTGTTCGACACCCCGCTCGCCGAGTCCGGAATCGTCGGCATGGCGGTGGGCATGGCCATGAACGGGATGCGCCCGGTCGTCGAGATGCAGTTCGACGCCTTCGCGTACCCGGCATTCGAGCAGATCGTCAGCCACGTCGCGAAGCTCGGCAACCGAACTCGCGGCAAGGTGCGGCTGCCCATCGTGATCCGCATCCCCTACGCCGGTGGGATCGGCGGGGTGGAGCACCACTGCGACTCGTCCGAGGCCTACTACGCGCACACGCCCGGCTTGACCGTCGTCGCGCCCGCCACCAACGCCGACGCGTACGGCTTGCTGCGCGCGGCGATCGCGAGCCCCGACCCGGTGGTCTTCCTGGAGCCCAAGAAGCACTACTTCGCCAAGGAAGAAGTGGACGTGTCCGTGCCGGTGCCGCCGATCGGCCGGGCGGTGGTGCGCCGTCCTGGCAAGGACGCCACGTTGATCGCCTACGGCCCGTCCGTGCCGGTGGCGCTGGCCGCCGCCGCGCAGGCCGCGACCGAGGGCCGGGACCTGGGCGTGATCGACCTGCGCTCCATCGTCCCGTTCGACGACGAGACGGTGTGCGCCGAGGTCCGCCGGACCGGCCGGGCCGTGGTGGTCGCCGAGGCACCCGGCTTCGCCTCGGTGGCCTCGGAGATCGCGGCACGGGTCGGAGAGCGCTGCTTCCACCACCTGGAGGCGCCGGTCCGCCGGGTGACCGGGTTCGACGTGCCCTACCCCGCGCCGAAGCTGGAACACCACTTCCTGCCAGGGGTGGACCGGATCCTGGACGCCGTCGACACGCTGCAGTGGGAGGACGCCGCATGAGCGCCAGGGTGTTCGACCTGCCCGACCTCGGTGAGGGGCTGACCGAGGCGGTGCTGGTCCGCTGGCTGGTGAAGACCGGTGATTCGGTCGCGGTGGACGAACCCGTCGCCGAGGTCGAGACCGCGAAGGCGATGGTCGAGGTGCCCTCGCCGTTCGGCGGGGTGATCGCGCGGCTGCACGGTGAGGAGGGCGCGACCCTCCAGGTCGGCTCGCCGTTGATTTCAGTGAACAGCGCTGCCGAGTCCTATGTGGAGGAAGAGCGTGCCGGTTCGGGCAACGTCCTGATCGGATACGGAACGTCGGCGGCGACCACCTCCCGTCGTCGCCGGAAGGCTGTTCCGCGTTCCGTTGCGCACAACGGGGAACGTCCTGCGGTGCAGTCGCCGATCGTGCGCCGCCTCGCCCGTGACAACGGCGTCGACCTCACCGCGTTGTCCGGCACCGGACCCGGCGGCCTGATCACGCGCCGCGACGTCGAAACCGCGGCCACAAAGCCCGAACCGGTCAGTGATGTCGACCAGCGCACGGGCCTCCCGATCCGCACCCGTGTCCCGCTGACGGGCATGCGCAAGGCCGTGACCACGACGCTGACCCGCAGCCGCAGCGAAATCCCCGAGGCGACGACGTGGGTGGACGTCGATGCGACCGCGTTGCTGGAACTGCGCGCCGAACTGAAGGAAACCGGTGCGGCGCCGGGGATTCTGGCGATGGTCGCCCGGTTCGTCGTGGCCGGGCTCACCCGCTTCCCCGAGCTGAACTCCCGCGTCGACACCGAGCGCGGCGAGATCACCCACCTCGACGGCGTGAACCTCGGCCTGGCTGCACAAACCGGCCGCGGCCTCGTCGTCCCGGCGATCAAGGACGCACATCGCCTGAGCATGCGCGGCCTCGACACCGAGATCCGCCGGCTCACCACCGCCGCGCGCGAGGGCACCGCCACCGCGGCCGAACTCAGCTCAGGGTCGTTCACCCTCAACAACTATGGCGTGCTCGGGGTCGACGGCAGCGCCGCGATCATCAACCACCCGGAGGTCGCGATCCTCGGCATGGGCCGGATCCTGCCCCGCCCGTGGGTGGTCGACGGTGAGATCGTGGTGCGGCACCTCGTGCAGCTGTCGCTGGTGTTCGACCACCGCGTGTGCGACGGCGGCACCGCGGGCGGGTTCCTGCGCTTCGTCGCCGACTGCGTCGAGAACCCGAAGTCGGCGCTGGCTGACCTGTAGCGATCAGTTCGGCTGCGCGTCCCGGACCCCGAACCAGAGCTGGCGCAGCATCACGGGGTGCGCCACCGCGAAGATCAGCCTGCCGAGGTCGGGCGGTTCGCCGGCGAACCCCGACCACACCTCCACGCTGTGCCCGGCGTCGATGATCGCGGTGCGGAGCGTGGCCAGCGCCAGGCCGCGCTGCCCAGCGCCCGGTCCGCGTGCGAGAATCCCCGGTGAGGGGGAACGCATGCGGGTCGAGTTCGGGCTGTTGGGGGAGCTGCGGGCAACGGTCGGCGGGACGCCCGTCGAGCTGGGTCCGCCCAGGCAGCGGGCGGTTCTCGCGGCGCTGCTCGCGGACGTCGGCCATCCCGTTTCCGCCGCCGAGATCATCCTGCGCGTCTGGGGCGACGCTCCACCTGAGACGGTGTCGATCACGTTGCGCGCGTACCTCTCGCGGCTGCGCTCGCTCGGGTTCGACATCAGCAGGCACACCGGCGGATACCTGCTGCGGGCCGAACCGGACGCGGTGGATGTGGTGCGGTTCAACGACTTCCTCGCCGAAGCCGGGCGCACCGGGCAGAGCGCGACCTACCGCAAGGCGCTCGACCTGTGGCGCGGTGAGCCGTTCGCGGGCATCGCGGGGCTGGACGCGCAACGCAAGCGGCTCGAAGCGGCGCGGTTCGGGGCGGTGCTCGATCACTACGACGCGTTGCTCGCCGAAGGCAGGTACCCCGTCGACGAGCTGGCCGAGCTGAGCGTCGCCCACCCGGCGGACGAGCGGGTGGCGGGGCAGCTGATCACGGCGTTGCTCGCGACCGGGCGGCACGCCGAAGCGTTGGCGCACTACGAGAAGGTGCGCGCCTGGCTGGCCGACGAGCTCGGCGCCGACCCCGGTGCGGCGTTGCGCGAGCTGGGGAGGCGTGCGGCGCTCGAGAGCGCGGTGCCGCGGCAGCTGCCCGCGCGGCCGCCGTTGTTCAGCGGGCGGGCGGCCGAGCTCGCCGCCCTGGACAGCGCGCACCCCGCCGACACCGTGGTGATCTCGGCGATCGGTGGCGCCGGCGGGGTCGGCAAGACGTGGTTGGCGCTGCACTGGGCGCACCAGCACGTGGCCGAGTTCCCGGACGGTCAGCTCTACGTCAACCTGCGCGGCTTCGACCCGGCCGCACCGCCGGTCGAGCCCGCCTCCGTGCTGCGGGACTTCCTGGACGCGCTCGGGGTGGCCGCGGCCGAACGTCCGTCGCACGTGGACGCTCAGGCGGCGTTGTTCCGCGAGCTGGTGGCGGACCGGAAGATGCTGGTGCTGCTCGACAACGCTCGGGAGTCGGCCCAGGTCGAGCCGTTGCTGCCGGGTGGCAGGACCTGCACGGTGATCGTGACCAGCCGGCACCAGCTCCCCGGGCTCGTGTCCGCGCACGGTGCGGTGCCGTTGTCGCTCGACGTGCTGGACCCCGAGGATGCCCGTGCAGTCCTCATCGGACACATCGGCGCCGAACGAGTGGCCGCGGAACCCGCCGCGGTGGCCGCGTTGCTCGGCTACTGCGCCGGGCTGCCGCTGGCGCTGGGCATCGTCGGCGCTCGGGCCGCGCACAGGGCGCTGACCCCGCTGGCGGCCGAGCTGGAGGACGCGGCGGGGCGGCTCGACGGGTTCGGCACCGGCGACACCGCCCTGAACCTGCGCACGGTGCTGTCGTGGTCGTACGCGGCACTGTCACCAGGGGCAGCGGCGTTGTTCGGGTTGCTGGGCCTGCACCCCGGCGCGGACATCGGGCTGGCCGCGGTCGGCTCGCTGGCCGGGCAGCCGGCGGCGCGCCTGCGAAAAGTGCTGCGGGAGCTGGAATCCGCGCACCTCGTCACGCAGCACGCCGCGGACAGGTACCGGATGCACGACCTCGTGCGGTTGTACGCGGCCGAGGTGGCGGAGCCGGACGCGGAAGCCTCCCGCAGGCTGGTCGACCACTACGCCGCGAGCGCCACGGCAGCGGAGCGGACGCTCTTCCCGTCGCGTGTTCCGCTGCCGACCGAGCCCGTCGCGGTGGGGTGTGTGCCGGAGAACCCTGCCTCTCCGCACGCCTGGTTCGCCGTCGAGTACGCGAACATCCTTGCGGTGCAACGGTTCGCGATCGACCATCAGTTGGACGAGCAGGCCTGGCAGTGCGCGTGGGCGTTGACCACCTTTCACACCCACACCGCCAACATCGCGGATCAGCTCGCCGTGTGGAAGATCGCGCTCGAAGCCTCGCAGCGGATGGCCCACGTCAAGCGCGAGACGTTCGCACGTCGTTACATCGCAACGGCTTTGGCGCGAACCGGGGCGCACGGCGAGGCGATGCACCATCTCGAACAGGCACTGGCGCTGGCGGAACGCGCAGGCGACCACGCCGTGCAGGCACAGGTGCACTACGTGCTTTCCGACGCGTGGGCGACCAAGGGCGACAACTCACGCGCGCTGGAGCACGCGGCAGAAGCGTTGCGGTGCTTCGAGCACACCGGCCAGACCGGCAACATCGCCCAGGGCCTCACCGCGGTCGGCTGGTTCTCGGCGCTGACCGGGCGCTACGCCAGCGCGCGCGAACACTGCGAACGCGCCCTGGCGATCTTCGAGGCCAACGGCAACCAGGCCGGCGAGGCGGGCACGCTGGACACGCTCGGCTACATCGCCTTCCACAGCGGGGACTTCGCGGCCGCCGTGCCGTGGTACGAACGGTCGCTGGAGGTGTTCCGGGAGGTCGGCGACCAGCGTTACGAGGCCACCATCCTGGATCACCTCGGCGACGCGCACCGGGCTCTCGGTCGCGTTGACGAAGCACGCGCGGCGTTCACGCTGGCTGCTGAGCTGATGCGCGGCCAAGGCCGGGCGGACGAGGCACACACGATCGACGAGAAGCTGCGATGACGGCATTCCGCGTGCTCGGGCCGATCGGAGCGGAGGTCGACGGTGTCGAGGTGCCGCTCGGTTCTCCGCGTGAACGCCTGGTGCTCGCCGCGTTGCTGATGGACGTCAACCGCCCGGTGCAGGTCCCGCATCTCGTCACGCGGGTGTGGGGCGATGACGCGCCGCCGACGGCTGCGGCGACGTTGCGGAGTTACGTGTCGCGGTTGCGCGGCAGGGGAGTGGTGATCGAGCGCGCGTCGGCGGGCTACCAGCTCGTGACCGACCCTGAAGCCGTTGACCTGCACCGGTTCCGCGCGCTCGTCAGCCGTGCCCGCGCGGCCGCCGATGCCGAGGCGTCAGCGCTCTTCGCGCAGGCCCTGGCGTTGTGGTCGGGTGAGGCGTTCGCCGGCGCCACGACGCCGTGGTTCGCCGCCGCCCGCACCCGGCTCCACCTGGATCATCTCGCCGCGCGCCTGGACCACCACGACGTCCGGCTGCGCCTCGGTGAGCACAGCCGGATGGTCGGCGAGCTGACCGAACTGGCCGACCAGCACCCGATCGACGAACGTGTCGGCGCCCAGCTGATGCTCGCGCTGTACCGGTGCGGCAGGCAGAACGAGGCGCTCGAGCACTACCAGCGCATCCGCACCCGTCTGGTGGCCGAGTTGGGCACCGAACCCGGTCCGGCGTTGCGGCAGCTGCACGAACAGGTGCTGGCCGCCGCTCCGGCACTGGACCTGACCACCCGGCCGCGCGCGGTCCCGCGCCAGCTGCCCGCACCCCTGCGGGCTTTCCGGGGCCGCGACGACGAGTTCGCCCGCATCGGCCACACGCCGATCACGGTGATCAGCGGCGTGGGCGGCATGGGCAAGTCGTGGCTCGCGCTGCGCTGGGCCCACGCGCACCTGGCCGAGTTCCCCGACGGCCAGCTGTTCGCGAACCTGCGCGGCTTCGACCCGGCCGGTCCTCCAGTCGAACCGGCGGTGGTCGTGCGCGGTTTCCTGGACGCGCTGCGGATTCCGGCGGAGTCCATCCCGCCGGGCGTGCAAGCGCAGGCGGCGTTGTTCCGCGAGCTGGTCGCGGACCGCCGGATGCTGGTCGTGCTGGACAACGCGCTGGAGACCGCGCAGGTCGAACCGCTGCTGCCGGGCGGCGACTCGTGCACGGTCGTGATCACGAGCCGCCACCAGCTCGGCGGCATGATCACCAAGCACGGCGCGGTGCCCGTCACGCTCGGCGCGCTCGACGACGACCAGGCGCGCGAGGTGTTCGGCAGCCACCTGGGCGCGACCCGCACCGCCGCCGAACCCGCCGCCGTCGACGAGCTCGTGCGCTACTGCGCGGGTCTGCCGCTGGCGCTTGGCATCCTCGCCGCCCGCGCCGCGACCAAGCCGGCGTTCTCACTGGCGGTGCTGGCCGAGGAGGTCGCCGACGTGGTGACGCGGCTGGACGCGATGGACGCGGGGGAACGCCCGGCGAGCCTGCGCGCCGTCTTCGAGTGCTCCTACCGCGTGCTGGACCCGGACGCCGCGCGGCTGCTCGGCCTGCTCGCGCTCGCGCCGGGCCCGGACATCGGCCTGACGGCGGCGGCACTGCTGGCCGACCGCCCGCCGGCCGCGGTGCGCCCGGTCCTCGCCGCGCTGGAGCACGCCAACCTGGTCACCCAGTACCTCCCGAACCGCTACCGCCTGCACGACCTGGTTCGCCTCGACGTCTACGAACGCGCTGCGAAGGACATCCCGGAGCCGGAGCGCACCGCCGCGTTCCACCGCATGATGGACTTCTACCTCCGCGCCTCAGCCGACGCCGCACTCGCGTTCACCCCCGGCCGGAAGCTGATCGAGCAGATCCCGCCGCTGGACCGCCCGCTGCCGCTCGACCGCGCCACCGAGTGGTTCGACCAGCAACACCAGTCGCTGCTGGCGATTCAGCAGGGCGCGACCGACTGCCCGCTCTACGTGTGGCAGCTGGCCTGGTGCCTCGACCCGTACCTGCTGCGAACGGGCCGGGTCGACGAACACCTCGCCGCCTGGCGGGCGGGCCGTGCGGTCGGCGAACGCCTCGGCGTGGGCGAGGACCTGGCGCTGGCGTCCGTGCTGCTCGGTCTCGCCTGCACCCGCGCCGGCCACCACGACGAGGCGTTGCACCACTTGACCGACGCGCTGAACCGGAGCAGCGACGACCTGTACCGCGCCCACGCGTTCTCGGTGCGTGCGGCCGTGCGGGAGGAGCTCGGCGACGACGTCCGCGGCATCGCCGACGCGACCGAGGCGATGCTGATCTACGCACGGCACGGCCGCACCACCTGGGAAGCCAAGGCGCTCAACGGGATGGGCCGTCTGTCCGCGCGCCTCGGCGACCTCGCCAGCGCCCGTGCGTCCTGTGAGCGTGCGCTGGAGATGTTCCGCGCGTGCGGCGACGAGGAAGGCGTGGCGGAGACGCTCAACAACCTCTCGTTCGTCGCGCTGTGCGGCGGCGAACCCGAAGCGGCGCAACACCATGCGCGTCAGGCGCTGGAGCTGTCCCGGCGTCTTGGGTTCACCGCGGAGGAGAACACCGCGCGGCGACGGCTGGCCGAGTCGGCTGCTAGTGGCGCGACCCAGAACGTTGGCGGGTGATTCACGCTCAGTGGGAC
>NZ_JYJG01000160.1 GCF_000955955.1 Lentzea aerocolonigenes
GAACACGACCTGTCCAAGGAACCGCTGGTCTTCCAGCGCGCGGTCGCCAGGACCGCGCAGATCCCGTGGATGTCCGCGACCACGACCGACCTGGGCTGGAGCACGAGGAGGCTCTCCCCGAGCACCCGGTTCATGCAGTGGTACGCCCGCAGGCTCTTCGAGGTCATCCCGCGCAACCGGAGGGTCTACCGGTCCTTCATCCGCGTCTCGCAGATGGTCGACCACCCGGCGGCCCTGTTCCGGCCGGCCGTCCTGTGGCCCGTCTTGACCAGGGGCGGTCTCAGCGGATCGCGCCCTCGGGCCAAAGAACGGTGACCGGCACACCCCGCGACCGCGCATATGCGACGACGTCGGCCGTCCCGCCCGGCCCACGCCCGGGCTGCCCGTCCCACACGGCCAGCAGCGAGTCCGACTCGTCGATCATCCGCTTGCCCGCCTCCATGTAGGCGTGTGGATCAGGCGTGACGAACGGCAGCTGAACCACCTTGCCCGCCCGCGCCAGCAACCGGTCGTAGACGGGCCGGAACTCCTCCGGCAACGACTCGCGGTACTCCACCGCGGGCAACACGGCCACCAGCGAACCACCCACGTCCAGCACGGCCTGCGCGAACACCGCGTCCGCCCCGTCTGCCAGGCACGACACACCGACGAGCTCATCGCGCTCAGCCACCGCGGCACGGATCATCCGATCGACCTCCGCCTCGAGCTCGGCGGAGAGGCCGCGATGTCCGGTGATGGCGAGCTGCGTCATTTGTGCAGGATAGGCGGCTGAGGCGGGTTCGGGCCGCTGGATCGGCGCTCTCGTGCGATCGCGAGCACCGCATCATCGCGGCGAACACGTCCCCAGCGCCATCCCGGGCAGGGCCGTCGGAGTACCGGAGCCCGAGAACCGGAACACCTCCACGCGCGGCGGAATCCACGGCCCGGACGATCCGCTTGCTCAGACGATCCGCTTGCTCCCGTCAGCACCGAACGACCCGCTGGACGTCGCGCAAGCGATCACCGACGTCCGAACACAGATCCTCAGGCGATCACCACCCCTGTTCGTCCACATCGGACAGAAGACGGAGAGTGCCGCGGTCGCACAACACCGCAGGTCCATCTCACGCGGCCAGGCACAGGTCCGGGGCCGCGAGGTGCGACCGCAGTGCGCGCAAAGCGGAGTGAACCCGCGACTTCACCGTGCCGACCGGAATGCCGAGCACCGCGGAGACCTCGTCCGGGCTGCGGCCGTGCAGGTACATGTGGACGACGACCTCACGCCGGTTCGGTGTCAGCTTCGCCATCGCGTCGGCCAGCGTGATCGAGTCGACGACCCGCGAGATCTCGCACCGCGCGGCCGGCAGGTGCGCCAAGGCGGCGTCACCGGCCTCCTGCGGGCGGCGGTTGCGGTGCCGGACGCGGTCGATGACCAGGTTGCGCGCCACGGTCACGAGCCACGGTCTGGCCGCCTCGGGCCGGTGCGCGAGACGTGGAGTTCGCCAGGCACGGAGGAACGTCTCCTGCAGGAGGTCCTCGGCGAGGCCCGCATCCCCGTTCGTGAGGGTGCGCAGGTACTTGTGCACCGACCGGCCGTGCATGCGGTAGATGTCCGCGAGGACCCGGCCGTCGAGCGTGTCGCCGAATGCCGCGGCTGTGTTGCTCAAGCGTGGGTTGCTCAAGCGTGGGTTGCTCAAGCGTGGGTTGCTCAAGCG
>NZ_JYJG01000169.1 GCF_000955955.1 Lentzea aerocolonigenes
GCGCGCCACTGGAAGAACATGGCGCCGTCCGAACCACGTGCGACGTGCGCGAGGCTGTTGCGCGCCATCTCCTTAGGGCGTTTGGCGATGTTGCGGGGCTGCCAGGACACCGCGCTGGTGGAGTGCTCGAGCAGCAACCACGGCCGGCCGCCCGCCAACGAACGCGTGAGGTCGGCGCTCATCGCGAGGTTGACGTGCTTGCGGTTGCCATCGGCGGTCAGGTAGTGGTCGTTGGTGACGAGGTCTACCTCCTCCGCCCAGGCCCAGTAGTCCAGCGAGTCGCACTGGGACAGCGCGGCGTGGAAGTTCGTGGTCACCGGAATTCCTGGCGACAGGGCGTGCAGCACGTCCCGTTCCCGCTTGAAGCTCTCCAGCAGGGCGTCGCTGGTGAAGCGGGCCCAGTCCAGCTGCTGGGCCGGGTTGCCCACCGTGGGGGTGAGGCGCGGTGGCTGCACCTGCTTCCAGGAGTTGTAGGCCTGGCCCCAGAACGTGGTGCCCCACGCCTCGTTGAGCTCCTTGACCGTGGTGTAGCGGTCGGCCAACCAGGTGCGGAACGCGGCAGCGGCGGTGTCGCAGTAACACGCGCTCACCGGCGCGCCGTACTCGTTGTGGACGTGCCACAGCGCCACTGCGGGGTGCTCGCCGTACCGGTGGCCCAGCTGCTCGGTGATCGAGACAGCAGCCCGCTGGTAGTCCGGTGAGCTGTAGCAGATCGCGCCCCTGCCCCCGAACGCGTAGCGCACGCCCTCGCGGTTCACCGGCAGCGCGTCGGGATGACGCTCGTAGAACCACGCGGGCGGCACGACCGTCGGAGTGGCGAGGTCGACCCGAATTTCGTTGTCGTGCAACAGGTCCAGCAGGTGGTCCAGCCAGCCGAAGTCGTACTGGCCGGGCTCGGGCTCGAGCAGTGCCCAGGCGAAGATCCCCACGCTGACCATCGTCACGCGAGCCTCGCGCATGAGGCGCACGTCCTCCTGCCAAAGCGGCTTCGGCCACTGTTCGGGGGTGTAGTCACCGCCGTACGCGAGGGCGTCCAGTCCAGCCGGCCAGTGCCGCCGTTTCATCCATGAGCCCCGTCTCTGTGATCGTGCACAGCGCGAGTTCCGCCTGACTTTCGCTTATGACGGTACATTTCTCCTATTGAAAGTGTCGAGGGTGTATCTCTACTGTGAACGTGCACAGTCCAGCACCTCCCCCCGACATCGGAGGAACGGATGCAGCGCCGCACCGCCCTCAGCGCCATCGCACTCATCGGCTCCCTGACGCTCGCCGCGTGCAGTGGCGGCGGAACACCTTCTGCCGACGGCCCGGTCGAGCTGACCATGTGGTCCTGGGCGACTCTGCAGAAGGTCGCGGACATCTGGAACGCCGAACACCCCGACATCAAGGTCACCGTGCAGGAACAGGGAGGTGGCGACGAGCTCGTCACCAAGGTCATCACCGCCGGGAAGGCGGGTGACGGGCCGGACCTGGTGCAGGCGGAATACCAGATGATCCCGACGCTGGTGTCGAACGACGTGCTCGCGGACATCACGGAGTTCGCCGGTGGAGCCAAGGACAAGTTCGCCGAGAACGTCTGGAAACAGGTCACCCTGGACTCGGCGGTCTACGCGATTCCGCAGGACACGGCTCCGCTCGCGCTCTACTACCGCGAGGACGTCTTCACGCAACTCGGACTCACGGTGCCCACCACGTGGACGGAGTTCGCGAGCGTCGCGCGACAGCTCAAGCAGAAGGACCCGAACCGCGCGCTGACCACGTTCTCCAGCAACGACGCCGGTCTGTTCGCCGGGCTGACGCAGCAGGCCGGAGCGACCTGGTGGTCGGCCTCCGGTGACATCTGGAAGGTCGCCATCGACGCCGAGGCGTCCCGCGAGGTCGCCACGTTCTGGGGCGGCCTGGTGGCCGAGGGCGTGATCGACAACCAGCCGATGTACACGCCCGCCTGGAACAAGGCGCTCAACGAC
>NZ_JYJG01000170.1 GCF_000955955.1 Lentzea aerocolonigenes
GCGCGCCGGACACCAAGGGCAAGTGGCGGATGGCCAAGCTGCCGCAGTGGACCGCGGGCTCGAACACCACTGGCAGCTGGGGCGGCTCCACCACCGGCGTCACCGCCAAAGCCGTGAAGAGTGGCAGGGCGAAGGCCGCCGCCGAGTTCGCCACCTGGCTCAACACGGATCCCAAAGCTGTGGCGGCCCTGGTGAAGGAGGCCGGGGTCTACCCCGCCGCGACCGCCGCGCAGACGAGCGGCGCCCTGACCACGCCGGAGTTCCTCCCCAACCAGCCTGACTTCTACCAGCAGGTCGCCGAGCTCACGAAGGGCACTGCCTCGGCGAGCTGGGGGCCGAACGTCAACGTCGCCTACAACACGTTCAAGGACGCTTTCGGCAAGGCGGCCACGGAGAAGTCGTCGTTCCCGGTTGCGCTGAAGACCGTGCAGGACACCACAGTCGCGGACATGAAGAAGAACGGCTTCAAGATCGAGGGCTGATCCATGGCGTCCACCCGCACCGCCAGACGGCTCGCGCCGTACGGCTTCCTCGCTCCGGCGATCATCCTTTTCGGACTCTTCTTCGCGCTGCCGATCGGCTACGCCGTTCACCTGAGCCTCCACTCGGTCCAGGTGAAGGGATTGGGGCTCGGCAGGAACGCGCGCGAGGAGGTCTGGGTGGGGCTGGACAACTT
>NZ_JYJG01000161.1 GCF_000955955.1 Lentzea aerocolonigenes
GCTCAAGCGTGGGTTGCTCAAGCGTGGGTTGACAGCGCTCACGATGCTTGCGGCGCTACCGGTCGTGGTCATCTCGCTCGCCTCGCAATCCGGGGGGTGGTGGCACTCGTGAACTGTGCTCCGTGCCACACCCCGCCCGGATCGGTCGGCCGACCCAACCTGCCCGCGTAGTTGCGGAACCCCTGACCGGGACCGAAGTCCGACGTGCCTACGTCATGGGGCCTACGTCATCCGTCGCGGTCCCGGCACGCGGCCAGCAAGGCACTCACCAGGAGATCCGAGTAGCCGTCCTTGGCGAGGAACGTGTACGCGCCGGCCGCGATCGCGCCGTCCGCGCACGCGTTGTTCAGACTCATGGCCACGACCGGAATCCCGTGCTGCCCGGCGAAAACCTTGAGCAGCGACAAGCCATCCCGTTCGGTGGGCATCAGAACGTCGACGATGGCGACGCCCGGCTCGGTCTCCTCGGCCAACCGCACGGCCGACTCGGTGCTGCCCGCCTCGCCCACGACCTCGAACTCGGGATGTGCCAGCAGAAAAGTCCGCATGGCGCTGCGCACCCGCGCGTCGTCGTCGACGATCAGCACGCGGATGGGCCCTCGCCCGTCGGGAACCGTCAACGGGCCCTCCCACCACAACTACGGCATCACCGAGAAGTAGACGCCTCGGCGATGCCGTAGTTGCAGCGGCGAATGACGGCACTCAGCCGAGACGTTTGTCGCGGTTCCGATCAACGAGTTGCAGCAACAACAGACAGGTAGTGAGTGTTCGTCATGACTCCGAGGATGTTCCCGAACGGATCCACCACCGACGCCGTCACGAACCCCTCACCTCGCACCCGCGGTTCGTCGTGCACCTTCGCCCCCAGCGAGAACAACCGGTCCAGCGTCGCCGAAAGATCGTCCACCGCCCAGAACAGGATCGACCCGCCGGGACCTTCCGACGGCGTCACCTCGAACTGACGCTGCACCAGCCCGAGCTCGGCCTCGAAGTCGCCGATCCGGAACTCCGCGTACCCCAGCGTGCCGTCCGGCGCGTTCCGCGAGAAGTACGCCTCCACGCCCAGGAACTCGGCGTACCAGGCACGCGCCTCCGCGACGTCGTCGGCGTAGTAGGTGACGGTCGCCATGCCTCGCAACATCAGAAATCCCTCCAGATATTTTTCGGGGTGTTGCGATTCAGCTTCGGCCGTAAAGTGCTCATCCAGTGAGCACTTTGAACAGGAACCTGAAGCCATGCGCGCAGACCGTCTCGTAGCCACGTTGCTGCTGATGCAGGCCAGAGGCCGCGTCACTGCCTCTGAGCTGGCCAAAGAGTTCGAAGTGTCCACAGCCACAGCCCGCCGCGACCTGGAGGCGCTGTCCACCGCGGGGGTCCCCGTCTACGCCCAACCGGGCCGCGGCGGCGGCTGGTCGCTCATCGGCGGCGCCCGCACTGACCTCAGCGGTCTCACGTCAGCGGAAGCCCAGGCGCTGTTCCTCATCGCCGGCCCGGCCGCGTCCGTCGCACCCCAGGTGAAGTCCGCGCTGCGCAAGCTCGTCCGCGCCCTCCCCCAGACGTTCCGCGCCGAGGCCGAAGCCGCCGCGGAAGCCGTCGTGATCGACACCGCGGCCTGGGGCGACGACACGAAAGACCGCCCGGTGCTGGTGGAACTGCTGCAGAAAGCCGTCGTGGAGCAGGTCCAAGTCCGCCTGACCTACCAAAAACGAGGCGAACCACCGAAAGGACGCACCGTCGACCCGTGGGGCCTCGTCGACAAGGACGGCATCTGGTACTTCATCGCCGGCACCGCGGACGGCCAGCGGACGTTCCGGCTGGACCGGATCCAAGGCGTCAACCTGACCGGCACCCCCTCGGCCAGGCCACCGGACTTCGTGCTCGCGAAGGCCTGGGACTCGGTCGTCACGGAGGTCGAGCAACTCCGTTCCGGAACCAAAGCGATCATGCGACTGCAGAACAGGTTCCTGAAGGTCTTCCAGCACATGCACGGCCGTCACTGCACAGTGCTCGAAGACCTCGAAAACGAAACCCGAGTCGAACTGACCGCCCCCACCCCGCTCGACATCGCCCGCAACGTCGCCGGCTGGGGCGCGCTGATCACCGTCGAGTCACCACGAGAAGTACAGGACCACCTGGCCCGCATCGGCGCCGAACTGGTCAGCCGATACCCACCTTCTTCTCCAGCCGGTCCAGCCGGGACATGATCAGCTGCAGCACCTTCGCCGCGTCCGGAACCGCCGCCTGCTGCTTCTTGAGGTGCACGATCCCGGCCAGTGCGGTCTGCACGGCCCGGCGAGTGCCCTTGAGATCCGCACCGAGCTCACGCAACACCGCACCCGCGCTGCCATCCGGTTCGGCGATCAGCCCGAGCAGGAGGTGCTCGCAGCCCACGTAGTTGTGCCCGAGCGCCATCGCCTCGACCACGGCGAGCTCCAGCGCGTTGACCGCGTCGGGAGCAAATCCCGACCCCTCACCCGGCGAGGACGGGAAGCTCAACGTGCGCGGGTCGATGTCGATCGCGCGGAGCACGTCCAACGCCAGGTTGGCACCTTCGTCGACCATGGCCTGCGCCAGCTCGGCGGTGGTGACCACGGGCGACGACGCCGCGAGCCGGAGCACGGCGCGCATCCGTTCGGTGAGCTGGGACAGCCGCTCACCGTCGAGATCGCCGACGGTGAGCCCGCGCACAGCCGTGAGCCGCTTGACCGACACCTCCAGAGCCCGCTGACAGATCGCCGAGACCGGAATGTTCAGTTCCTTCACCGTTTCTGCCAGTTCGTCGGGCAGGTACACGTTGATTTTCGGCATAACCCCATATCTACCCCCACGTGGGGTTACAGTCAATCCCGAACGCGGCAACCGTCACACTTGTGGGTGAGTAAAGGTGACGGGAGCGCGTTCGTGGAGGAGAAGAGCAGGCTCATCGGGAGCCGCTACCGGTTGACGGAGAAGGTCGGCCAGGGCGCGATGGGCGTCGTGTGGCAGGCCTATGACGAGCAGCTTCACCGGGTGGTGGCGGCCAAGGAGCTACTCGCTCTCGACGGCGTCGACGACGCCAAGATCGACCGCGCCAAGGCCAGAGCCATGCGCGAGGCCCGCCTGGCCGCCCGCCTCGAGCACCCCAACGCCATCCGCGTCTACGACGTCGTCGAGCACGACGGGCAACCGTGGCTGATCATGGAGTACCTCCCCTCCCGCAGCCTCGCCGCCGTCATCAGCGAGCAGGGCACGCTGCCGCCGCGCGAGGTCGCCCGCATCGGCTGCTACACCGCCGCCGCGCTGGCCGCCGCGCACCGGCACGGCATCCAGCACCGCGACGTGAAGCCGGGCAACGTGCTGATCGGCGACCAGGAAGTCAAGATCACCGACTTCGGCATCTCCAAGGCGATCGACGACGGCACGGCCACCGTGACCGGCACGGTCGGCACGCCGGCGTTCTTCTCCCCCGAGGTCGCTCGCGGCGAGGACGCCGGTCTGGCCTCCGACGTCTTCTCGCTCGGCGCCACGCTCTACAACGCCGTCGAGGGCGGGCCGCCGTTCGGCACCGCGGACAACCACATCGCCATGCTGCACCGCGTGGCGAGCGGGTCGATCATGCCGCCCGCCAACGCCGGTCCGCTGCTCGCGCCGGTGCTGTTCCGGTTGCTGGCCACCGAACCTGAGCGCCGTCCGTCCATGCAGGAGGCCGTGCACCTGCTGGCCGCCGTGGTGAACGAGTCGCCGCAGGTGTTGGAGGCGACCGTGGTCATCCCGGCCACTGTGGAGCTTCCCGTCGAGGCACAGCCCGAGGAGAAGGCGAAGCAGGACGCCGAACCGGTGGCACCGCCCGTGCAGGCGGAACCCGAGCCGGAACCGCAGCCTGAGCCGGAGCCCACACCCGTCGTGCCGGAACCGGTTGTGGTGCAACCCGTTGTGGCGCAACCAGAACCGACCCCGGTCCTCACTCCGCCCGTTCCCCCGCAGCCGGAGCAGGAGGTGAAGCGGCGCAAGTTCCCGCTGGTCCCCATCGCGATCGTGCTCCTCGTGATCGCCGTGGGCGTCGGCTCGTTCCTGTTGTGGCCCAAGGGCGGCAACCAGAACAACGCGTCGAACAACCCACCGGCGTCCGGCACCTCCACCCCGGCGGCCGGCAGCCAGTCCCAGACGACGTCGCAGACCCAGCAGCAGACGACGGACAGCCCGCCGCCGCAGACCAACTCCCAGACGATCCCGCAGAACCCGCCGCCTCAGACCCCGCAGCCGCCCGCGGGACCGAAGAACGCCCAAGAAGCGATCACCGCCTACTACGCGTTGATCCCCGGCGACCTGCAGACCGGGTGGTCGCTGCTCACCGACGACTTCAAGGCCGCCCACAACAACCTGACCTTCGAGGGCTACCAGCAGTTCTGGCGCGACTACACCTCGGTGCAGCTGTCGAACTTCGTGCCGCAGGGCGACAACACGGTGACCGTGACGCTGCAGTACATGCAGGGCTCGACCGTCGTGAAGACCGAGACGCAGACGTTCGGGTTCGTTCAGCAGAACGGCAAGTGGCTGATCAACAGCCAGGGTTAGATGAGGTCATGACCCGACGCGCTCTCGTCACCGGTGCCTCCCGCGGCATCGGTGCGGCCATCGCCCACGCCCTCGCGGACAGCGGCCATCAGGTCGCCGTCCACTACCGCAGCGGTGCCGGCGAGGCCGTCGCAGTCGCGGAAAGCCTTGCCGGAACCGGACATGTGACCGTCCAGGGCGACCTCGGCGCGAACCAGGCCGAGCAGGTCGTCGCGGAGACAGTGGAGAAGCTCGGCGGGCTGGACGTCCTGGTCAACAACGCGGGGATCTACTTCCTGCACCCGATCGCCGAGACGAGCTTCGCGGACTGGCAGGACGCCTGGCGCCGCACCATCGAGCTCAACCTGCTGGGACCGGCCGATCTCACCTGGCACGCGGTCCAGCACATGACCGCGGGCGCCCGGATCATCAACGTCGGTTCGCGCGGCGCCTACCGCGGCGAGCCCGACGCGCCCGCGTACGGAGCCGCGAAGGCCGGGTTGCACGCGATGACCCAGTCGCTCGCGCAATCCCTTGCGCCGCAGGGCATCTCGGTGGCCGGCGTGGCACCGGGCTTCGTCCGCACCGACATGGTCACGGACCTCCTGAGCAGCCCGGAGGGTGACGCGATCCGCGCGCAGAGCCCGTTCGGCCGCGTCGCCGAACCAGCCGAGGTCGCCTCAGCGGTCGCGTGGCTCGCCTCCGAGAAGGCGACCTGGGCGAGCGGCACGATCATCGACGTCAACGGCGCTTCGTACCTGCGTTGATTCCCCTGGCAGCGACCGGAACTGGTTCCGGTCGCTAGTTGATCTTCCACACAACCGGTCTAGACCACTAACGTCGCGGTGGGCGCAAGACCGAAAGTGGAAGGCAACCCCTGCAATGCGTTCACTCCGATCCCGCCTCGGCGCCGCCGGCCTCGCGCTGGCCGCCGCCGCGGCGACCATGACGGTCATCACGCCAGCCGCGCAGGCCGCGTATCCCGCCGGGTTCAAGAGCGTCGGCTACATGCCGTCGTGGTCCGGTGCTGCCAGCGCGATCCAGTACAGCAAGCTGACGCACATCAACTACGCCTTCGTGCTGCCGAACGGGAACGGCACGCTCCAGGGCATTCCCGACACCGGCAAGCTCCAGCAGATCGTCAGCCTCGGTCACCAGAACGGGGTCAAGGTCTCGCTGGCGGTCGGTGGCTGGAACGACGGCAACGACTCGGCGTTCGAACAGCTCGCGGGCAACTCCGGCGCGCGCACCACGTTCGTCAACTCGCTGATCAATGTCGTCAACCAGTACAACCTCGACGGCATCGACATCGACTGGGAGTACCCGGATCCCGGCACGTCGGGCAACAACTACACCGCTCTGATGCAGCAGCTCAGCACCGCGCTGCACCAGCGCGGCAAGATCCTGACGGCCGCGGTCGTCAGCGAGGGCGGCACCGCCAACGGTGTGCAGCCGGCCGTGTTCAACGCGGTCGACTGGCTGAACATCATGGCGTACGACGGTGGCAGCCCGCACGCGAACTACGACTGGTCGATCAACAGCGTCAACTTCTGGAAGGGCCGCGGGCTGCCTGCCGGCAAGGCGGTTCTGGGCGTGCCGTTCTACAGCCGGCCGACCTACATCGCCTACAAGGACTTGGTGGCGCAGGACCCGGCCAACGCCAACCGCGACTGCTACAACGGCAACTGCTACAACGGCATCCCCACGATCAAGCGCAAGACGACGTGGGCGGTGTCGAACGCGGGCGGCATCATGAACTGGGAGCTGTCGCAGGACACGACCGGCAGCACCAGCCTGCTCAACGCCATCTGGGAGGCCGCGTCCGGCGGCAACCCGAACCCGCCCACCGGCGGCACCATCACCGGTTTCGGCGGCAAGTGCGTCGACGTGGCGGGTGCGAACTCGGCCAACGGCACCGCGGTTCAGCTGTGGACCTGCAACGGCACCACCGCGCAGTCGTGGTCCCGTGAAGGCAACACGGTTCGTGCGCTCGGCAAGTGCCTCGACGCTTCCGGTACCGCCAACGGCGCTGTCACCCAGCTTTGGGACTGCAGCGGCGCGGGCAACCAGCAGTGGACCGCCGAGGCGAACGGCCAGCTGCGCAACGCGGCGTCAGGAAGATGCCTCGACGCCACCGGCCCCAGTTCCGCCGACGGGACCAGGCTTCAGCTCTGGGACTGCGCCGGAACCGCCAACCAGCAGTGGCACTTCAACTGATTTTCCGTCTGACCTGAGGAACTTCAGGCCGATCACACAGGCGATGATCCCGGTGAGGAACACGATCTTCCACGCGGAGACCGACTCCTCACCGGTGATCATCGCCCACGTGACTGTCAGAGCCGCGCCGACGCCGACCCACACGGCGTACGCGGTGCCGACGGTGATTCGTTTCATGCCAACGGAAAGCCCGACCATGCTCAGCGTGGCGGCGATGGCGAACACGACGTGGTTGCCGTTCGACAACGCCGTTGCCCACACTGCTTCGAGCACGGCGCTGACCAGCAGGACCGCCCAGTACATCTAGCTCACCGCCTTCAAGCCCGCGACACAGCCGATCAACGCGGCGAGCAGCAGGGCTTTGGCGAGGTGAAGCTTCTCCTCCTTGCGCAGCACCGCGACGAGCACCGTGAGCACGGCTCCGACGCCGACCCACACCGCGTACGCCGTGCCGACCGGGATTCCGCGCATGGCGTAGGCGAGGCCGACGACGCTCGCCGTCATCGAGATCGCGAACACCACCACCGGCCACGGCCTTCTGAAGCCCCGCGACGCTGAGAGCGCCGTGGCCCAGACGGCCTCCAGCACCCCCGACAGGATCAGCACCAACCAGTACATTGGTACGACCGTACCAGAACGCGCGTCGTACGATCTGTGACGTGGCACCCAGCCTGGAGAACCTGCTGGTCGTGGGCGTGGCGTCGAGCGCGCTGTTCGACCTGACCGCGTCCGATGCCGTGTTCTCCACGTCCGGGGAACAGGCCTACCGCGAGTACCAGTCGGAGCACCTCGACGAGCCGTTCGAGCCCGGGGTCGCGTTCCCGTTCATCAAGCGGCTGCTGCGGCTCAACTCGCTGGGGCCGCTGGTCGAGGTGATCGTGCTGTCGCGCAACTCCCCCGACACCGGGTTGCGCATCCTGCGGTCGGCGGCTCATCACGGCCTGGCGATCACGCGGGCGATCTTCACCGAGGGGCGGGCGCCGCACGAGTACATGCCCGCGTTGAACATGTCGTTGTTCTTGTCGGCGCATGAGAACGACGTGCGCCGGGCTACTGCTGCCGGGATGCCCGCGGGGCAGGTGATGAAGTCTTCCTATCGCGACGACGAAGATCCGGCGTTGCGGATCGCGTTCGACTTCGACGGGGTGCTGGCGGACGACGCGGCTGAGCGGATCTATCAATCAGGTGGGCTCGACGAGTTCCAGCAGCACGAGGCCACGAACGTCGTGACGCCACTGGATGCCGGGCCGCTCAGGAACTTCCTCGCGGGCATCAACCGGATTCAACGGGTGGCGCAGGACCGGATCCGGGTTTCGGTGGTCACGGCTCGGTCCGCGCCCGCCCACGAGCGGGCGATCAACAGCCTCAAGGCGTGGGGACTCACGGTGAACGACGCGTTCTTCCTGGGCGGGCTGCGGAAGGCGCCGATTCTCGACGTGTTGAAGCCGCACATCTTCTTCGACGACCAGCGCGGGCACCTGATCCAGACCGTGCCGTGCGTGCACGTCCCGTTCGGCGTCACGAACGCAGAAGGTCGATCTCCGCAGTGAGTTCGGCTCGGAGGTCGTCGTGGTCGGGCCCCAGAGCGGTCTCCGGGTCGGACCAGCGTTCGACCGGGTACAGCCACACCGGCCGCCCGACGATCTCCGGTGGTTCCCAGTCGTAGCGCGGCCAGATGTGCGCGTGCAGGTAGGGATCCGTGTTGCCGAGGATCTCCAGGTTGACCCTCCGGAACCCCGCGTCGCGGCGGGCGCAGACCCGCTCAACCGCCTCGCCGAGGAGTTCCATGTCGGCCAGGAACTCCAGCCGGCGTCGGCGGGGCAGGTCGGTGAGCCGCTGCACGTTCGGCGTGTCCACGAGCAGGACGCAGTAGCCCGGCAGGAACTGCACGTCGCCGATGTTCGCGAACCCCGCGTCGAGGCGCCGCAGCACGGTGGGGTTCACGCCGCCCAGTGCCGCCTTGATCCGGTCCTGCTTCCAGTCCCACATGCCACCAAGCTACTGGTGATCAACGGAAGGGGCCCGGCCACTGAACGGTGACCGGGCCCCTCTCCTGAAAGCAACTAGCGCGCGAGACCGTTCTCGATCGCCGCGATGATCGCCGGCCGCAGCTCGGCCGCCGAGATGATCGCGTCGACCGAGCCGACCTCGACCGCGCGCTGCACGCTGTGGACGCGGTCGAACTCCGCGGCCATCTCGTTCAGCTTCTCGGTCCGCACCGCCTGACGCGTCACCGCGAGCTCGGCGGTCAGGGCCGCGCGTTCGGCGCCCGCGGCCTCCGACACCGAGGTCTCCAGCTTCTTCACGCGCGGGTCGTTGGCCGTGCGGCCGTCCACCTCGCGGGCGAACACCACGGCCGCGGCGGGGGCGCCGCCGATGACCGAGGCGAAGGAACCCTCGACCGCCAGCACGGTCATGGACGGGTTCAGGGCCTTCGAGAAGACCACGAACGCGCCGCCGTGGTAGCGCGAGATCACGGTGAACACGATGGGGCCGCGGAAGTTGACGATCGCGCGGCCGATCTCCGCGCCGTACTCCAGTTGGAGCTCGCGCATCGACTCCGGCGAGCCGTCGAAGCCCGACAGGTTCGCCAGGACCACGAGAGGCCGGTTGCCGGAGGCGGCGTTGATCGCACGGGCCGCCTTCTTCGACGACTTCGGGAACAACGTGCCGGCGGTGTAGGTGTCCGGGCCGTCGGTGGGCGGGAAGCCGGTGCGGGCCACGCCGCGCGACTCGATGCCCAGCAGCGTCACCGGGATGCCGCCGAGGTGCACGTCCTGGACGACCGCGGTGTCGGCGTCCGCCATGCCGGCCCAGCGCTCCAGGACGTCGTGGTCCTGGTCGGACAGGGCGCGCATGACCGTGCGGATGTCGAACGGCTTCTTGCGGTCCGGGTTCGACTCGACCGAGAAGATCTCGCCCACGGTCTTGAACGGGCTGTCGCCGACCACGTGCGGGTAACCGGAGACATCGCGATCGGACGGGTCCGAAGTGGACACCCGGCGCGGGCCCGACTCGCCCGGCGCGATGTAGCTGTGCTCGTAGTGGGCCAGCAGCACGTCGAACGCCGAGCGCAGGTTCGGCGCCCAGTACTGCGCCTGGCCGTTCGGGCCCATGACGCGGTCGTAGCCACCGATGCCGTAGTTGTCCTCGGCCGACACGCCACCGGAGAAGTCCAGCGCCTGCTTGCCGGTCAGCACCATCGCGGAGTCCGGGGTCATGACCAGGATGCCCTTGGTGTGCATGAGCATCGTGGCCTCGGCGTTCCAGTACGGCTGGGCGCCGACGTTGATGCCGTTGACCACCACGTTGATCTCGCCGCCGGCCTGGGTGAACTCGACGATCCGCTTCAGCGCTGCGGCCACCCAGTCCATGTTCTCGACACCGGAGCTCATCGAGATCTTCGCGCCGGACGAGAGCGAGAACCACTCCAGCGGAACGGAAAGCTCCGACGCCAGGTCCAGGGCGTGGATCACGCGGGAGCACTCGGGCTCGGCCAGCGCGCCCAGGGACTTCGTCGGGTCGCCCAGCAGCACAACGCGCTTCATGCCCTCGGGGTACGCCGGCGTGGGCGTCGTCACGACACCGACGACGATGCCCGCCTTGTTGCCACCGCGCGGGCGGTCGACCGGCACCAGCGACCCGTCGACGAGGTCGTGCTCCACGAACGAACCACCGTCGCCGACGAGCATGTCGACCAGCTCGTACGGGTAGATCGTGCCCCGGGACTGGGCGCGCAGCACGTTCTGGCGGTAGTCGTCGAGCGGCTGGATCGGCTCGGTCGGCGGCTGCACGAACGAGAACGAGACGCCGGCACCCGCGTCGTTCGCGATGCGCACACCGATGTCGGTGAGCTCACCGGTCTCGTTGTCCTTGCGCCGGGCGAGGAACAGGACCTCTTCCAGATCGAGGCCGGTCGTGGTCGGCAGCACGCGCTGGGCCACCGCGTCGAGGTCGGTCGAGTGCAGGTCGGTGGGTGGCCACGCGTACAGGACCACGCGGTTGGTGGCGAGACGAGTCCGGCCACCGGCCTGCGCACGAGCCCGGCGAATACCGTCCAGACAGGTCGCCAGCACGTCCTCGGCGGCAGGCAGAGCGACGATCCGGCCCTCGTCGTCGCGCAACGGCGTCAGGTCGCGGACCTGACCGAGAGCGACCAGACGCTCGTCCGACTTGTTCGCCTTGGCGACCGCGCGGAACAGGTAGACGTCCTCGTCCACGGAGGACAGCCGGGTGAGGTCGAACTCCCGCAGCCGCTCCAGCTGCATGCGCTCGGCGATGCGCGGGTGCAGCCCGCGCACCAGCCTCTCCTCGGCGAACCCGTTGGACGACGGGCGGAACGTGAAGTGGTGGTGCATCGACTCGCCGCGACGACCCGCCACCGTGGTGGTGATGCGGGTGATCGTCGGCGGCAGCTGGTGCGCGGCCAGGGCGGCACCCAGACCGGCGGCCATCTCGTCCTGGTCGGTCGGACCGTCGGCCCAGTTGACGTAGAGGTCCGCGACGACCGCGCTTCCGTTGCCGTACTTGACGACCTCGCCGACGGCGTCCGCCAGCGACGGGAACTCCACCGCCGTCGACACGAGACGGGTCTGCTCCGGCGCGTTCTCCGCGACGAAGAACGCCCCGGTCACGCGCGGGTTCTCCAGCGCCTTCTTGGTGTAGTAGCGGCGGGCCAGCACCTCCAGCAACGGGGTGTTGTCCGCACCGGGCTTGCCGATCCGCTGGCCGAGCAGGCGCACCAGCGGTTCCGCCGACGCCACCATCGCCGCGATCCGCTCCTCGCGGTCGGCGGCCTGGGGCTGCGCGTCCAGGTGGATCAGGTGCTTGCGGACCTCGCTGTGCACGCGGGCGCGGTTGCGGCGCACCAACGGCTGCGCGAACCACGTGAACACCACGCTGCGGGCCAGGTCGGCCACCGCCGGGTAGCGGACCTGCGTCGCGGCGACGATGTGCTCCAGCACCAGGCCGACCTGCACCTGCTCGGACTCGACCGGCGGCGCCTCCTGCACCCACTGGCGCAGCAGCGTCGTCGCGACGGCCGCGTCGAACACACCGCGGCGCAACGCCACGAAGATGCGGAAGACGGCCTGCTCCAGCTCCGGCGTGCGGTCGAGCTCCGTGATGCCGTAGTGGCCGATCACGCTCTGCAGGCGGGCGCGGAAGCCCTCCGGCAGCGCGGCTCGGTCCGCGTCCAGCGTCTTCAGGTAGGTGTGGAAGTGCTCGCGCGGAGAGTGGATGTGGTTCTCCGGCTTGGTCTCCTCACCGGCCGGCCGGTTGCGCGAGAGGTCGCACAGGTCGGCGAAGATGCCGAGCAGCTGGGCCTCGGCGACGAGCGGCCGCTCCAGCAGGTCGTGCCGCGCGCCCATGTAGTCCGACAGCACGCGCTCGGTGTCGGCGGCCGTGGTGTCGAAGCCCAGCAACAGGTTCCGCAGGTCGTCGAGACCGCGCGCGACCAGTTCCTCCGGCTGCACGTCGGTGCGCGGCGCGGGCAGTTCGAGTTCCACGGTGGACTCGGACTTCTGCTCCTCGACGGCGCCGTCGGCGTCCTCGATCTCCTCCAGCTTCAGCAACGCGCCACCGGCGGGCACCTGGGTGCCGACGACGACGTTGAGCTCCTTGAGCCGGGCGCGGAACGGCGCGCGCAGCACCGTCTCCATCTTCATCGCCTCGAGAACCAGAACCGGCGCACCGGCCTCGACCTCGGCGCCGACCTCCAGCGGGGTCGCGACGACCAGCGCGGGCATCGGCGAGCGGAGCACACCGCCCTCGTCCCGGGTCACGCGGTGGGTGACGCCGTCGACCTCGACCTGGTGGACCGGGCCGTGCGTGCCGGTGACGACGCGGAACCGCGTGCCGTTCACGGTGATCTGGCCGACGTGGTGGTCGAACCGCTCGACGTCGACGTCACCGGTCAGCACGTTGTCCGAGTCCGCGGCGGACACACCGACGCGGTACTTCGCGCTGCCGACACGGGCGACCTGGACCACGTACGGCTGGCCGCGCAGCACGAACTCCAGCTTGACCGCGCCCTCGTGGTTCGTGCGCGGCTGGCCACCGCGAGACGACGCCAGCAGCTCGGTGCGGTTGATCTGCTCCTCGTCCTCGTACACCTCGATACCGGCCGCGGCCAGCGCGATGGCGGAGTGGCGGTGCGAGATCAGGCCACCCTCGGCGCGCACGCGGTCGATCCACGACGTGTCGGCCGAACCGTCGATCACGGCGGGCTCGTCGAGCAGGTCCAGCACGAAGCTCTTGTTCGTCGTGCCGCCCTCGATGATCACGGTCGTCTCGGCCATGGCGCGGCGCAGCTTGCCGAGCGCCTCGTCGCGGTCGCGGCCGTACGCGATGATCTTGGCGATCATCGAGTCGAAGTCGGACGGGATCTGCGACCCCTCGGCCACGCCGGTGTCGACGCGGATGCCGGGGCCGGCGGGCAGCTCCAGCCGGACGATCGTGCCGGGGCACGGCGCGAAGTCGCGGTCCGGGTCCTCGGCGTTCAGGCGGGCCTCGACGGCGTGCCCGAGCTCGACGGGCTTGGCGCCCTCGAGCTTGCCGCCGCCCGCGACGTGCAGCTGTGCCTTGACCAGGTCGAAGTTGCAGGTGATCTCGGTGATCGGGTGCTCGACCTGCAGACGGGTGTTGACCTCCAGGAACGCGAAGAGCTTCTCACCGGGGTGGTAGAGGAACTCGACGGTGCACGCGCCGCGGTAGCCGACGGCGTTCGCGAGCCGCTCCGCCGACGCCTTCAACTCGTCGACCTGCGACGGCTCCAGCACGCAGGACGCCGACTCCTCGATGATCTTCTGGTTGCGCCGCTGCACCGAGCAGTCGCGGACGCCGAGCGCCCACGCCGTGCCCTGGCCGTCGGCGATGACCTGCACCTCGACGTGCCGGGCGCCGGTGACCAGGCGCTCCAGGAACATCACGCCGGAGCCGAACGCGCGCGCGGCCTCCTGGCTGGTGCGGTCGAAGTTCTCTTCCAGCTCTTCCGGCGTGGTGATCTTGCGGATGCCGCGGCCACCACCACCGGCGGTCGCCTTCAGCATCAACGGGTAGGTGACCTCCTCGGCCACCTTCAAGGCGTGCTCGAGGTTCTCGACGGCGCCGCGCGACCACGGCGCGACCGGAACGCCGACCTCCTCGGCGATCAGCTTCGAACCGATCTTGTCACCGAGCTTGCGCATGGCCTCGGCGGACGGGCCGACGAACGTGACGCCGACCTTCTCGCACAGCTCGGCGAACTCGGGGATCTCGGCGACGAAGCCCCACCCGACCCACGCGGCGTCGGCCTTCGTCTCGACGAGGGCCTGCTCCAGCACCTTCAGGTTGAGGTACGGACGGTCAGCCGCCAGGCCGAGGTTGTAGGCGAGGTCGGCTTCCCTCACGAAGGGCGCCGACTTGTCGACATCGGTGTACAGGGCGACGGTCTCGATCCGTTCCCCTGACTCGGCGGCGAGCTCACGGACGGCGTGGATCAGCCGCATAGCGGCTTCCCCGCGGTTGACGATCGCTACACGACTGAACAACGACTTGACTCCTCGCGGACGCACAAACCTCAGCGGCAGTCGCCGCTCAATCGATGTACACACTCTCGTCTACTACCCGGTAGGAAAACCGCTAGATCGAAGCGAGTTGAGCAGCGTGCTTTGTATGAAACCAACAAGCAACCAGGTCCTCGGCACAGGATCACTTGAGCCCGTGGCACAACTCACGGCCTCACCCGCGACCACCCGAACAACGCGGCGAACACGAGGGGTAGCGCCGTGATCACCAGAGCGGCCCGCACGGACAGCGCGTCGGCCAGCACTCCGCCGGCCAGCGCACCCGTGGGCTGCCCGATTCCGAAGGTCACCATGCGTCCCACCAGGTTGACTCTCCCCTGCAGACGGTCCGGTGTCACCAGCTGACGCACGGTCAGTCCGTTGACGATCACGATCGTCGAGGTCAGGCCCCACAACGCGGTGCCGGCCACCGCGAGCCACCACAGCTGGACACCGGCCAGCAGACCCAGCACGGCCACGCCTGCGGACAGCCCGATCGTCGTGACCCTCCGGGGTGGACAGGAGTCGCTGATCGCGGGCATGAGGACGATCGCGGCGAACGACCCGGCGGCCAGCGCGCTGAACAGCACACCGACCCGCGGGTCGTTCTCCGGGACGTCGAAAACGCGGAAGGCGTAGACGACGATCAGACCGGAGACGGCGCCGCCCGCGATCGCCTGACCGATCCCCAGGCCGGTGAAGAGCCGGACTGTGGGTTCCCTCCAGAGGAACTCCAGTCCTTCGCGAATGTCCGCTTTGAGGGAGATCCGGGGTTCCCTGCTCGGGTTCAGCGGTCGGAGGATCATTCGGACGAGCACCGCGGAAACGGCGAAACTGAGCGCGTCGAGGGCCATCGTGCCCGCCGCGCCGATCGCCGCGATGAGCACTCCGGCCGCGGACGGTGCCGCGATGTGCACGGCGGTCGAGGCGCTCCAGATCGCGCTGTTGGCCCTGGCGAGGTTCTCGCAGCCGACGAGCGCGGGCACGGCGCCGAAGTTGGCCGCGTCGAACCAGACGTTGACGCTCGCCACTCCCCCGGCGACGAGGAGCAGGTGTGACGGGGTCAGCGCGCTCGCGGAGGCTGCCACGGGCACGCTCGCGAGCAGCCCGGCGCTGACGAGGTCCGTGACGACCATGACCGTGCGCCGGTGCATGCGATCCACGAGCGCGCCCGCGAGCAGCCCGAACACGAGGTAGGGCGCGGCGGTCAGTGCCGCGAGGGCTGCCGTGTGCACGGCGCTGCCGGTGAGCGAGTACATGAGGACGGGCAGCGCGACGCCCGACACCGCTGAGCCGGCTGTCGAGATCACCCTGGCGAGCCAGAGCTTCCCGAACTCCCGGTCGGCCCGCAGTGTCCTGTGATCAGGATTGCGGAACTCGGATCACATCCCCGGGGTGGATCACGTTGGGGTTCGTGATGACGTGCGGGTTCGCCCGGACCAGCCGGGTGTAGAGGTTGGCGTTGCCGTAGTAGTGCAGGCTGATGGCGGACAACGTGTCGCCGGGCTTGACCGTGTACTCCTGGTAGACGCGGTAGCCGGGCACGATCCGCGGCCCGTACACGACCGGCACGATGATCTTGTCGAGTTCGGCGCCGTCCTTGGGCGACACCCAGAACACCTCGACGTAGAGCCGGTCGAGTGCGAACGACGCGCCGGACACGTCGACGGTCACCTGGAACTGGCCGTGGCCGCCTACCCCGTCGCCTGCCGTGAAGCCGCCGGTGACCTCGTCGTGGCCCTCGTGGACGCGGTAGTTGAACTGCGCCTCGAACGCCCCGCCCGCGGTACCGGCGATCTGGACGTGGCTGCCGACGAGGCCGTGCGGACGTGGTTGCTGAACATCGATGGACATGTCGTCCCCCTTCCACCCAGGTAGTCGTGGGGCGGGAGGAGGTCGTTGCCCAGGGTCACCCCGGTGGCGCAACGGTAGTGGTGGAGGACGGAGTCGAACCGCCTTTGCACGTGGCTCCCGTTTTACAGACGGGCGGGGCTCCACAGCCCCATCTCCACCATTGTGCAAATGTATTTTCAACGCCTCTGAGCTGCGGTGATGTGACCATCTTGACGTGGTCCGCCGCTTCGGCTCAACCGATTATTCGAAACGCCGTCCGGGGTTTGCGCGATATCCGGGACGTGAAGGTGGTGGGGCGGGGCCGCGAGCTCGCGCAGGTGCGGTCGTGGGTCGCGGCGGACGCGGGCGGGCTGGTGCTGTGCGGCGGTGAGCCCGGCATCGGCAAGACGCGGCTGGCCCAGGAGCTGGCCGGGCAGGCGCTCGCACTGGGCCGTGAGGTCGTGTGGGGGCACTGCGTCGAAACCTCTGGTGCACCGGCGTTCTGGCCGTGGCGGCAGATCCTGAAGGCGACCGGCGCCGATCCCGATCTCGTGCTGGCGCACGACGCCGAGGTGCCGCAGGACAGGTTCCGGGTGTTCGACGCGATCGCTTCGGCGCTGGACCGTTCCGGCTTGGTGGTCGTCGTCGAGGACGTGCACTGGGCGGACGAGGCGTCGTTGCTCGTGCTCGCTCATCTGGCCGTGCAGCTGCGTTCGGTGCTGATCTTCGCGACGTTCCGCGACCCGTGCCCGGCCGTTGCGGACCTGATGCGCTCTGCCGTCCGGATCGATCTGCACGGCTTGTCGTCCGACGAGGTGGCGGAACTGGTCGGGGCTGAGCACGCGGCCGTGGTCATGTCGCTGACGAGCGGTAATCCGTTGTTCGTCACGGAGATCGCTCGCGCGGTCGACGACGGCACCTGGCGTCCGGACCAGCCGCCGCGCAGTGTCCGGGACATCGTGACCGGGCGGCTCGCGCGGCTGTCGCCCGATGCGCGGGAGCTGGTGCGGACGGCCGCGTTGATCGGCCGCGACTTCGACGTCGACCTCGCCGCCGCCGCGTCCGGGCTGCCGATCAGCGCGCTGGACGAGGCCTCGACGTTGATCGACGCGACCGGGCACCGGTTCGTGCACGCGTTGACCCGTGACGCCGTCGAGGCCTCGCTCACCACGGCCGAGCGGCGAGCGATCCACCGGCGGATCGCTTCGGCGATGACGGACAGCACGCACTACGCCGACGTCGCCCGGCACTGGAGTGCTTGTGGCGCAACGGCAGAGGCCCGGGTGTGGACGATTCGCGCGGCCGAGGACGCGGTGCGGCGGCTGGCCTACGAGGAAGGCGCGCGGCTTTATCGTGCGGCCGCGTCCATTGAGGACAGTTCCGAGGTGCAGGTGGCGCTGGGGCGAGCGGCCTACTTCGCGGGTGATCTCGCGGGCTGCGTCGAGGCCGCCCAACGTGCCGCCGAGCTGGCTTCGACGCCGGAGCAGATCGCCGAGGCCGCCCTGGTGCTCGAAGCCGCGCCGGGCGCCGGGGTGAACGCGGTGGCGACCCCGTTGTGCGACAACGCACTCCGGCAGCCGGTCAGTCCCGCAACGCGCGCACGGCTGCTCGCCCAGCGCAGCCACCTCGCGTTCTACCGCGGCGAACAGCACCGGCTCGGCTCGCTGAGCAGCGAAGCCCTCGACCTGGCCCGCGAGAGCGGCGACGACCGCGCGCTCGCCGAGGCCCTGCACGCTCGCCAGGAGGCCTGCCCCGGCCCGTCCGGCCGTGCGGAACGGCTCGGGCTCGCCACCGAGATGATCGATCTGGCCCACCGCACCCGCAGCCCGCGCGGCGCGATGTGGGGCTCCATGTGGCGGATCCACGCGTTGATCGAGAGCGGCTCACTCGCTGCCGCACAAGAGGAACTGCCCGCGCTGCGGCTGGCGTGCGAGCGAGTCGGCGGCGCGGTTCCGTTGTGGCACCTGGAAGTCGTGACCGCATGCCTGGCTCAGGCGCAGGGCCGGTTCGCCGAGGCGCGCGAGGTCGGCAGGCAGGCTTACGACCGCATGCGGGTGATCGAACGCGAACCGGCGTCCGGCGCGTACTTCGCCCTGCAGTGCGGATTCGCGTGCCACATCGGCGTCACCGAAGACGGTCTGGAGCTGGCCCGCCACTTCCACGACCCGCCACCGAGGTTCCGGCTCATGTCGAAGCTGACGCGGGCGTTCCTGTTGCTGCGCGCGGGTTTCCGCGACGAGGCGCTGGAGTGGTACCGCCGCGCCGGGCCGCTGGGCGAGTGGGACCTGCCCGCGTTCTTCGTGGTGCCGGGCCTGGTCGACGCCGTGCTCGTCACGTCCGGCCTGGGCCTGCTCGACGACCTCGCCCAGATCCTGCCCCGGCTCGAGGCGTTCCGCGGCGAGCACGCGGCGGGCAACGGCGTCGCCTACATGGGCCCCGCGTCACTGGCCCTGGGACGCGGCTATCTCGCCCTGGACCGGTACGAGGACGCGGCCGAGTCGCTGAGCGCCGCCGTCGACGAGGCATCTCAGGCAGGTGCCACGGCGTTCGCGGCCGAAGCCCGCTGGCATCTCGCGGCGGCGTTGCGCGCGCTGGGTCGCGACGCCGACACGGTGCAACGAGCCGCCGACCGCGCGATCCGTGCGCTGGGCATGACCGCCTTCACCGTCACGGAACTGAGCAGCCGCGAGCACGAGGTCGCCCGCCTGGTCACCGACGGCCTGACCAACCGGCAGATCGCTCGGCAGCTGGTGATCTCCGAACGCACCGCGCAGAACCACGTCCAGCACATCCTGACCAAGCTCGGCTTCAGCACCCGCAGCCAGATCGCGGCGTGGATGAGTACCCGACCGAGTACTCCGGCGGATGGCTGACCAGCGCGGACTTCCTAGGTTTGAGCCACACCGAACGAGGAGGAACCCCATGTGGCTCACCATCGCGACCCCGCCCACCGACTCCCTCGAGACCCTCGACAAGATGATGAACTCGCTCGTGCCCGACGGCCTGCGCGCCCGCTACGCCTGCCGGGCCGACGGCAAGTTCCAGGTCATCGCCGTGTGGGAGTCGAAGGAGCACGCCGACCGCTTCTTCCACGAGACCCTCGGCCCCGTCATCGCCCGCGTTCTCGGCCCGACGCCCGCGGGAGGCCCCGCCGTCAACACCGGCATGGAGGTGCTGCGCGAGTTCGTGCCCGCCGTCAGCTGAGCGCCCGCACGATCTTCAGCACCGTCGCCCTGCTCGGCTTCTCGCCCGGCTTGAGCAACGCCAGCTCGTCGGCCAGCACCGCCTCCCGGATCTCCGCGTCCCGGCCGGGCAGCTCGGACCTCAGCGCCGCCACCAGACGACCCCGCAGGGCCCTGCCCTCGGGGTCGTCGCCGGGCAGCAGCCGCCAGTGGGCGCGCAGGATCCGTGCCGCCACGTCCTCGCCGCCGACCGCCCAGAGCAGGCGGATCATCCGGTCGGCGAGGCCCATGGCGTCAACAC
>NZ_JYJG01000162.1 GCF_000955955.1 Lentzea aerocolonigenes
AAAAAAAAAAAAAAGCCCATGGCGTCAACACTGCGGGCAGGTGGTTGCGCTCGCAACCGCCGGACCGGCCAATCAGGCGTCGAGGCGTTTCCGCTGCTCGTCGTCCAGCACGAGGTCGAGCGCGCCGAGGCACTCGTCGAGCTGGCTCACCGAGCTCACGCCGAGGATCGGCAGCACTGGCGGGTCGCCGCCCAGCAGCCACGCGAGGACGACCTGGTTCGGCGTCGCGCCCAGTTCGGCAGCCACCTCGGCCAGCACTTCCAGCCGCCGCCTGCTGTCCTCGTGGTCGTACTGCTCTGGCAACGGCCGGTCGGCACGGGTGTACGCGCCGGACAACAGCACCGAATAGCCGAGCACGGTCACGTCGGACTCCGTGCGCGCGTAGTCCAGCATCTCGTCGCTGATGTGCGGATTCGCGCCGAACTCCGCGCCCGGCCGCGGCCGCAGATAGGTGTGCCGCTGCTGGACCGCGGTGAACCCCGGAACTCCTCGGGCCCGAGCGATCTCCCGTGCCGCGGCGACGCGCCACGCCGCGTGGTTGCTGAGACCGGTGGCCCGCACCAGGCCGTCGGTCACCAACTCCCCGAATGTGGCCACGGTGTCGTGCAACGGCGTGCGGCGGTCTTCGATGTGCGCGTAGTACACGTCGAGGTGGTCGGTGCCGAGGCGCCGCATGCTGGCCGTGAGCTGCGCACGCACGACCTCACGCGACAACCCCTCCGCGTGCTCCGGCCACGCCGCACCCGGCGGATCGGGCAGCGCGCCGACCTTGGTGGCCAGCACGAGCTCATCGCGGATGCCGCGGGAGGTGAGCCACCGGCCCAGCAGCTCCTCGCTCTCCACGCCGGTGCCGCCGTCCACCCAGAACGAGTAGGTGTTGGCGGTGTCGATGAACGTGCCGCCCGCCTCGACGAACCGGTCGAGCACGGCGAACGCCCGCTCCTCGTCCACGGTCGTGCCGAAGTACATCGTGCCCAGGCACAACGCGCTCACGCCGACACCTGATATCGAAAGCTGTTCCACGTCATCTCCCCAGAGAACGCGATCCGTCCCGGACCCTCCGTTGCAGACGGTCCGGGACGGGGTGGAACTACTTCTTACCGGAGAACAGCGCCTTCACCTGGTTGCCCCGGCGGCGCAGGCCCCACTTCGTCACGCGGATCAGCGCCTCGCGGACGATGTTGCCGCTCATCTTCGACTCGCCGAACTCGCGCTCCAGGAACGTGATCGGCACCTCGCGCACGCGGAAGCCGAGCTCCAGGGTCCGCCACAGCAGGTCGATCTGGAAGCAGTAGCCGGCGGAGGCGACCGAGACGAGGTTCAGCTTGCGCAGGGTGTCCGCGCGGAACGCCCGGTAGCCGCCCGTCATGTCCCGGATCGAGGCGCCCAGCGCCAGCCGCGAGTACAGCGAGCCGCCCAGCGACAGGAACTTGCGCTTCGCCGGCCAGTTCACGACCTCGCCGCCCGGCACCCAGCGCGAGCCCAGCACGAGGTCCGCGGACGGCAGCGCGTCCAGCAGCCGGTGCAGCTGCTCCGGGGCGTGCGAGCCGTCGGCGTCCATCTCGCAGATGACGCCGTACTCGCGGTCGAGCGCCCACTGGAAGCCCGCGACGTACGCGGCGCCCAGGCCGGCCTTCTCGGTGCGGTGCATCACGTGGACGCGGTCGTCGGCGGCGGCCATCTCGTCGGCCAGCTGGCCGGTGCCATCGGGGCTGCCGTCGTCGACCACCAGCACGTGCACGTCGGGCAGTGCCGTGTGCAGTCTCTTGACGATCTTTCCGATGTTGTCCCGCTCGTTGTACGTCGGGATCACCACCAGCACCTGCCCGAGTTCCTGGTCAGGCTGCTGCGCCATTCGAGTCCTTCCGTCGTCGTGTGAAGCCCAGCGCCAACGCCACAAGGCCCGCAGCGGTCAGCACCCACTCGGGCCAGGCTCCTAGCCAAGTCGCCAGCGTAGTCTGTGACCTGAGTGGCAGTGTCGCGACCAGGGCGTCTGGCACGAAGAGGCCAGTCTTTTGAGTGACGGAACCGTCCGGCCCGACGATCGCGCTGACCCCCGAGGTGGCCGCCACGACCACCGCCCGGCCGTGCTCCACGGCACGCACCCGTGACATGGAAAGCTGCTGGTAGGTCATCTCCGTGAGGCCGAACGTGGCGTTGTTCGTCGGGATCGCGATGATCGTCGCGCCGGCCTTCACCGAGTCGCGGACCACTGAGTCGAACGCCACTTCGTAACATGTGTCAAGTGCGACCTTCGCGGGCCCCATGACGAAACCGTCCGGGTCCGAACCGGCCTGGAACACACCCGCCCGGTCCACCTCGGAGGCGAACAGCCGGAAGAACGAGCGCATCGGCATCGTCTCGCCGAACGGCTGCAGCTTCCGCTTGGTGTAGGTGTCCGTCGGCCCCTTCTCCGGGTCCCACAGCACCACCTGGTTGCGCGGCAGCCCGTCACCCCGGTCGACCACCACGGCACCCACCGCGATCGGCGCCTTGATCGCCTTCGCGGCCGCGTCGATCACGGCGGCGGCGTCGGCGTTGCGGAACGGGTCGATGTCGGACGAGTTCTCCGGCCAGATGACGATGTCCGGCTGCTTCACCTTGCCCGCCGCGACGTCCGCGGCCAGTTCCACGGTCTTCTTCGCGTGGTTGTCGAGCACGGCGCGGCGCTGCGAGTTGAAGTCGAGCCCGGCTCGCGGCACGTTGCCCTGGATCGCGGCGACCGTCACGGTCCCGGCGGAGGCGTCCACCCCGACCGGCACCACGAACCCGATCACCAGCGGCACCACGAACAGCGGCGCCCCGAGCTTCCAGTTCTTGAAGACCCAGAACAGCCCGAAACCGGTCAACACCACCGCGAACGACACCAGCGGCGCCCCGCCGAGCGACGCGAGCGGCAGGAACCACCCCTCCGGCTGCCCGAACGCGATCTTGCCCCAGGTGAAGCCGCCGAACGGGAACACGCCGCGCAACGCCTCGTCCGCCACCCACAGGCACGCGGCCCACAACGGCCAGCCGGGCACCCGCGAGATCGCTGACATCGCCGTCGTGCCGATCGAGATCATCAACGCACACGCCAGCGCGAGCGGCAGCCACGCGATCAGCCCGACGAACTCCCCGGTCCAGCGCAGCAGCGGCACCATGAACCCGAGCCCGAACAGCAGCCCGTAACCGAACCCGGCGCGCGCCCGCCTGTCGTAGATCACATGGGCGAGCAGCGCGAACCCGACCGGCGCGAGGAACCACAGCGGACGGGGCGGAAAGCTCAGGTAGACCAGCACACCGCCGGCGACGGCGAGTGCCACGCGCAGCAGCAGCGGCAGGGTCAGTTTTCGCCTGCGCGCGGGCAATTCCGACGATTCCGGCGCGATCGGGGGTGCAACCACCCGAACAGCGTACGAGTACCGGGAGTACACAGGTCGTATGACCTACGTCGATCTTGTGTTGCAACGACTGTCCACAGACGACGAACGCGACGCCATCGTCGGCGGCGACACCAGACTCACCCGCGCCCAAGCCCGTGACCTGCTGTTCCGCCTCGCCGACGGGCTCGTCCAGCGCGGCATCAAGCCTGGCGACGGCGTGGCGGTGTACGTCGGGAACACCCCGGAAGCCGTCCTGCTGAACCTGGCCGTCCATCTGCTGGGCGGCCGTCTCGTCTACGTGCCACCGGAACCGGGCCGCAGCGAGCTCGAAGCGTTGATCAAGAAGGCGGAGGTGGCCGCGGTCGTGGTCGACCCGTCGTTCGGCACGCAGCTCGACGGCTGGCACCTCCAAGACCTCCCCGGCGACCCCGTCGAACGCGTGCCGGAACCGGAGTACGCGACCGTCATGTACACCGGCGGCACGACCGGGCTGCCGAAGCTCGCGGTGCACCGCTCCGGCCGGACCGCGCTGTGGGAGACGCGCGCCAACATGCCCCCGATGAACATGCTGTCCAACACACTCATCACCCACGGCAGCGGTGCCGGCGCGACGATGACCGCGCTGCTCACCGGGTCGAAGCTGGTGCTGGGCCCGTCGAAGTTCGACGCGGACACGTTCGTGCGCCTCGCCCGCGAGGAGCAGATCAACATGACGATCTTCGTGCCGCCGATGATGTACGAGGTCCTCGACCACCCGGAGTGCCCCGGCCCGCAGTTCCACGTGATCGTCGGAGGCTCCCCGCTCGCTCCGAAGCGGCTGCGCCAGGCGATCGAGAAGTGGGGTCCTGTGATCAACCAGGGCTACGGCATGACCGAGGCCCACGCCATCACGATGATGCCCGCCGCCGAGGTCGACCTGGCCAACGAGACGACGTTGCGCACGGTCGGCAAGAAGAACCCGCTGATGGAGGTCGAGACCCGCGACGGCGACGTGTGGGTGCGCGGCCCGTTCGTCATGGAGGGCTACTGGGGTGAGCCGACGCTGCAGGAGGCGAGCGACGGCTGGTTCAACACCGGCGACATGGGCTACTTCGACGACGACGGCTACCTGTACCTCAACGACCGCAGCAAGGACGTGATCGTCACCGGCCGGACCTCGGACAACGTCTACTCGCGCCTGCTCGACGACTTCCTCGTCACGCTCCCGGGAATCCGGCAGGCAGCGGCGGTCGCGCAGCCGGACGAGGCACTCGGCGAAGCGGTCCACGTGTTCCTCGTGACGGACCGAGATGTCGATTTCGACAGCATTCGCGATTCGGTGGTGGCCGAACTGGGTGAGCTTTACCAGCCCAGGGGCCTCACGATCGTGCCCCAGCTGCCCTTGACGAAGGTCGGAAAGGTCGACAAGCGCAAGCTTCGTTCCCTGTTTCGGTAAGGTTCGGAGCAAACCAGGAGGTGACGGATGCCCCGTCCAAGCGTGGAAGCCGAACGCAAGGCGCAGATCCTCGCGTCCACCTGCAAGGTGATCGCGGCAGAGGGCTTCCGCCACCTCCGGGTGTCCGACGTGGCCAAGGACGCCGGCGTGTCCGGCGGCACGGTCCACTACTACTTCGAGACCAAGCGCGAGCTGACCGACGCCGCGTTCGAGCACTGCTTCGAACTCTCGGTGAGCCGCCGCCGCTGGATCCTCGAGTCCGACGAGCCGCCGCTGTCCCGGCTGCGCATGGTCGTCGAGTCGTACCTGCCGGAGGGCGCGGAGACCGTCGAGGCGTGGAAGGTCTGGGCCGAGCTCTGGGTCGAGGCCATCCGCAACCCCGAGCTGCAGGAGCTCAACGAGCGCTTCTACGGCGAGTGGCGCGACATCGTGGCGAGCATCTTCCGCGACGGCCAGCGCTCCGGCGACATCCACTCGCCCGGCGACCCGGTCGAGCTGGCGAACATGCTGGTCAGCATGCTGGACGGGCTGGCGCTTCAGGTGCTGGCGGGCTCGAAGGCCATGACGGTGGACGCCATGCGCACCACCTGCCTGAGGTTCGTCGACCAGCTCTCCACCGCGTCCGTCGGGTAGCCCAGCCCGCTGGCCAGCACGCACAACACGATCAGCAACGCCACCGGCGTGCGCGTGAAACCCAGGAACAGCAACCCTTTCGGCACCGGCACGGTCTCCGCGAACCGCTGCGCCTCGCTCAGCAGCAGCCCGCAGAACATCAGGAACACCACGGCGAGCGGCAGCGTCCGCCCGATCGTTCCCACGGCGACAAGGCTCGTCACCGACACGAGGACGATCCCGGCGGTGAACCACCAGTGGTGCGGCGCGTGCTCGGCACCTTTGGAGCTGCGCGCCATCAGCCAGTCGCCGAACAGGATCGCGACGGTCGTGAGCACCAGCACCCGCATCGCCGTCAGGACACCGTCCGGTTCGTAAGCCATCGGCAGGTAGGCGATACCCAGAGCTGTGAGTGGTGTGATGGCGAGTGCGCGCGCCATCCGCATGACCGCGGGCCGCTGCTGCGCGCTCGGCCTCATCGCTGATCTCGCCCGGATCCGGTCCGCCTCACCGAGCTTGCTCTTCGCGGCCTCGGTGTCCTCCAACTCCCACACCACCCACACGAGGCCGAGCAGCACGACGAGCCCGAGCACCACCGCGTACCCGGTGAGCTGGCGCGGCCCGTAGATCCACCCGACCGCACCCACGAGCACGCACAGCCCGAGCCGGATCAGGGATCCGAGCTCGGGCCGGGCGCTCCGCCAGGTCTTCTGCGGCCACGAGGTCAGCACCAGCCTGCGCGCGACGAACCAGACGCTGGCACCCGTCGCGAGCGCGGCGATCCACATCGCCAGCCCGACCCCGGGCTGCCTGAGCGATCTCGTGTCGCCGAACAGCAGGATCGCGGCGGTGAGCACGACTGTCGCCGCGGGAACCCGGAGACGCCCCAACGCCCACAGGTGCTGACCCACCCACCGCTCCCGGTTGCGCCACGCGGACTCCACGGCCACGAGCGCCAGGAACCCGAGCGCGAGGAAGCTCACCGGGTTGTGCGCGAGGTGCGCCACCGCCAGCACCGCGATCGGCACCGCCCGCGGGTACGGGCTGTCCGCGAGCGTGAGGCTTCTGAGCGGTGACGGCGGGGCTGTTCGTTCCTTCGCGCGGAGCCACTGCCAGGCGTGCCACAGCAACGGCGCGTAGACCGCGATGAGCACCGTGTCGACGAGGAGATCAACGCGCATCTCGCCTCCCCAAGGTTCGGGACAACCGTGGAGTCGCAGGTCAGAGCCTCGGGGTTACCTGCTGTAACACGTCCGGGTGAAATCAGGGTTCATCCCCGATGCAACAGATGGACTATCGCGGGCATTCTCGGTATATGACCACGACAGTTGCTTTGAGCAGGCCCAGGACCAACCGGATGATCGCGGGTGTCTGCGCGGGGCTCGCCCAGCGCTGGGGCATGAAGGCCGGCACGGTGCGCCTTCTGTTCCTGCTGTCCTGCCTTCTGCCCGGACCGCAGTTCGTCGTCTACCTCGTGCTCTGGGTGATCATGCCCGACCGCGGCTACTGATCGACCGCGAGAACGCCGCCCATCCCGCGGGGTGGGCGGCTCGCGTCACGGAGCCAGCAGCTCGCGGTAGCCAGGAATCTCGATGCCGCCCGCCTTCTCGTACCGGAGCGCTTCCGCCGTGCCGACACGGGTGTCGTCGCCCAGGCTCCTGTTCGAGGTCCACAACGTCGCGCGCAGCTGTTCGTTCTCGACGGACAGGATGTCCGCACTGGACCGCAGCGGCTCACCGGTGCCCCGGCGCCACTCGGCGACCCTCGCCCAGAACTTCTCCACGGCCTCCCACACGACGAGGCACTGCGGTCCGAGCACCGACCGGACTTCCTCGGCCGTGCGCAAGTGCCCCAAGCCGTGTGAGACGAGGTTCTGCAGGTCCTCGACCAGCGCCACCACGAGTTCGTAGTTCGCTTCCTCGGCGGCCAGCTTCTCCGCGACCCGCCCCACCGTCGGCAGCACGTCGTCGGGCATCGCCCGGTTCGCGGCCACGTACGCCGCCATCTTCGCGACACTCAACTCGCTCTGGTCACCGATGTTCTTCCAGCTGAACCCCGCCGACTCGGCCAGCCGCCGCGCCGCGCTCCTGCGTCCCCACATGCGGGGATCATCTCAGGGACCTCATCCGCCCTGCTCAGCCGGAATACCCGCGAGCTCCTCCGTGACGCTCGTGAAGGCTTCCGGCTGCACCCGCAACACCCCGTTGAACGGATGCGTCATCCCCAAGCACAACGCGCACACGAACCCGAGCACAGCTGCGGTGACCGACATCTGCACGACGTGCCGCGCCCGTGCCGTGAACCCGATGAGCAACGGGAACACGATCATGCCGATGGCCCCGACGATCGTGGCGATCAGCGTCAGCTTGCCCATGTTGTCGAGCCCGCCGGCCTGATCCAGCCGGTCCCGCCGCAGGTCCGTGATCTCCCGCAGCCGCTCCAAAACCCGTTCCCGCGCCGACTTCCCCTGGTCCGGAGTGGAGGGCAGCGACAGGATCTCGGTGTGCAGCGAGTTCAGCGTCGAGGTCGTCCGCTCGTCGGACTCACCGAAAGCCAGACGGGGCCATTCCTTGTCCGCCACCAGTTTCGGGTACTCGACGAGCAGCGAGCGGATGTGATCACGTTGCGGCTGCGGCATCACGCCGGTTTGCCAGTAGGCGTCGGCGACGGCGGCGGCCTCGCGGGCGGCGTTGTCCTCCGCGGTGCCGTTGTCCTCCCACACGATCACCGTGTAGAACGCCAGCGCGACGATGAACAGGCCGGAGATCACCGCCCCCAAAAACCCACGCGAGTCGGCGTCGCGGTCGTCGGCCTGGTCGTGTGCGCGGGAGCGGCCGAACAGGAGACAGGCGGCGATGGTGACGACCACCGACGCGACGACGATGACTGGCGCGGTCCACATGGCCTCCATCTCCCCACAGCGGACACCGTTTGACCACCAACACCACGCTTCTCGGCGGTTTCACCCGCCCGTCAAGAGCAACCGGCGTTGATCAAGCACACCGCTGGTCCACATGGGAGCGTTAACAAGAATCCGTTGGACACGAATAGGAGAACCGCGACCCGACCGTCCTCAACGGAGAGTGAGGAGGCCGTGATCAACGAGCGGTGACAAGCCGTCAGAAGCGTGTCAACCTGTGCGCCGACCCCGACCGGGAAGGCGTCGCATGCGCGTACCGATCCTCATCGCCGTCGTCCTGCTGGTTCCGCTGCTCGCCCCCGGTCCACCGGTCGCGGCAGCCGAGGTGTGGCACACCCAGTTCGACGAGGCGGTGTACGGGGACGTCACGGTCATCGGCAACAGCGTCCTTACCTGCCCCACACCCGAGCAGGCCGGGCCGAACCCCAAGTACCCGCCGCAGTCCTGTGTGGACGCGCTGAACCGCGAGGGTCACGGGCCAGGAGCGCAGAACAACGGCCATCGCATGTCGTGGACCGACACCGACAACGACTCCAGCACGTTCAACTCGTCCAGCGCCCAGCTCACCATCCCCGCCGGCGCGACCATCGCCTACGCCAAGCTCGGCTGGGCGGGCGACGCGACCTGCCACGGCGCCACCGACCCACCCGGCAAACCCCAGGACCCGGTCACCTTCAACGGCGCCAAGATCACCCCCGACCGGTTCGCCGTCGACGAACAGGACAGCCTGGCGCACACCGACAACGCCTTCTACAGCGCCGAAGCCGACGTCACCAGAGCCGCGAGGCCGGGCACCGTCACCGTCGGCGGCATCTGGACGCCCCAGGGCTTCGACTGCTTCGGCGGCTGGTCCCTGACGGTCGTCTGGAAGTTCCCCAACGCCACCGCTCAAGCACCGGCGAAGCGCCACGTCTCAGTGCACGGCGGCCACGTCCGCCTCACCACCGAACGCCCGGTCCTGAGCACCCCGATCGCCCCGACGCACCCCGCGGGCGGGTTCCTCCGCCTGGGGTTCACCGCCTACGAGGGCGACTGGGCCACCGACGGCGACCAGCTGCTGGTCGGCGACACCTCGATCGGCGGCCGCAACGCGTTCGTCTCGCAGGCCCAGGGCGCCGCGACCCCCAACAACATGAGCGTCGACGCCCGCACGATCACGATCGGCGAGGACGTCCTCGAACCCGGCTCCAAGAGCGCCGAGCTGACGTTCAGGAGGGCAGAGGACGCGTTCCTCGTGCAGAACATCGCCTGGTCGTTCCCGCTGCCCGAACTCACCTTGGCGATCGACCCGGAACAACCGGCGGCTCACCCGAAGGACAACGTGTCGCAAACCGCCATCGTCACCAACACCGGTGACGCTCCGGCGGCCGACGTGTCCGTGTGCGGCCAGAAAATCGGCACAATTGCCCCACACGCCAAAACGACCCGCACCTGCACCGCACAAGCAGCCGAGGACGACTACCAGACCACGGTCACCGCAAACGGCACCAGCCTCGCCGGTGACCCGCTTGTCATCCAGAAGTCGGCAAAGGTCGACGTGCTCCATCCGGCATTGCGTGCGACAACAACAACCGAACCGATGACCGCACTCCCCGGACAAGTAATCAAGTTCTCAACAACTGTCACGAACGCCGGTGACACCGCGTTGTTCGACCTCAACGCGCGCACGGCCGCCAACGGCTGCACCCCGATGCAACGCCAGCTCGACCCCGGCGCCACCGCCACGGTCGAGTGCACTGCCCCGGCAGGCGACGAGACCGGCACCCTCACGTCCACGGTCACCGCCACCGACAAGATCGGCGGCAAGGTCGACGCCAGCGCGTCCGTGCAGGTCAGGGTCATCTATCCGAGGCTGACGATCACCGCCTTGTGGTCGAAGGACCGGGCCGGGGACGGCGAGCTCGTCACGGTCACGATCACGGTCGGGAACCCGTCCGACTGGCCGGTCAAGGACGTCCAGGTCGACGGCGAGCCCGCCGTGTGCCGCCGGACGTTCCCGGAACTGGGGCCGAACCAACGCCTCACCTACACGTGCCTCGTGGCCGCGCCGGTGAATTCCCGGTTGACGGCGACGGGTGCCGGAGCGGGTGCGGCGATCGCGGAAAGCGCGCTGGTCCGGGTCGACTCGATAAACGCACCACTGCCCCCGGAGCCGCGACAAGCGCATTCGCAACCTGACGAACTGGCCCCTCCACGGCCGGTCGCGCACGTTCAGCAGGTGTCGAAACCGGCGGCCGGTGGCGTTGCCGCGGTAATCGCCGTGATCGGCATGGTGATCGTCGCGAGCGCGTTTTCCGGCTTGGGGAAGCGGTAAAGCCTGAAAACGTTTGCAATTCCGGACTGAACACAGCCGTGTTCCTGCGGCCCGCAATGCGGTAGAAGAACCTCATGGAGATCACCGCCTTCCTGGACCGCAAGCTGGCCCGCCGGTTCCGGACCTACGACTCCGACGGCGACGGGTTCATCGGGCGGGACGACTTCACACAGGCGGGCGAGCGCACCACGAAGGCTTTCGGGTTGTCCGGCGACGACCCGAAGGCGGTCCGGTTCCACGCCATGCTGGCCGGGCTGTGGGACCAGCTGCACTCCGTGACGGACCAGGACCACAACGGGCGGATCAGCCTGGAGGAGTACAAGAAGGCGTTCGCGAACGGGTTGCTGGAGACGCCGGAGTCGTTCGACGACGGCTACACACCCTTCCTGGACGCGATCATGGCGATCGCGGACGAGGACGGCGACGGCAAGCTGACGCTGCAGGAGCACGTCACGTGGACGGGCGCGCTGCTGAACCTGTCGGAGGCCGACGCGCGCGGCATCCACGACCTGCTCTCGGACGACGACGGGCTGCTGTCCACCAGGGCGTTGCTGGAGGCGATCCGGGAGTTCTACTTCTCGGAGGACCCCGCGGAGGCCGGCAACTGGCTGCTGGGCTCGCTGGACTGACGTGCTGCTGAAGACGCTGCAGGAGTACGCGGCGCGCGCCCAGCCGGCCGCGCACGTCGAAGAAGCGGGTGGCTGGTGGCTGCGGCACTCCCCCGGCGACGCCTGGTGGGTGAGCGCGGTGCTGCCGCACGACCGCGAGGACCGGGTCGTGCAGGCCGAGGAGTTCTGCGCCGAACGCGGGTCCGGGGCGCGGTTCCAGATCACGCCGGGGGTGTGCGGCGAGGGTCTCGACGCGCTGCTGGACGGGCGGGGCTACGCACGGGGCCACGACATGTCGTTGCAGATCGCCTCCACGGCGGAGGTCATCAGGCAGGCGCGCGCGGATGCCGGTGAGGTGAGCGCGCGGCCGACCGACGAGTGGCTCACGGCGTGGCAGGCGGTGACCACGCGCGACGTCAGCGCCGAACGCGACCTGCTCAGCCGGGTCGAGCACCCGAGTGCCTACGCATATGCCGAAGTCGACGGCCAGGTCGTGGCGGTGGGGCGGGCGGTGGCCGAGGAGGGCTGGGCCGGGGTGTTCGGCATGGCGACGTTGCCCCACGCACGAGGTCAGGGCGCCGCACGGTCCGTGCTCGCCGCACTGGCCTCATGGGCGGCCGCGCGCGAGGCGAACCACTTATATCTGCAGATGGAGAAGGCGAACACGTCCGCGTTCCGGCTCTACGAACGCACGGGGTTCCGCGAGGTCTGCACCTACCACTACCGGATTCGCGGGTAAGCAATCACGAATCAAGAAGCACGGGCAGGGTCGCGGAGTTAGGTTTTCCGCCATGACGCATGAAGCCGACACCCACGACCTGATCCGCGTGCAGGGCGCGCGCGTGAACAACCTCAAAGACGTCGACGTCGAGATCCCGAAGCGGCGCCTGACGGTCTTCACCGGCGTGTCCGGCTCCGGCAAGAGCTCGCTGGTGTTCGGCACGATCGCCGCCGAGTCGCAGCGGCTGATCAACGAGACCTACAGCGCGTTCATCCAGGGCTTCATGCCGACCCTGCCGCGCCCGGAGGTGTACCTGCTGGAGGGCATCACCACCGCGATCCTGGTCGACCAGCAGCGGATGGGCGCCGACCCGCGCTCGACCGTCGGCACCGCGACCGACGTGAACGCGATGCTGCGGATCCTGTTCAGCAGACTCGGCACGCCGCACATCGGTGGCCCGCAGGCGTTCTCGTTCAACGTCGCCTCGATCTCCGGCGCGGGTGCGGTCGTGATCGAGAAGGGCGGCCAGAAGGTCAAGGAGCGCCGCGAGTTCTCCATCACCGGCGGCATGTGCCCGCGCTGTGAAGGCCGCGGCCAGATCTCCGACATCGACCTCACCGAGGTCTACGACGAGTCGAAGTCGATCCAGGAAGGCGCGATCAAGGTGCCCGGCTACAGCGTCGACAACCAGTGGACCGTGCAGGTCTTCGCGCAGTCCGGCTTCCTCGACCCGGCCAAGCCGATCCGCAAGTACACCAAGCGGGAGCTGCACGACTTCCTGTACAAGGACCCGGTGAAGGTCAAGGTCAACGGCATCAACCTGACCTACGAGGGCCTGATCCCGAAGCTGCAGAAGTCGATGCTGTCGAAGGACCGCGAGGCGCTGCAGCCGCACATCCGCGCTTTCGTGGACCGCGCCGCGACGTTCGGTGTCTGCCCGGAGTGCTCCGGCACGCGGCTCACCGAGGCCGCGCGGTCGTCCAAGATCAAGGGCGTGTCGATCGCGGACCTGTGCGACATGCAGATCAGCGATCTCGCCGACTGGATGCGCGGCCTGAAGGACAAGTCCGTCGCACCGCTGGTGGACAAGCTCGTGCACACGCTGGACTCGTTCGTCGAGATCGGCCTCGGGTACCTGTCGCTGAACCGTCCTGCTGGGACGCTGTCCGGTGGTGAGGCGCAGCGCGTGAAGATGATCCGGCACCTCGGATCCGCGCTGACCGACGTGACGTACGTGTTCGACGAGCCGACGATCGGGCTGCACCCGCACGACATCGAGCGCATGAACAACCTGCTGCTCCGGTTGCGGGACAAGGGGAACACCGTGCTCGTCGTCGAGCACAAGCCGGAGACGATCGCGATCGCGGACCACGTCGTCGACCTCGGTCCCGGCGCCGGCCGCAATGGCGGCACGATCTGCTTCGAGGGCACGCTGGCCGGGCTGCGCAAGAGCGACACGGTGACCGGGCGCCATCTGGACGACCGGTCGTCGTTGAAGTCGTCGGTGCGTTCGGCGTCGGGCGTGCTCGAAATTCGGGGCGCTGCCAAGAACAACCTGCGTGACGTCGACGTCGACATTCCGCTGGGCGTGCTGACGGTCGTCACGGGTGTGGCGGGCTCCGGCAAGTCGTCGCTGATCCACCAGTCGATGCCGAAGGACTCCGGCGCGATCGTGGTCGACCAGACGCCGATCAAGGGTTCGCGGCGGTCCAACCCCGCGACCTACACCGGGCTGCTCGAGCCGATCCGCAAGGCGTTCGCCAAGGCCAACGGCGTGAAGCCCGCCCTGTTCAGCGCGAACTCCGAGGGCGCGTGCCCGAACTGCAACGGCGCGGGCGTGGTGTTCACCGACCTCGGCATCATGGCGACCATCGAGTCGCCGTGCGATGTGTGTGAGGGCAAGCGTTTCGACCAGGCCGTGCTGGAGTTCAAGTTCGGTGGCAAGGACATCTCCGAGGTGCTGGCGATGCCGGTGGCCGAGGCCGTGGAGTTCTTCGGCTCCGGTGAGGCCAAAACCCCTGCGGCACACGCGATCCTGGCGCGGCTGGCGGACGTCGGCCTGGGCTACCTCTCGCTGGGTCAGCCGCTGACCACGTTGTCCGGCGGTGAGCGGCAGCGGTTGAAGCTGGCCACGCACATGGCGGACAAGGGCGGCATCTACGTCCTGGACGAGCCGACCACGGGCCTGCACCTGGCCGACGTCGAGCAGCTGCTGGGGTTGCTGGACAGGCTGGTCGACTCGGGCAAGTCCGTGATCGTGATCGAGCACCACCAGGCCGTGATGGCGCACGCCGACTGGATCATCGACCTCGGTCCCGGCGCTGGTCACGACGGCGGCAAGATCGTGTTCGAGGGCACGCCCGCCGACCTGGTGGCCGACCGGTCGACGCTGACCGGCGAGCACCTGGCGGACTACGTGGGCGCCCCGGCTCGTCGGAGGAAGCGCTGACAGGGTACTAAGTGGTATGGACATCACGGCGTTCCTGGACCGCAAGCTCACCCGCAGGTTCGAGACCTACGACAGCGACCAGGACGGGTTCATCCAGCGCTCGGACTTCGAACGGGCCGGGTCACGGACCACCGCGGCGTTCGGCCTGAGCGACGACGACCGCCGGGCGAGGCGGTTCCACGAGCACCTGCTGGGTGTGTGGGACCACCTCTCCGCCATGACGGACACGAACGACGACGGCCAGATCAGCCTCACCGAGTACAAGCTGGCCTTCACCCGGCGGCTGCTGGAGCGGCCGGAGTCGTTCGACGACAGCTATCTGCCGTTCCTCGACGCGTTGATGGCCGTCGCCGACCAGGACGGCGACGGCCAGCTCGGCGTGGACGAGTACGTGCGGTGGTCGGGGGCGCTGATGAACCTGCCCCCGGCCGACGCGCGGGTCATCCACGCGCGGCTCGACCACGACGGCGATGGCCTGATCGGCACCGATGACCTGCTGGCCGCGATCAGGGCGTACTACTTCTCGGAGGACCTGGACGGTCCGGGAGCCTGGCTGTTCGGCCCGCTCGGCTGAGTCAGCGCCGGGTAAGCGGCCCGTGCGACCCTGCCCGGCATGAACCGTACGGGCGGCATCGTGCTGGCGACAGTCATGGGCGTGGCCGTGCTGGCGATCGTCGGCATCTCCGTGACGCTGATCGTGCTGGCCTCTGGCAAGGACGAACCCGAACCTGCCGCGTTCTGCCCCACCGACCGGGGTGGCGCCGTGCTGGAGTCGTCGCAACTGGACGGTCGCACCGAGCCGCTCTCCGCGTCAGGTCCGCGTCCGACCATCCTCGTCTCCGACGGCCACAACGTCTCCTATCTGTTCGGACAGCAGCAGGTACCGGAGTGGGAGTACCGGGACAAGGCGCAGCTGGTGGTGTGCGAGTACACGCACTCGTTGCAGTACAACGCCACCAGCTGCCCCGACGACTCCGGGAAGCTCGGCCGCATCCCCGTCTTCCGCACGACCTCCACGTACGTGGTCTACGAGGCGGCGACCAAGAAACCGCTGGGGCGGTTCGACCTTCCCGGCACGCAGTACACCTGCCCGTCGGTGGTCAGCTACGAGCCGGGGCACGAGGACGAGGTGAAGATCATCGGACATGCGGACGCGCGTGAGGTGGTCGCTCAGCTCCGCCCGTACGTGGAGCCGAGGTAGGGGCTAGAACCGCTGCTCGATCTCCCGCACCGCCGCTGCCGCGATCTCGGCGGCGGCCTTGCGCGGCGACTCGGCGTCGACGATCTTCGCGACGAGCCTGCGCATGTTCGTGCCGATCTTCGCGAACGCCGACTCCGCGGTGGCCTCGATGTCGCCGAACAACGTCCACCACCACCAGGAGTTCGTGGCGGAGTTCGCGACGACGTCCGGGATGATCAACGCGGTGATCAGGGCTTCGGCTTCCGCGGTCACCGGCATGTTGGCGGCTTCCACGATCAGCTTGGCGCGCACCGATGCCGCGTTGTCCGCGTTGATCGCGTAGCTGGTGGCGGCCGGGACGAGCACGTCCGCCTCGACGTCGAGCCACTTGTCGCGGTCGAGCCGCAGGTCGTCCGGCCGCAACTCGGTGCGGTCGATCCCGCCGTGCGAATCCCGGGACAGCAAAAGGGTTTCCACGTCGAGCCCGGCGGGGTTGGCTACCACACCGTGGACATCAGCGAGCCCGACGATCTTGACGCCCGCCCTGGCGAGGTAACGGGCCGTGGCGCCGCCCATCGAGCCGAAGCCCTGGATCACGGCCGTGGGGTTCCGGAGGTTCAGGCGCTCGATGCCGGCCAGCGCGGCCTCCGCGACGCCGTAACCGCCGACGAGCTCGTCCAGGCTCACGCCGTCGACGTCGACCGCGAAGGCGTCCGCGAGCCGTTGGCGGGCCTTCTGCTCGTCGTCCAGCAACGGGTAGACGGCCTGGATCGACGACTGCAGGCCGATCTTCTCGATGGCGGTGTCGATCGTGGACTGCCGCAGCCCGAGGTCCTCCCCCATCGTCCAGAACCGCTCGATGTAGGGGGACATGGCGAACAGGTACGCCGTGAGCACCTCTTCTGCCCGCGGGTCGTACGGATCGAAGTCGATGCCGCCCTTCGCGCCCCCGAGCGGCACGTAGCGCGCGTCGGGGTCGTAGTTGAGGGCTTCCTTGGCGGTCATTCCCTCGGCGAGTCCGCGCACTTCGTCGAGCGTGCAGCCGGCACGCATCCTGAGCCCGCCGCTGCTGACACCGCGCACGAGTCGATCGATGACGAGGTAGCCGCGCGCGCCCGTGGCCGGATCGGTCCAGGTGACCTGGAGATAACTCATCGCCTACACCCCTTGACTTCAGCGTATGACCGCGGTCACATGGTCCACCTTATAACTGACTGACGACTCAGTTAATCACCTGGAGGGCCCGTGAGCGAGGTACAGCCTCTCAGCGGCAACTGGCTCAGCGAACGAACACACCTGCGCAAGTCACTCCGCCGGGTGGACGTGACGTTCTACCTGCTCTGCACCCTCGTCGGCCTGGACACGATCGGCAGCGTCGCCGCCAACGGGCCACAGGGCCTCGTCTGGATGGTGATCCTGGCGGTGGTGTTCTTCCTGCCGTACGGGTTCCTGACCACCGAGCTGGGCACGGCGTTCCCGGTCGAGGGCGGGCCCTACGTGTGGACCAAGCTCGCGTTCGGCCGGATGGCGGCCGGCGTGAACCAGGTGCTGTACTGGCTGTCCAACCCGCTGTGGATGGGCGGCACGCTGGCGATCATCGCGGTGACGACGTTCGAGAAGTTCTTCCTCCCGCTCGGACTCGTCGGCAAGCACGTCGCGGGGCTGGCGTTCGTCTGGATCGGCGTCCTCGCCGTCGCCACGTCGTTGCGGATCGGCAAGTGGGTGCCCATCGCGGGTGCGATCGCGCGGATCGTGCTGCTGGGCTTCTTCACGCTGTCGGTCGTCGTCTACGCCGTCAAGAACGGCGTGCAACCGTTGTCCGGCGGGGACTTCGTGCCGACGTGGGCCGGGTTCGTGGCGCTGGTGCCCGTGCTGATCTTCAACTACGTCGGGTTCGAGCTGCCCTCGGCCGCGACGGAGGAGATGACCGATCCGCAGAAGACCGTGCCGTTCGCGATCCTGCGGGCGGGCATCGCGTCGTTCCTGTTGTACGGCGGGCCGATTCTGGGAATCCTGCTGGTGGTGCCGGCTGATCGCATTCAGGGGCTGGGCGGGTTCATCGATGCCGCCAAGCAGGTGCTGACCGTGTACGGCGGCTCGGTCTCGCCTGATGGGACCGTGACACTGACCGGTGCGGGCGCGGTGCTGGGAACCGTGTGTGCGGCCGGGTTGATCATCGGTGTGCTGACGTCCGGTGTCTCGTGGGCGATCGGCGCGCACCGGGCGCAGGCGGTGGCGTGTGCCGACGGGGCCGGACCTGCTTACCTGGGACGGCTTTCCGCCCGGCACGGCACACCGTTGCGGGTGAACGTCCTTTCCGGACTGCTGGCCTCCGTCGTGCTGGTGACGGCGTTGAACCTGACGGGCGGCAACTCCGAGAAGTACTTCACCGCCGGGCTCGCGCTGGTGATCTCGACGACGTTCATCAGCTACCTGCTGACGTTCCCGTCGATGCTGGTGCTGAGGCGACGCCTCCCTGCTGCACCGCGGCCGTTCCGCGCGCCTTTCGCCTTGCTGACAACGGTTCTGACGACCGGGCTGGTGGCGTTCACCGTGGTCGTGCTGATCTGGCCGCTGGAGCTGCCGTCGGCGTTCGAGGGTGAGCGGACCGCCTACACGTTGTCGCAGGTCGTTCCGTTGCTGATCGTGGTCGGCATCGGGTTGCTGTTCTACGCGCTGGGTGCGCCTACGCGGGCGCTGGACCGAGAGCTGCACCGGGACTTCACTTCGACATCTGCATGAGGAACTCCGCGTTGCTCCGGGTCTTGCGCAGTCCTTCGAGAAGCACGTCGATCTCGCGGTCCGCCATGGCCCGGCGCATCGTGTCCGTGATGGCCAGTTCCTGTGGGCTCACCAGGAGTTCCGCCTTGCGGGTGCTGGACTGGTGGAGGTCGATCGCGGGGTAGACACGCTTCTGCGCGGCCTTGCGGTCGAGCTTCAGCTCGGCGTTGCCGGTGCTCTTGAGCTCCTCGAAGATCACCGTGTCGGCCAGCGAGCCGGTCTCGACGAGCGCGGTGGCGAAGATCGTGAGTGAGCCGCCTTCCTCGATGTTGCGGGCGGCGCCGAGGAACTGCTTGGGCGGCGTGATGGCGCCGGAGTCGATGCCACCGCTGAGGGTGCGGCCGCCGTTCGGTGCGGCGAGGTTGTAGGCACGGCCGAGGCGTGTGACGGAGTCGAGCAGGATCACGACGTCCTGGCCGTCCTCGACGAGCCGCTTGGCACGCTCCACGGCCAGTTCCGCGACCCGGATGTGCTCGCGGGGGTGCTCGTCGAAGGTCGAGGTGAACATCTCGCCGGGGATCGTGGTGCGCATGTCGGTGACCTCTTCTGGCCGCTCGCCGATCAGCGCGACGATCAGGTGGACTTCGGGGTTGTTCTTGGCGATCGCCTGCGCGATCTGCTGCAGCACGATCGTCTTGCCGGCCTTGGGCGGCGCCACGATGAGCGCGCGCTGGCCCTTGCCGACGGGCATGACCAGGTCGATCGTGCGGCTGGTGAGCTCGTCGGGGTCGTGCTCGAGCCGCAGCCTTTCGTTGGGGTAGAGCGGCGTCAGGTCCGCGAACCTGGGCCTGTTGTGCGGCTTGCGCCCGTTGACGGTGTCGACGCTGACCAGCTTGTCCTCGTGGGCTTCGCCCGAGATCTGGTCACCTCGCCGCAGATCGTGTTGCTTGACGAGGTTTTGCGGTACGACTGGACCGTCGACGAGGAAGGCCTTGTTGTTTCGGATGTCGAGAACACCGATGTGCATGGTGTCCGTCCTTTCGGGAGGGTGTGGAAAGTGTTGGTGGTGGGGATCGACTTCGGCACCCTGTCGGCGCGGGCCGTGGTGGTCCGCGTCTCGGACGGGGCCGAGCTGGGCAGCGCTGCCGTGGACTACGCGCACGGCGTGCTGGAACCCGAGCCGCAGTGGGCGCTCCAGGTGCCTTCGGACTACCTGGATGCCTTGCGAGCAGTGCCTTTGGCGTTGCGCGAGGCCGGCGCGTCCCCCTCGGACGTGATCGGCATCGGCACCGACTTCACCGCCAGCACCGTGCTTCCGGTGCTGGCGGACGGCACACCGCTGCAGTCCTCGTCCCCGCACGCCCTGGCGAAACTCTGGCGCCACCACGCGGCTTCTTCGCAGGCCGCGCGCTTCAACGCCGTTTTCGCGTCAGAGCAGTGGATGGAGATGTACGGAGGACTGACCTCAGCGGAGTGGGAGTTCCCCAAAGCGCTGCAGGTGCTCGAAGAGGCACCTGATGTGTACGCCAGCATGGGACACTGGGCGGAAGCCGCGGACTGGATCGTCTGGCAGCTGACCGGAACCTATGTGCGCAACGCGTGCACCGCCGGTTACAAGGGACTGTACCAGTCCGGCTACCCGTCGCCAGCCCTTTTGGCGCAGTTGCACCCGGATTTCGGTTCCTTCGCAGCTCAGAAGCTCGACGCGCCGATCGTGCCGTTGGGCACGCGGGTCGGCGGCCTGTCCGCTTCGGGCGCTGCGCTGACGGGACTTCGGGAGGGCACTCCGGTCGCGTGCGGGGTCATCGACGCGCACGCCACCGTTGCGGCTGCTGGAGCTGCTTCGCCCGGCCGGTTGGTGGCCGTGATGGGCACCTCGACCTGCCACATGATGGTGGGCTCTTCGCTGCGTCCCGTACCCGGCATGTGCGGTGTCGTGGACGGCGGCATCGTGCCTGGCCACTGGGGCTACGAGGCGGGCCAGAGCGGCGCCGGTTCGATCCTCGCCTGGTACGTGGAACACCAGGTGCCCGCGTCTTATTCCGCCACCGCCGCCTCCGAGGGAATCTCGGTCCACACGCTGCTGTCGCGCCTCGGGGACGGCCGCCCGGTCGGCTCGCACGGACTGGTCGCCCTCGACTGGAACGACGGCAACCGCTCTCTCCTGGTCGACCATGCACTGTCCGGCCTCGTGCTGGGTCAGACCCTCGCCACCCGCGCTGAGGACGTGTATCGCGCGCTCATGGAAGCCACCGCGTTCGGCACGCGCACGATCGTCACGGCGTTCCGCGAGGCGGGCCTGCCGGTGGAGTCGTTCGTGGCAGCGGGCGGCCTGACGCAGAACCCCGTGCTCATGCAGATCTACGCCGACGTCCTGGGCATGCCGGTGTCCCTGATCGGCTCCGCGGAAGGCGCCGCCCTGGGTGCCGCGATCCACGGAGCCGTCGCCGCCGGGGCGTACCCGTCGATCCAGGATGCTTCCGCGGCAATGGGTTCAGTGCGCCGCGACGTCTACTCCCCCGACCCCGCGAGGGTTTCCGGCTACACCCGCCTGTACGCCGAATACATGATGCTGCACGACCACTTCGGCCGCGGCGGCAACTCCGTCATGCACCGCCTGCGCTCCTTCAACACTTCTTCCACTGCAGGCGATACGTCGTGCTGACACTCGAATCCGTCGAGTCCATCGTCATGAAGCTCACGTTCCGCTTGCCGGTGACTTTCAGCTCGGTCTCGATGCTCAACGGCTTCTTGTCCTTGCACGGCCCGTGAGCCACCGAGTCAGGTTTGTCCGTCACCTGCCAGTTATCACTCATCGGCCCCTGATATGTGTGCATGCTGTGCCGCGTAGGAAACCCCGGGAAGTGGTAACTGTTGCGCGCGGTGCCTTTCGCACCCTGCTCCAGGCTGGCGAACCCGCGGTAGTCCGTGGCCGCGATCCCGTACGCATAGCCGTCCGCGTGGTTGAGCTCGAGCTCGATCGTGCAACTCTTCTTGGCCTCACTCCCCTTGGCCTGCACCAAGAAGTCGCTGTAGGTCACCGTGAACGCCTCGTTGTCCTCCGACATCGCCACGTTCGTCGTCCCCTGCGGACATCCCGTGCCGCCCACGCTCACCACCTCGACGGTGACCGGTCCAGGTGGAACCACCGCCACAGCCACCAACGCCATCGCCGCCGCCAGCATCGAGGCCTCCTCACATCGTTGTGGGAGAACCTATCGAGCCGCGCAATCACGCGAACGGCTCAGCGACCGCGCAGCTTGAGGATCAACGCCCGCGCCTCTTCGCGGCACTCGTCACTCCACTCGGCGACACAACCGGCCGCGATCACCCGCACATGCCGAGGAGTTTTCTCGTCGAAAGCGACCTCGTGAGCCACCAGCACAGCGCGGCTGCGCAGATCACGTCGCAGCCAGAGCAACCGCTGCGCCGCCTTCAACCGGACCAGCGGGCCGAACCCGGCATCGTCCGCGATGGCCGACAACTCGGGAATCACCGCGGACGGATGTGTATAAGAGACAGGTCCAACGGCCGGGCGATCGGGAGCAACTCCCGCAGCACTTTGAACATCGCCTCGCGCCTGGTCGGCCAGCGCGAGCAGATGTCCTCCGCGGCGAGACGACGCAGGTTCACTCCGAGGCCGTCGTCCCTGACCATCGCCTCCAGCACCGCCTTCGCCTGGGCTCGCCCCAGTTCGCCCATGCTGGCGAGATCGGCGGCGGCGCGGCGGCGCAACGCCGGTACGGCGGCGGGATCGGCCGAGATCGCGGTGAGTGCGGCGGCACAGGCCGTCCGGTCGTCCGCTGAGAGGTCCCCCAGAAACTCGACGGCTCGCCACCTTTGGGCGGGCATGGCCATCGGGTTGTCGCGGATCGCCCGAAGCTCACCGAACGCACGTGCGTAACGGAGTTCGTCGATGCGCATTCGCCACGGCGCATCCCGATCGGCCAGGAGGAAGTCGTGCACCGACGGCTCGGCGGAGATGGCGCCGATGAGCAGCGCTGCCTTCCGGCGTTCACGCATCGGACGTGCTTCATCGTGGACGATCGCGGCCGCATCGCCGTGCACGCGTGCCCACGCGCCCAGCTCGGCGGCCTTCACGAGCGCCGTCGTCGTTCCCTGCGTCAACAGGAGATCGAGCGCTTCATGATCGGTTCGCACGGACAGCCTGGCGAGGGCCAGCGCGGCCTCCCGGCGATCGTTGGACCAGCTCTCCGGGCCGGAGATCACCTCACGGACCGCCTTCTCCGCCTCTGCCCGCAGAGGGAGGTCGTCCCAGATGTCGGGCCGTGGGCCACGATGGGCCATCGAGACCGAACCGTCGGCCAGCAGGAACCGCTCGACCTCCGTTCGCAGCCTGCGCGGTAACACCGACGTGCGGGCCAGCCACCCGGCGATGGCATCTCCCAACTCTGGATCACGGGCCAGCGCGACGATCAACCCGACCAGCCGCGGTATCACCGGTGTGTCCACTCTCGACAGTGCCATGGCGGCGAAAGCGCGCTCGTCCACTGTCAGATGAACGCTCTCCGCGAGCCTCCAGAGGACCTCGATCATCGTCGGCAGATGGACGCGATCGAGTTCTACGAGCGCCTCTGCCGCACCGCATCGGACAACGACCTGCTCATCGGCGTCCCTCAGGACCGACAGATGGAAGTCGACCGCCTCCTGCCGCGCGGAGGGATCCAGCTCGTTCGCCAGGCTCAGGTAGGCGTTCGACCGTGCCAGGAAGCTGCCGCATTCACACTCGGCGTGCTTGCGCAGCAAGGAGAGCGCAGGTGTGCCCAGTAGACACGCGGCAGCGGTGACCTCCTGGTATTCCCTATCGGGATCGCGGACCAGCGCCCACAGGCTGGCACTCACGTCGGCTCCGAGTGCGGCGAGATCGTCGACGAGCGCCCTCCAAGTGCTCAACGGCATGGCACCACACGCGCCGAACACGCGGTCCACCGCGGTGGGGAGCCAAGTGCGGTCGATCCTCGTGAGCATCAGCGCCACGCGCGCCCGGTCGTCGAGATCAGCCGTCTGGTCGTCGACGTACCGGCGCATCACCCCAACCGGCACGTCGCAGCCGAGGATGTCGAGCGCCTCCAAAGCGGGTTGGATACGGGACTGGTCGTTGTCGTCGAGGATCTCGTGGAGCGCTTCGGCGAACGAGGCGCGTATGCCGGGCCCCGACGACGCGAACTTCCTGGCCACGAACGGCGTGTCGAGAACAGCCCCGGAGCGCAGCAGGCGGACCACGCCGTCCACTGCTCTGCGGTGGAACGCTCCGCCGAGCCAGACGAGTGCCTGCGACGCCTGCAGCCGTGTGCGCAACGTCCGTTCGTCGTCGTGCAGCAAGGTGGTGAGCACGTCAGCGGCTGCCTCGCGCCGGGTGACGTCGGCACCGGAGAAGGCTGATCCCAGGCTGGGGAGCTGCACGGGCAGGTTCTGATCCCGCGCGATCGCGAGCATTTCCGCACCCGCCTGCTCACGCCACGCCGGCCCGTACGAGTGCAGTTGTTGCCAGGCCAGAAAGGCGACCTCCGGGTCCCGCTCGCCTCGCGCGATGAGCAGGAGCTCGTCGACGGCCTCGGCGTGGTACTCAGGACCACATTGGATCAGCTGGCTCGCGAGGTAACAGCGGTTCGTCGGATCAACGCCCAGATCTACCATCGACGCACGGATCTGCGCGATCGCGTCGGCGCGATGCGGCTCCCCCAGCCTCGCCAACGCACGCAGGGCGGAGACGAAGAGGTAGCGAGACCGGCCGATGTGTGCGAGCACCGACCGGAGGTGCCCGGCCGCCTCGTCGTGGAACGCGGGTCCCAGCTCCGCGAGCGCGCCCGCCGCCGAGATGACGCTCCCCCACTGCTCCGCCGGGTCGGAGAGCATCCTCCTGAGGTGCTCGGCCGCGACGTCCCTGGGACAAAGCGTGCTGAGGTGGACTGTGAGCGACTGGCGTTCCGCGGGTGCGCCGCCGCACTGGGTCGCGACCAGTTCCGCCGCGACCACACGCTGTCGCGGGCCGAGCGATGCCAGCGCGTTCGCTCCGTTGGCACGCAGATTGGGGAGAAGCCTCCGGTCGGTGGCGACTTTCTCCAGCAGTTGTGACGCCGACTGCGGGTCACCGAGCGACGCCAAGCCCACCGCTGCCTTCTTCCTGCCTTCCACGCTGTGTGCCCGATCGCGCAGCACGGACAGGAAGATCTCCGCGCACTGCTCGTGGAACTCCAGGCCGATCTCGATCAGTCCCAGTGCGGCTTCGACCAGATCGGCGACCGGTGTGTCCACATCGGACACGGTCCGTTGGAGTGCGGCGACCGCGTGGTCACGGGCTTCGCCGCCGAACGCCGCGAGCACGACGGCGGCACCACGGCGATCGGACCCCGTCGCGTACGGGTCGCCGAGGACAGAGCGCAGGCCGCGTTCGGCCGCGTCCCGTGCGGTGGATCCGCTGTCCGCCAAGGCTTCCGCCGCGATCAGCCGATGTTCTGCCGGAGCTGAGGCGTTCTCGACGCCCGCACGCAGGAACGCGATCGCCTCGTTCGCACGCCGGTCGCGCAGCCGCACCGCCAGCGCGGTCGCGGCTTCCGCGCGTGACTCCCAGGGCGCCTCTTCGTCGTGGAACAGGTCGGCGAGCCAGTCGGCCAGTCCGGGGTGATGAGTGGCTCTGCTGGTTCTGGCCAGGATGTTCGCGGCGCGGTACTGGGTGGTCATCGCCCAGCCGCGCACGGTGGTCAGGAACTCGTCGACCACCGGCGCGCTCGCGGGCAGGTGCTTGCAGAGCAGCCGGGCGGCGATGAGGTGCTGCTCCGAGGTTCCGCCGTGCAGCCGGCGCAGCAGCTCGTCCGCCTGGTCGGGGTGCAGGTGCGTGTAGTGCAGGAGCACCGCGCGGGCGAAACGGCCCGCCTCCCACGACTTCGCCGCGTGCAGCAGCTCGGCGACGGCCGGGTCCCTGGGGTCGAACTCGGCGGGCAGTTCGCGGGCCTCTGCCGTCGCCGCCACGTGTTCGGCGAAGCTGTGGTGCAGGAAGGCGAGGTCGCCGCCGCGTTGGACGAACGGTCCCGCGGCGGTGAGGTGGTCGATCAGCTCGTCGGCGGTGCCCGCGCCGGGGTGACACTCGACCCAGCGCCGCACGGCCGTGCTCAGGGAGACGTCGGAGCGGCGCCTGCTGCGGCCCAGGACTTCGACCAGGGCGGTGCGATGGCGTTCGAACGCCGGCGGTGTGGAGCGCGAAGAGGAGATGAATCCCAGGTACGACTCGTAGAGCTGGAACTGGTTGCCGGGCAGCGGCCGGTCACCGTGCCGTTCGAAGACGATCGCGGCGATGGTGGCCAGCAGCGGTACCGCGACCAGTTCGGTGAGGTGGGCGTCGCGGATCTGGTGCAGGAACGTGCGAGTCTGGTCCTCGTCGCCGAACCAGCACCCGGCGAACCGGCGCAGCCCCTCCTCGTCGAACGGCAGCAGCTCGTAGCGCATCGCACCGGCGCGTTGCAGGGCGGAGAGCGCGCCGCCTTCCGCGGGCCTGGTCGTGAGGACGACGCGATACGGGTCCTTGCCCGCCCAAGCGGCCAGGGTGTGCACGATCGCGGCGCGGGCTTCGGTGTCCGCGACCTCGTCCAGCGCGTCGATCAGCAACAGCCAGCGGTGGCCGGACACGCGCCGGGCGAACAGCGCGGGATCGAGTGGTCCGGTCAGGTAGCGGCCGTATTCGGCGGAAGCGCTCGTCGCGAGCGTTTCGGAGATCGACTGCCCCAGATGCGTGGCGAGCAGCCGGGCGGGGAGGCGCAGGGGCACCACGGGTTCCGCGATCGGGGCCTCGCCGGTACAGGACCAGGCCCTGACGATGTCCGCGGTGAGCCGGAGCGTGAGGGTCGACTTTCCCTGGCCGGGGCCGCCGGTGATCACCAGGTGGTCGTCGTTGTCGAGCGCCGACCGGACCGACTTCGAGGGTGGCCGCACGACCGCCCTCGCGACCGGCGCGACCGGTGCGTCGACGAGCAGGCCGTGCTCGTCGTAGGCCGGGGCAGGCGGCTGGTCGGCCGGGGCCTCGTCGAGGTCGTTGCCGATGTCCTGGCGCACGTAGACGGTCCCGAGCGTCGGCCTGCGGGCACCGGGGAGCTGGTACGGCAGGAGGTCCGCGGCCTGCTCCTGGGCCCACATCAGGTCCTTGACCCCGGCCGGCAGGATCGTGGCCGATGCCCAGCCGCGGGCTTGGATGCTGAACCTGAGCTCATCCTCCGCCATCCGGGGATGGTCTCACGATCACTCGGTGCATTTCGTGCCAAATCAAGGACTTCACGCGCCTGCCAGGGCACCTACCACGTGGATCACGGTGGGGCGGTCGGCGGTGAAGGCCTTGCGCAGGGCTGTGGCGAACTTGTCCTCGTCGTCCACGGTCAGGCCGTGGCAGTTGAGGCCCTTGGCGACCTTGGCGAAGTCGATGCCCGGGAGGGTGACGCCGTGGACGGGTTCGCTGCGGTCGGCCATCTCTCTGCGGATCTCGCCGTAGCCGCCGTTGTCGGCGATGATCACGGGCAGGGGCAGGCGTTCCTGGGCCGCGGTGGCGAGTTCGGGGAGGGTGAACATCACGCCGCCGTCGCCGTGCAGGGCTATGACCTGACGGTCCGGGGCGCCCATCTTGGCGCCGATGGCCGCCGGGAGGCCGTAGCCGAGGGTGCCGAAGCCCGTCGGGTACAGGAAACTGGCCGGGGCTTCGAGGGGCAGGTTGGACAAAGTGCCGTAGTAGCAGGCCATTGCGCTGTCGGCGGCGACGATGGCGCCTGGGGACAGGACTTCCTGCATTGCTTCGATCAGTGGAAGCCATGGAGCGCCTTGGGTTCTGGCGTGTTTGCGGAAGAGCCTCTGCCAGCGTTCGGCGCGTTTCACCGCTTCCTCGTTGGGTTTGGTCTTGCCGAGGCGTTGGTTGAGGGCGGTGACGGTGGCCTGGGCGTCGCCGACGAGGCGGTAGTCCGGGAGGGCGTTGGTGATCATCTGCGCTGGGTCGACGTCGATGCGGATCAGGTCGCCGGAGAACTTCAGCGGGCCGTTCCAGAGGTCGGTGGAGGCCAGTTCGGTGCCGATGGCGAGGACGACGTCGCATTCGGCGACGAACTCGGCCACCGCCTTGTGGTGCAGGCCCGCGCCGATGGAGAGCTGGTGGCGTTCGGAGAAGGTGCCTTTGCCGTTGGCGGTGGCGACGACCGGGGCGCCGAGGCGTTCGGCGAGGGCGGTGATCTCCTCGGCCGCGCCCTTCGCGCCGCCGCCGATGATCAGGCCGGGGTGGGTGGCCGCGTTGAGACGGCCTGCCGCGGCGGCGATGGTGACGGCGTCGGCCGGTGGGTGGGCGACGATGACCGGGGCCACCTCGTTGACCTTCTCGAGGGCGTCGACGAGGTCGAGCGGGATCTCCAGGTGGGCCGGGCGGGGGCGGCCGGATGTCATGTGCGCGAAGGCTTGTGCGACCGCGAGGGGGATTTCGGCGACGCTGTGGACGCGGTTCGAGTAGCCGATGACGGCTTCGAGCGCGGCACTCAGGTGGCGGGCCTCGTGGAGGGTGCCGTTGCCGCGGCCGGGGTGCCGCAGCGGCATGCCCGGCGAGATGAGCAGGACCGGCACGGAGTCGGAGTACGCCTGGGTCACCGCCGTCATGGCGTTGAGCACCGCCGGGCCGCTCGTGGTGAGGCAGACGCCGGGTCTGCCGGTGACGCGGGCGTAGCCGTCGGCGGCGAAACCGGCGCCCTGCTCGTGGCGCGGCGTGACGTGCTTGACGTCGTGCTCGGCCAGGGCGCGGTAGATGCCGAGGTTGTGGGTGCCGGGGATGCCGAACACCAGCTCGGTGCCGTGCGCGACGAGTGCGCGCACCAGGGCGTCACCCCCGCTCATGCGAGGAACGGTCATGCTCATGCCACGCGGCGTCCGCTCGTGTCGTTCAACGTGTCCCCCGAAGGGATGATCAGCGCGTCGACGGCCAGCACGCCGTCAGGGCCCACGCGCACGGGGTTCAGCTCGATCTCCGCCAGGTCCGGTCTGGCCACGAGCGTCTCGGAGATCTGGGCGATCACCTGGGCCAACGCTGCCACGTCCACGGGTGGTGCGCCACGCCGGCCGGACAGGAGCGGGGCGGTCATGAGGCGTGCCAGCATGTCCCGCGCTGTGGCGGGAGTCACGGGCGCGAGCTCGATCGCGGTGTCCTTGAACAACTCTGCGTGGATGCCGCCCGCCCCCACGAGAATCACTGGGCCGAACGAGTGATCGCGTTTCGCGCCGATGATCAGCTCGACCGCGTGCTCGCGCGTGTCCATCTCCTCGAGGACGTAGGTGCCGGGGCCGAGCCTCGACTCCATCTCCTCGAACGCCGCGGCCGGGTCGGCGAGGTTGATCTTCACGCCGCCGTGCTCGCTCTTGTGGGCCAGCCAGTCGGCCTTGAGCGCGTACGGCCCGCGCAGGGTGGTGGCCTCGACGTCGGCCAGGCTGGTGACCGCGTGCGCCTCGGGGAATCTGACGAAGCTCAGCAGCTCGCGGGCGGCGAGATAGCCCGGCTGGTACGGCAGGCTCGCGCAGGGGTCCCCTCCGAAGGGGTCCCCTGATTCAATTCTCCCAGGCAGCACCGACAATTCCGGGCCGCTCGCGGGGCCGACGAGCGGGCGAGAGAGCGCGCCGAACCGGGCAGCGTCGCCCAGCGCAGCCACAGCTCGCTCGATCGTGTGCTGCACGGGCACGCCACCCGCCCGCAACGCCCGCACCGCAGCGGAGTCCGCGCACATGCTGTGCACGGTCACCAAGACGCCTGTTTCCCTTGCCAGAGCACAGATCGAGGCCGCGACCGACACCTCGGCGGACTCCAGCGACGGCGTGTCCGCTCCATAGCTGCCGAAGTACCCGGACAACACGATGGTGTCGACCTCGCCCCCGTGCACCAGAGCCGAGACCGCGCGGGTGTAGTTCGCCATGTCCTGCTCCCCCGCGCCGGCGAGGTCGATCGGGTTCCGCCCGGAGGACAACCCCGGCACCGAAAGTCCAGCGGCCACCGCGAGATCCGCCGCGATCGCCCCCTGGCCGCCCGAGTCGGAGATGATCCCGGCCCGGCGCCCGCGCGGAATCCCGGACTTCACAACAGCGGCGAGGTCCACCAGTGCGGCAGGCGTCGAAACCCGCACCGCACCAGCACGGCGACAGGCCGCGTCCACAACGTCCGAAGAGGACGTCAACGCTCCGGTGTGTGACAGGGCGGCTTCCTGGGCAGCGGCGGACGATCCGACGGTCAGCAACACCACCGGTTTCCCGGCCGCTCGCAAGGACGACATCGCCGCGATGGTCCCCGGCCCGAAGCTCTCCAGGTACACCCCGACGACCGCGGTCATGTCGTGGGAAACCAGTTCCAGCAACGCTTCCGTCGCCGTCACGTCAGCCTGGTTGCCGACCGACACGAACCGCGACACCCCGATGCCCGACGCCGCCGCGAGCCCTGCGATCTCCAGCCCGACCTGCCCGCTCTGCGACACCACGCCCAACGAGCCGGGCTGGAACTGCCCCCACGCGAGGTGCAACGACGTCGCCGCGTCGAACACCCCCAGGCAGTTCGGCCCGAGCAGACGCGCCCCGGCCTCGCGAATCCGGCCGATCACCCCTTCGTCGATGCCCGAGGTGATGCCGACGAACCCGCGCACACCAACGGCCAGAGCCTCGTCCACCACCGCGGGCACAACAGCGGCAGGCACGGCCAAGACCACCAGCTCGGGCGCCTCAGGCAGTTCCGACAAGGACCGGACCGTCGGATGTGAGAGAACCGAGCCACCACTGCGGTTCACGAGGTGCACGGCCCGCCGGTCAAGGCCGGCCAACGCACCGCGCGCGAGCCAGTGGCCCCACTTGGCGGGGTCGTCGCTGGCACCTACGACCGCGACGGACGCGGGGTCGGAGAAGATCATCTCGCACCGAGGCCGCGGGAGATGACGAGGCGCTGGATGTCCGAGGTGCCTTCCTCGATCTCCTCGAGCTTGGCGTCGCGCATCCACCGCTCGACCGGGTACTCGCGCGAGTAGCCGTAGCCGCCCAGGGTCTGCACCGCGGCGTGCGTGCACCACATGGCGTTCTCGGAGCCGACGAGCTTGGCCATCGCGGACTCCTGCGCCACCGCGTGCCCCTCGTCGTACAACGCGGCCGCGCGCACGGGTGTCGACGCGGGTGGCCATGTCCGCGAGCCGGAACGCCACCGCCTGGTGCTGGATGATCGGCACGCCGAACTGCTGCCGTTCGCGCGCGTAGTCAGCAGCGAAGTCGAGAGCGGCGCGCGCCAGACCGGTGGTGGCAGCGCCGATGAGGATGCGCGACGCGTCGAACGTGCGCATCAGCCCGGCGAACCCCTGGCCCTCGTCGCCGAGCCGGTTCTCGACCGGCACCCGCACGTCGTCGAGGAACACCTCGGCGTTGACGATCGCGCGCTGGCCCATCTTCTGGAACGGCGGTCCGACCGTGAGCCCGGCCGTCTCCCGGGGCACGACGAACGCGGTCACCCCACGAGACCGCTTCGACGGGTCCACGGTCGCGAAGATCACGAACGTCGAGGCGTACGGCGCGTTGGAGATCCAGGTCTTCTGTCCGTTGAGGACGTACTCGGAGCCTTCGCGTCGCGCCGACGTCTGGATGCCCGCCGCGTCCGACCCGCTGCCGGGCTCGGTGACGGCGACGGCGGTGAGCGGCGGTGCTTGCGTCCCCAGTGGACTGAGGAAACGTTCCTGCTGCTCAGGCGTGCCGAGGTGCTCGATCGGCGCGCTGAAGAAGCCGTTGGACGTGATCAGGTTGCCGATGCCGATGTCGCCGTGGCACAACTCCTGCTGGACGAGCACCTGGGTGAGCAGGTCGGTGACGCCACCGCCGCCGAACTTCTCCGGGATCATGAAGCTGGTCAGCCCGAGCCGGGACGCCTTCTCCCACACGTCGAGCGGCGACTCGGTGTCGGCCTCGTCGACGGCACGCCCCCGCGGACGGATCTCCCTGGCGGCGAACTCGCGGGCCAGCTCGACGAACTGCTCCTGTTCGGCCGTGAGCCGCAGGCCGTCCCTGACGGTCCGCCCCATCTCGCACTCCTAAATTGACTGACGAATCAGTTATTCACGATCCACGGGGCAGCCTAGTTGTGTCAAGACGCATCAGGAGGTGCGCGAACGGGTGATCCCGGGGGCGTATTTTGGGCGCCGTGGAAGTAGTGATCACCTGCGTCGAAACGACCGGTGCCCAGGTCCGGCTGAGCGACTGCGTGGCCTTCGACCAGGACATCACGACGATGTCGGTGGAGCTCCGCGCGAACGGCCTCGAAGCCCGGCGCGGCGTCGAACTGCTGGACCACGACGGGTTCGCGCGGTTCCTCGAACAGCTCGCGGCGGACTTCCTGGGCTGGGACGACCGGCGGGCGTGGCGGTCGTACGACGAGGAGTTCGCCGTGACGGCACGCTTTCACTCGCGCGGACGTGTCGAGCTGCAGTGGACACTCGCGGACACCGTGAGCCACGCCTGGACAGCGGCAGTCACGACGTGGCTGCACGCCGGTGAGGACATGGCGCGGCTGGCCGCCGATGCGCGCGAGCTGTTCGACGCGCGGTGATGGTCCTGCGGTAGCTCAGAACCGCGACAAGGCCGCCCGCACGATGTCGAGGGCCTCGTGCGGCGTGAGGCCCAGTTCCGCCGACATCGACGCGTACTGGGCCGCCGCCGCACGGATGCGCTCGCGGTTGTTGTCGCCGTTCGCGCTCACCACGGTGCCCGCGCGGCCTCGGGTTTCGACGAGGCCGGCCTCCTCCAGCTCGCGGTAGGCGCGGGCCACCGTGTTGACCGCCAGACCCAGGTCTTTCGCCAATGCGCGCACCGTAGGCAGTTTGGCGCCCACCGGCAGTTCCCGGTTCGAGATGGCGTGGGCGTAGTGCACCCGCACCTGCTCGTACGGAGGTGTGTCCCCGTGGTGGTCGATCTTCACTGCGCCCCGCCCCTCCCCGCATGTAACTACCTCTGTATTGACCAACGGAGGAACGCGGCTGAGGTTGCGGTCAATTCACCGAAGATTGGTCTGGTCCGCACCCATCCGCACGTAGAGCTTGCGCCAGCCCTGGTCAGCCGCTGACGCTGCTTTGCCGTCGCAGTAGGCCTTTGTGCCGTTCGTGGTGTAGTAGCGGAGGATGGATAACGAGACGACGGTGTCCCATTTACCTTCGTCGAAGTACTCCTCCCCCGGCTGCTGCTCCTGATGCTTCATGCACGAGATGTCGGACTGCTGTTCGTCTGGTTGGCATTGTCCTGCTCCCTTCCCACGGCCGGGGATCCGGAAGCAGGACGCCTGCCGGTTCGAACCTATTCTGCGGATTTCGGAGCGACGACCGTGCCACGAGCACGGGTTACGACGATCGGCGCAGCCAGCACGTCGGCCGCGGAAGGTCCGCGTTCGGGCGCCGACCGGCACACCACGCGCGCCTCGAACTCGATCTCACGCGAGCGCTTTCCGATGCGCACCAACGTCGCCGTGGCCTCGACGACGTCGCCGGCCTGGATGGGTGCCGCGAACTCGACCGAGCTGTACCCCGCGAACAGCCCCTCGTCCGAGTCCGTGTGGATCAGCAGCTCGGTGGCGACGTCACCGAACATGCCGAGCCCGTAGGCACCGTCGACCAGGTTGCCGCCGTAGTGCGCGTGCGAGTGCGGCACGTAACGGCGGTGCGTCACCTGAAAACCTTCGACCAAAGCCCCGCTCACGCGGCGACCCCCTTCTTCTCCTGCATCGCGTGCACCAGGTAGCTCGCGACCTCACCCGGCGTGGTGCCGCGTGAGAAGACCCTGTCCACCCCTAGTTCCCCTGCCATCAGGGGATCGAACCGCGGTCCGCCCGCGACGAGCAGCGGCCGCTTGTCCCCCATCGCCTCGCGGAACGCCGCGGACATCTCCTGCGTGTTCAGGATGTGCGCGTCCCGTTGCGTGACGACCTGCGAGATCAGCACCGCGTCGGCCTTCTCCGCACGGGCGCTGCGCACCAGTTCCGGGACGCTCACCTGCGCGCCGAGGTTCACGACCTTCAGCTCGCGGTAGTACTCCAGGCCCTTCTCGCCCGCGAAGCCCTTGATGTTGAGGATCGCGTCGATGCCCACGGTGTGCGCGTCGGTGCCGATGCAGCCGCCGACGACGACCAGCTTGCGCCGCAACACCTTCTTCAGCGTGGTGTTGACCTCGGACGGGGTCAGCAGCGGGTACTCGCGCTCGACGACCTTGACGTCGTCCATGTCCACGATGTGCTTGACCGAGCCGTAGACGACGAAGAACGTGAAGTCGTCGCCGATCGGGTGCGAGTGGACCACCATGGCGGGGTCCATGCCCATCTTGTTCGCGAGCTGCTGCGCCGCGCCGTCCGCCTTGGGGCCGAAGGGAATCGGCAGCGTGAACGACGTCTGGACCATGCCGTCGCCGGTGGTGTCGCCGTACGGCCTCACATACCTGCTCATGCTTGGGCCTCCAGCATGTCGCTCGCCGGGTTGAAGTACGCCTCTGCCTTCTCGATGACGCCGTCCGCGCCCTTGCCCTTGTCCGCTGGGCGCTTCATGAGGCCGAACGTGCCGTCCGCGATCGCGTTCAGCAGGCCGTCGTCCACGATGCGCTCCAGCAGATCCACTGCCTCGCCCAGAACCTGGTGGGCGCGCTTGACGATCAAGCCGTCCGGGGCCGGCCGGAAGTCCTCGGCGAGGCTGCCGGCCGCGTTCAGCACGTACCGGACGTTCTGGAGCGCGAGGTCGCGGTCGGACAGGAACGGCGTCACGACGGCTTCCGTCATCATGCCGACGAGCAGAATGGACTGTCCTGTCAGGACGCCTGCGAGGTTGAAGAACCCGTCCAGCAGGTAGCCGTTGAAGACGTCGCCCGTCATGTGCTTGGTGGGCGGCATCCACTTCAGCGGTGCGTCCGGGAAGAGTTCGCGGGCCAGCAGCGCGTGGGCGAGTTCGAGCCGGAACGAGTCGGGCACCCTCGGGTTGATCTCGAAGGCGTGACCGAGGCCCAGCAGGTGGTCGGGCAGTCCCGCCTCGTGGGCGAAGTGCTCGTTCAGGAGCTGGCTGACCGTGACGGTGTGCGCGGCGTCGACGGCGTCCGCGGTGGTGAGGTAGTTGTCCTCGCCGGTGTTGATGATGATTCCCGCGCGGGCGTGGACCTGGCGGGAGAAGCGCTGGTCGACGAACGTGCGGATCGGGTTGATGTCGCGGAACAGAATCCCGTACATCGAGTCGTTCAGCATCATGTCGAGCCGCTGAAGGCCGGCCAGCACAGCGATTTCCGGCATGCACAGGCCGGACGCGTAGTTGGTCAGCCGCACGTACCGGCCGACCTCCTTCGACACGTCGTCGAGCGCGGCCCGCATGATGCGGAAGTTCTCCTGGGTGGCGTACGTGCCCGCGAACCCGTGGTGCGTGGCGCCTTCCGGAACGTAGTCGAGCAGGCTTTGGCCGGTCGAGCGGATCACCGCGATGATGTCAGCGCCTGCCCGGGCCGCGTTCTGGGCCTGCACGACGTCTTCGTCGATGTCGCCGGTCGCGACGATCAGGTAGATCCACGGCCGCTGCGCCGGATCTCCCCACTTGGCGACGAGCTTGTCGCGCTGGACCCGGTTGCGGTCGACCGTCTTGAGGCCCTTGGCGACGGCGGAGGTGGCAGCCTTCCTGGCGGCCGTCAGCTCCTTGCCAGTGGGGATCTTGAACTGGATCTGGCCCGCCGCGGTGGCTTCCGCGAGCTCGGTGAGGCTGCCGAGGTTGTGTTCTTTCAGGGCCTGGAAAGCCGGGAGCACCACGCCGTGCTCCAGCCCGCACTGCTCGCGGACCGTGTCGATCACGCGGTTGACCCACGGCACGTCACCGGCGCGGTGGGTGGAGTCCGCGCCGGTGATGCCGGCCAGGCGAAGCGTGGCGCGCTCGACGGCGACGGTGGTGTGCGCCTTCGCGATGGACACCACCGGTTCCGCCGCCCGCGCCGCGAGTCCGCGCGCGGTGGCGACGACCTTGGGGTCGAGGTCGAGCAACGCCATGAGTCACTTCCTCTCGTGAATTGTCCGGCCGTTCAGGACGGTTCGCACGCAGACGGGCGCCGGACCGGTCAGGTCGGGCAGCCCGGGAACACCAGAACGCGGGTCGGTCGACCAGCGCTGGACTCGCGAGTCACTGGCCGCCACCACGAGGTCGCCCGTCTCCCACACCGCGTAGGTCGCGGGAGCGCCGGGCTGCAACGTGCCGGTCAGGCCGTCGTCCACGCCCGCCGCACGCCAGCCACCGCGCGTGTGGGCGGTGAAAGCAGCGCGCGGCGAGATTCCGTGGCCATCGGTCTTGTGGTGCACGGCGGCGCGCACGGCGGCCCACGGGTCGATGGCGGTCACCGGGGTGTCCGAGCCGAACGCCAGCACGACGCCCGCCGCCGCAAGACGTGAATAGGGATTCAGCCCCACTCCGCGCTCAGCCCCGAGGCGCTGAACGTACATTCCTGCCGGCCCGCCCCACTCGGCGTCGAAAAGCGGCTGAACCGAGGCGATGACGCCCCACCCGGCCAGTTTCTGGGCCTGCTCCGACGAGACCATCTCGACGTGCTCGAGGCGGTGGCGTGCGGAAGCCAGCTCGGGCGTGCCGAGGGCCTTCTCCGCGATCTCGAAGCCCTCGATCACGGCGGCCATGCCCGCGTCGCCGATGACGTGGAACCCCGCCTGGATGCCCTCTTCGGTGCACTTGATCAGGTGGTCCGCGATCTGCTGGCCGGTCAGGTACAGCGCGCCTGAGGTCGAGGCGTCGGCGTAGGGCTCGGTGAGAGCGGCCGTGCGGGAGCCGAGCGCGCCGTCGACGAAGTGGTCGCCGGCGAGGCCTCGGACCTCGACTGACGGCTTCTCGTGCGAACCCCAGTAGGCGACGACCTCGGGGCCTTCGGTGTGCTGGAGCAGTTCGCGCAGGTCGTCCTCGCCGGAGATGTCCGGGCCCGCGCATTCGTGGACTGATGCGATGCCCATCGAAGCAGCGTGGCGGAGGAACGTGAGCTGCGCGGCCTGGCGTTGCTCGGACGTGATCGCATCGCGCGCCACGCGACGCACGACGTGATGGGCGGCGCGAGAGAGTGGGCCGTCGTCCGAGAAGCCGTCGGCCGTGCGCGCGTCGTCGGTGATCAGGTTCGACGACACGAGCGCCGAGTGCACGTCGATGCGCGACAGGTAGACCGTCTTGCCCTGCGCGGCGTCGTCGATCTCCGCACGCGTCGGCGGCCGGTTCTCCTGCCATCGCGTCTCGTCCCACCCATGCCCCCACACCATCGGGCCCTCGGCGTCGCGAACGAGTTGGAGGATTTCCGCGATGGAGGTCGTGCGGGTCAGGTCGAGGCCGGTCAGCAGCAGTCCGGCGGACGTGGCGTGCACGTGGGCGTCGACGAACGCGGGCGCGACGAAGGCACCGTGCAGCTCGATGACCTCGGCGTCGGGGTGCAGCGCGCGGCCCACCGAGTCCTGGCCGATCCACACGATGACGCCGTCCGTGACGGCCATGGCCGTCGCATCCGGTGCGTAGATGCGTCCGCCGACCAAAAGTTGCGTACTCACGTCACGCAGTCTGCCGTTGCTCGAACAACGCGCGCACACCCGGCTGGGTCCGGACCAGGTCCAACGCGAACGCGGCGTGACCAGGCACATACCCGTTGCCGACCAGCATCTCCACGTCGGCGGCGAGACCTTCGGCGCCGAGAGCCGCCGCGCTGAACGAGGTGGCCATGGAGAAGAAGATCACGGTGCCGCCGTCGCCGGTAGCGAGGATGGCGCCGTGCTCGCACCCCGGCACGTCCACACACACGACCGTGACATCAACCTGCTTGCCGACCGCTTCGGCCACGGCGACGGGGTTGCGTGCGTCCGCGATGACGACCTCGTCAGCGAGGCCTGCCTTGCGGACCTGCTCGGCTTCCTTTTCGGTGGGGACGAGTGCGACAAGACGCGTCGCACCGGCCTGACGTGCGGCCGCGAGAGAGAGCGAACCGGACTTGCCACCACCGCCGAGCACCAGCACGGACCCGCCGGGGTGCTGGCGGACCACTCGATCGGTCAACGCCGGCGCCCCGCACACGTCCAGCACGGACAGCGCCAGCTCGTTGGGCATGTCCTCCGGGAGCACGGCCGCGATGGACCGTCCGAACAACACCGCGGTGCCCCGGCACGGCACCTGCTCGTCCTCGCCGTCCCAGTCCTGCAGGCCGTCGTTGATCTTCAGCGGCGTCAGCGTGAGGCTGACCAGCGTCGCGATCCGGTCGCCCGCCTTGAGGCCGAGCGGTGACTCCGGGCCGACTTCGAGGACCGTGCCGAGCAGCATGCCGCCAGAGCCGGTGACCGGGTTCTGCATCTTGCCGCGCTCGGAAACGATGTCGAGCACGGCCTGCCGAACCGCGTCACCGCTGCCGTGCTGCTCCCTGAGCTGCCGGAACGACGCAGCGTCCAGGTTGAGCCGCTCGACCGCGACGATCACCTCGTCGGCCGCGGGGACGGGTTCCGCGTCCAGCCGCCACGCCTGCTGCGGCAGCACACCCGCGGGCTCGAGGACGCGGTGCAGTCCGTACGCGCTCACCTGAAAATCCTTCGGTCGACGACGCTGTCTCGAAGATATCTTCACGTGAACCGTAAAGAATCCGCAAGCTTCACTTGACAAGTCGTGTGACCACACCGGAACCGCGATCGGTGCCGAACCGGTCGCCGACCTCCAGCACCACGGGGACGTTCAGCGACAACGCGACCAGGGCGGCACCTTCCGGCACATCCGCGGAGCCGAGATCCACAAGCTTCGCGTCCACGCGCACCCCGCGCAGGACCAGCTGGGTGTCCGCCGGAGGCAACGGCAGCATCAGGAACGCCTGGATCTCCTGGCACATCCGCGTCGTGCCCGGCGCCGCCACCACCTGGACGGGCTTGAACTCGTGCCAGTTGGGTGCGGGAAGCACCACGCGCACCAGGTCGCCCGCGAACGCGGTGGTCACCAGCTCATCGGCCAACTTGATCGCGGAAACCCCGACCGTGGTGGCGCCGGCGCCCTGACCTCTCAGCTCAACGACGTCGTCCACACTCACCTGGCCTCGCACGATCCGCCCGGTGAACTCCGGCGGTTCACCCGCAGCGACGTCGGTCCTGGCAACCGGCATCAAGAACGGCCGGTCGCGAACGGCCGGTACGTCGTGGTCCAGCACCGGCACCAGCCCGCGCACGTCGTCCAGACTCGTGAGCCGGACCACAGCCGAGTGCTCGAACGCGAGCTCGGCCGCCAGTTCTTCCAGGTCCGCGAGGAGCAGGTCGTCCTGACCGGGTCCGACGACGGCGAATACGACCGCGCGCACCCCGACCTTGGCGGCCACCAGCAGCTGTTCCTCGCCCTGGTCGGTCACACCGTCGTCCGCGCCGACGATCATCAGCGCGCAGTCAGGCCGCCAGGCCCCCGAGACGAGGTAACGCAGACGCTCCTCGTGTTGCGCGCAGTCCACATGCGCGAAGCGCCGTGAGTAGACGGCATACCGGTGGACGACTCCCGGAGCAGCCATCTCCGAGCGGCCTTCCTGCAACACGCAGAACACCTTGGCGACCGTCTGGTCGCCGTCCACGTCCGCGCCGAGCGAAATGAGCACCGTTTCCGCGGGCTGACGCTGTTGCACGGCGGCCAGCAGACTGATGGCGCCGCTGTGGTCCGGTTGCAACCGCAGCGCGTACTCGGCCAGGTCCCGTTCGTCGCTGCCCCGTTCGAGCCACCGCCTCCCGGTTTCAACGAGCAGATCCGCGCAGAGCCGCAAGGCGACGTCGTGTCGCTCGGCGACCCGCACCACGAGCTTCACGTTCGTGGTGAACTCGACCAGAGGCAGGACACCGTCGCCGCCATCAGGTGGGTTCATGCGGAGTGCGGTCAGGGTGCGATCGATCAGATCGGGGCCGAAGCTGTCGTGGATCAGATCCCGGACGAGCGCTCGCACGACCAGATGGACCGCGAGCCAGCGACCCGCTGAGGACAGCAGCGACACCCGGTGCAGAGCGCGAACCGCGTTGTCGAAGCTGTGCGCGTCCACGTCCAGGATCCCCAGCACCACCTCCCGGTCGAGCGGGAACGCGGTCATCGCCAGCACCTTCAGCAGATCGGACGTGACTCGGTCGAAGGAGTCGACCGGGCCGAGAACGTTCCTGAGCTCCGGATGAAGGGACGTTCCGCGCTCCTCGAGCAGCGTTCGGTACGCGACTGCGGACGCCCCGGTCTGGCGCATGTACGCACCGGCGAGAGACAGCGCGAGCGGGAGGTGGCCGAGCTTCCTCGCGATGTCGCGGAGGACGTCGAGATCTCCCGGCCCGAGCAGCGAGAGCGAGTCGTCGCCGAACATCGCCGGCACCTCGATCACCGTGCCGTACTCGGCCCAGTCCGGATCGGTCGAGGTGATCAGCACATCGCCTCCGCCAACGCCAGGAAGCCGATCGAGCAAGGTGTGCGGGCTGCCGGCGCCGTCGAAGACGAGCAGCCACCGTCCGCGCGCGGTGAGGCTCTGGATCGCCTGCTCCGGCGCCACCTGCAACGCCCTGGCCAGCCTCGCGACGTCTTCGTCCAAGGTGTCCGCACGGAGGATCCAGATCACCTCGTACGCGCTGGTGTGTGCCTCGGCGTAGGTGCGCGCGAGGGTCGTCTTGCCGCCACCGCTGATGCCGACCAGAGCACAGATCGTCGGCCTGCCCACCGCTGCCGTGGCGAAGCACTTCTCGATCTGGCGCTGAAGAGCCGGACGGGGCACCTCGACGAGTCGTGCCACCGGAACGTTGTCGATCGCCGAGCCGGTGCCGGGAAACGCGCCCGCGGTCTTGACCTCTGTCAACGGGAGGTCGAGCCGGCGGGCGAGGCGGGCCCGTGCCGTCGCCTGGTCCAGGTCGAGCAGGCTGGTCATCGGCTGATCGGCGAGCGACGCCGGAAGCTCGGTCCGTTGCACCATCACGAAGACGACCACGAGGCGCGCCGCGATCGCCGCCGCCAGCGACCGCTGTGTGCGTTCGTCGGTGAGAGCGGCGGGCGACACGAGCAGGATCATCCGGCTGTGGGCCTCGAACCCGCCGATGTCCGGATCGGCCACGGACACCCCCGCTCCGAGCCCAGTCAGCTGGGAGGCCACCCACTCGCCCCACCTTGTGTCCTCCGCCGCGTAGCTGAGCAGCAGGTCCGTGCGCGAAGCAGCGGCGACCGTCGCGGTCGAGTCCACCGTGGACACGGCCTTCACGAACGACACGTAGCGTTCCATGTCGACGCCCACGAAAGTGTCCCGCTCCGAGATCTTCAGCGACAGCAACGACCTGAGCGCCGGGTACAGCTCGGAGAACCGCTTCACCTGTTCCACCAGCACCAGGTCCGGCTCGTCCCGTTCCAGCACTGCGGGTGTGCGGTAGGCCTCTTCCAGCCGTGCGAGCAACGTGTGGTCGTCCACCACTGCCCGGTACACCTGCCGGTACTGCGCCTGGATCACGACGAGTTTCGCGAGCACGGGCGGCACCACGCCGTCAGCGAACTCCTTGAGCAGGCTAAAGGCCTGGACGCTGCGCTTGATCCGGCGCGGGTTGTAGGGCGGGCTACCGCGCAGGACAGGCACGCAGTCGTGCACGTCGACGTCGTCCGACAGCGACCGGATGAAGTCCTCCACCCGTGTCTCGGCGGCAGGCGGCAGCGAGTACGGCAGCTGCACGACCTTCTCGAAATAGGTCTCCCCCAGCTCGCGTCCACCTGCGTGCAGGTCCTTGTACTTCACCGCGATCGCGTGCTCGATGATCTCCCGGTCGACCGCGAGCAGGAAGACGCAGCCGGGTTCGTCCAGCACGAGCTTCACGGTCTCGACGATCTGCAGCGTCTGCTCCGGCAGGCACCTGTCGAGATCGTCGATGATGACCACCAACGGCTTCGACGCGTGCACCACGTCCAGCACGCCGCGGAACTCCCGGTTGAAGTCGTCGAGCAGCGCGCTCTGTTCGCGGTGGGCCTGGCTGCGGCGGAACTTCGAGAGGTCCGCGCCGAGCTTGATGTCGAAGAGCTTGAGCAGCGCGTCCGGTTTGGCGCCCAGCCCCGCGAACAACGCGACGAGAACCCGGACGACGGGTGAACTGAAGATCGGGTTCGCTGCGAGGGAGTTCGCCACGGGGTTCGATGGCACGGGCACCAGGCTGATCGCCATCAGGATGAGCACCGCGAGTAACGCTACCCGGAACAGCAGCACGAACGTCTTGCGGCAGACCTCCCAGGCACCTGCCCTGAAGTCGATCGACTTCCACCAGATCCGCAGGCGCGCCCACGGACGGCGGTACCAGGGCACAGACAGCTTCGATTCGGTGATGATCCGCTCGATCAGGGCAGACCAGAGGTTCTCCTCGCGGACGTACTTCCAGGCGTTGAACCAGATCGGCTTGATGCCGCGAGCCCGCAACGCCTGGTCGACCATCATCAGGAAACTGGTCTTGCCGCTGCCCCACTCGCCGTACACGCCGATGGTCCAGGGCGTGCCCGCGCGGTTGGTTGCGCTGATCCTCGTCGCCAGCGGTACCGCGAACTGGTCGAAGCCGAGCTTGTCGTCGGCGGTCGGCTGATCGGGAACCGGCATGCTCGTTTGTCGCCAGCCGACCGCCTTTCGCTACTGCAGGCGGAACCAGCGGCAGTCGTACGGCGCGAGATCGACCTTGGCACCGCTCTTCGCGGGCCTCACCCGCTTGCCGGTCAGCAGGTCCGTGAGCACGCCTTCCGCCGGGATCCTCACGGTGATCTCCCTGTTCGCGAGGTTGTGCGCGGCGATCACGGTGCCGCCGTCGCAGTCCGCGCGATGGGCGAACACGGTCGGGTCACCCGCGTCGAGGACCTGGAAGTCGCCCCACGCGAGTTCGGGGCACTCCCGGTAGAGCTGGATGAGCTGGCGCATCCAGGTCAGCAACGACTCGGGGTCGTGGCGTTGCTCCTTCGCGGCCTCCCAGTCCATCGGCACGCGCACCGCCAGCCTGCCTTCCAGCTTCAGGTCTTCCTTCAGACCGATTTCTTCTCCGTAGAACAGCACCGGCGTGCCCGGCAGCGTGAACAGCAGGCTGTAGACCATGCGGATGCGGCGCTGGTCGTCCTTCAGCATGCCCGGCAGCCGTCGGCGCAGACCGCGGCCGTAGAGCTGCATCGACGGGTCCGGGCCGAACGCGTCGAAGACCTCCTGGCGTTCGTCCTCCGGCAGTTTGTCGAGGGTCAGTTCGTCGTGGTTGCGGACGAACGTCGCCCAGTGTCCGTCGCGCGGCGGCTGCGGGCGTTCCTGCAACGCCTTGACCAGCGGTCCGCTCGACTGCCGCGCCAACGCCAGGTACATCGCCTGCATGCCCACGAAGTCGAAGCACATCGTCAGCTCGTCGCCGACGCCCTGGCCGTAGTAGGCCATCGTGTCCTTGTACGGCAGGTTCACCTCGCCCAGCAGCACGCCCTCGCCGTTGCGGCGGTTGAGGAACGCGCGCAGGTCGGTGAGGTAGTCGTGCGGGTCGGGCAGCGAGAGGGCGTCCGTGGGGTCGTTGTGCTCCAGCAGGAACGGGACGGCGTCGACGCGGAAGCCGCTCAGGCCCAGTTCCATCCAGAAGCCCATGATCCGGGCGATCTCGTCGCGGACCTCCGGGTTCGAGACGTTCAGGTCGGGCTGGTGCTTGTAGAAGCGGTGCAGGTAGTACTTGCCGACCTCTTCGGAGTACTGCCAGAGGCTGTTCTCCTTGTCCGGGAACGTGATCCCCTGCGGGCCGTCGGTCTGGGGCTCGTCGGCCCAGACGTACCAGTCGCGCTTCTCGGGGTCGTGGAACCACGGGTGCTGGTCCGAGGTGTGGTTGACGACGAGGTCCGCGATGACGCGCATGCCCCGGTCGCGTGCCGCGCGAACGAACTCCACGAAGTCACCCAATGACCCGAGGCGCGGGTCCACGCCGTAGAAATCCGTGATGTCGTAGCCGTCGTCGCGTTCGGGCGTGGGATAGAACGGCATCAGCCACACACACGTGACCCCTAGTGCGTGGAGGTGGTCGATGCGTTCGGTGGCGCCTTTGAAACCGTTGTCGGAGAAGGTCTCCACGTCGAGGCAGTAGAGAACGGCGTTCTTCCACCAGACGTCTGACGTGCGGATCATCGGGTCACCTCAACGAATGCGTCGATGAACGGAATCAGGTCCTGGCCGACGTGGTGCAGGTAGATCTCCTCGAATCCGAGCTCGCTGTAGTTGTGCAGCTGCTCGAGGTGCCACTTGAGGTCTGACGACACGTTGACGACCTGTGCGACCTCTTCCGGCGTGACGTGCTCCGCGACCACGTCGAAGTGCTCGGCCAGTTCCAGGTCCCAGCAGACCGGTGGTTTGAACACGTTGGTGCGCCACTGCTCGTGCGCGATCTTGAGCGCGGTGTCGTCGTCTTCCGCCCAGCTGAGGTGCACCTGCAGGTGGAGCTTGCCGCGGCCGCCCGCGTCCCGGTAGGCGCCGGCCAGTTCCCGCAGCCGCTCGGGTGGGGCGTTGACCGTGATCAACCCGTCGGCCCACTCGGCGCACCAACGCGCGGTCTCGGGGCTGACGGCGGCACCGATGAGCTGTGGCGGCTCGTCGGGCAGCGTCCAGAGTTTCGCGCGGTCGACGCGGATGAGGCCGTCGTGGCTGACCTCCTCGCCGTCGAGGAGCGCACGGATGACGTCCACGCACTCCCGGAGTCTGGCGTTGCGGAGGTCCTTGCGCGGCCAGCCGTCGCCGGTGATGTGCTCGTTGCTGGCCTCGCCGGTGCCGAGGGCGGCCCAGAACCGGCCTGGGTACATCGCGGCGAGGGTGCCGATCGCCTGGGCCGTGATGGCCGGGTGGTAGCGCTGGCCCGGGGCGGTGACCACGCCGAACGGGAGGTTCGTGGCCTGCAGTGCGGCGCCGAGCCAGGACCAGGCGAACCCCGAGTGGCCCTGTCTGGAGCTCCACGGGGAGAAGTGGTCGGAGCTCATCGCGGCTGTGAAGCCGGCCTGTTCGGCTCGTTGCACGGCCGTGAGCAGGGCGGTGGGGTGGATCTGCTCATGTGACGCGTGGATGCCGTAAACGGTCATGCGACTTCAGGTACCCCGCACGGAGATCAAGGCAACCTTTGTCGCGGCTCGGGCGTGCACGAGTCATGAAGATCCTCATCGCCGCACTGGCGGCTCTCGCGTTCGCTCTCACCCCGTTCGCAACCCAGGAAGCGCCTGCTCAGAACCCCGGCTGGTGCTCGGACCAGTCCGTCGGCGCCGGCCCCTGCACGTAGCCCGAACTTTTTTTCGGGGAACCGTTGAACCGATCCCGAACAGCGTCCGTGTGGATGGCAGCACCCTCGCGGAGGAGGAACGGCGATGTTCAACGAGACCCGGATCGGCACTGCCACCGTCGTCGAGTTCATCAGGCCGGACGGCACGGTCGAGCCGATGAACGTCGACCTCCAGTACCGCTCGGACGATCCGCACGCGGTCACCATGCGGTTCCAGACGAGGGACCAGGAGTCGACCTGGGTGTGCGGGCGCGAGCTGCTGTCGGACGGGCTGCTGTCGCCCGCGGGCATCGGTGACGTGCGGCTGCGGCCGGACCACGGGGACGTGCTCGTGCTCGAGCTCTTCACCGAGGACTCGCACGCCGTGTTCCACCTGTCGGCGGACGAGCTGGGCCGGTTCCTGGACTCGACCTACGCCGTGGTGCCGGCCGGGCGTGAGGCCCTCGACTTCGAGCTGCTGCTCAAAGATCTGCTCGCCTGACGTTCCGGGACGTTCCGCGACGTTCCGGGACGTTCCGGGGCGCTCGCGGCGCTGTTCGGGGCGCTCGCGCTGGTTCTCGGCC
>NZ_JYJG01000163.1 GCF_000955955.1 Lentzea aerocolonigenes
TGTCTCTTATACACATCTTCGCGCTGGTTCTCGGCCTGTTCTTGTCGCGTGGCCCGAAAATGCCGATCAGCGTCCATCCGCTCCCCCCTCAACGGGGTCAGAGGCGCAACCCCAGGACGAGCTTGTCAGCCGAGTCGATCACGCGGAAGCCGAGGTGTTCCCAGAATCCGATGCCGTGTGTGTTGTGGTGCCGCACGTGCACGTGAACGCCCTTCTCCAGACGTTCGAGCACGGTCCGCACGAGCTTCCCGCCGAACCCCTTGCCCTTCGCGCGCGGCAGGAGGTTCGCGTGCATGTGCGCCGGATAGTCCTTGACCAGCGTCGGATCGACCTTCGCCGGGTGGTGGATGTGCTGCACGACGCGGTTCGCGTCTGGCCTGAGCGGATATCTCACCCGCAGGTCAGGCCACCAGTCCCGGTCACAGCGATCTTCGAACGCCTCGCTGTCGGACGCCGCGATCGCGTAGCCGCACACGCCTTCGTCGTCCTCGACGACGAACGCGAGATCAGGCTCGAACGCCACATACGGCCCGACGTAGGCGTGACCGAGCAGACGCGGGTCATCGAACAGATGGCGCGCGCCCTTGCCACCGTTGCCGGTGTCGAGGCAGATGTCGTAGAGCGCGTCCAGGTCAGCGGGCCGGTACGCGCGGATCACGTCAGCTCGCGCCGATCCGTGATGATCACCGGTTCGACGTCGACAACTTCACCCTCGACGACCTGACCGGCCCCGAACCGCCGCTCGTGCTCGAACTTGAGCGCCGCCGCCTCGGCCTTGCGCGCGATCCGCCGGCTGACGATCTTGCGCGTGGGCGGGAACAGCAGGAACAACGCCGCCACGTCGCTGATGAACCCCGGCACCATGATCAACGCCCCGGCCGCCGCGATGAGCACGCCGTCGGCCATCTCCTGATGCGGCTGCTGACGCTTCCACACGGCCTCGCTGAACGCGGCCATCGTCTGCGCACCCTGCCTGCGCACGAGCTGCAGGCCGACCAGGGTGCCGACCAGGAGGAGCGCGATCATCCACAGCCCGCCGATGGCGTTGCCAACGGCGATCATGACCGCGATCTCGGCGAACACCCCGAGCAGCACCAGCGCGAAAACAGGCATGCCTGGTCAACGCACGACCGCCCGAGTTTGCTCCCGGCCCGCCCTCCACCAGCGCTTGAGCTGAAATATTTACGGCGCGCTAGCGATATGACAGGATATCTTTACGCGACCTCGACGCTGAGGAGTACGGATGACTGCGCTGCACGACGCCCCCACGGCGCTGGAGCGGCTGGACCGCCAGCCGTACACCTACGAGCGCCGCGAGCTGGTCGAACCCGACTGGCGGCGCTTCCCGGGCTGGTCCCACGTGACCGAGGCGCAGTGGCGTGACGCCCAGTGGCAGCGCGTGAACTGCGTGAAGAACGTCAAACAGCTCCGCAAGGTCACCGGCGACCTGCTGAACGAGAAGTTCTACGACGACCTGGCCGCGGACCAGGAGAACTTCGCGACCATGTCGATGCTGATCCCGCCCCAGATGCTCAACACCATGGCGGTGGACGCAGCACCGGCCGACTTCACCGACGCCTTCCTGGCCGACCCGGTCCGCCGCTATATGCTCCCGGTCCGCTCCGACCGCGACCCCCGCTGGCCGTCCCACCCGCACTCCCAGCGCGACTCGCTGCACGAGGCCGAGATGTGGGTCGTCGAGGGTCTGACCCACCGCTACCCCACGAAGGTCCTGGCCGAGATGGTCTCGACCTGCCCGCAGTACTGCGGCCACTGCACCCGCATGGACCTGGTCGGCAACTCGACCCCGCTGATCGACAAGCACAAGCTGTCGCTGAAGCCGGTGGACCGCCAGGACCAGATGATCGAGTACCTGAAGAAGACCCCTGGCGTCCGCGACGTCGTCGTCTCCGGCGGCGACGTGGCCAACGTCCCCTGGCCGCAGCTCGAGTCGTTCCTGATGCGCCTGCTGGACATCGAGACGGTCCGCGACATCCGCCTGGCTACCAAGGCCCTGGCCGGTCTCCCCCAGCACTGGATCCAGCCGCGCGTCGTCGAGGGCCTGGAGCGCGTGGCCCGCACCGCCTCCCGCCGCGGCGTGAACCTCGCCATCCACACCCACGTGAACCACGCCCAGTCCGTGACACCTCTCGTGGCCGAGGCCGCCCGCACGGCGCTCGAGGTCGGCGTCCGGGACGTGCGCAACCAGGGCGTTCTGATGAAGGGCGTCAACGCGACGCCGGACGACCTGCTCGACCTCTGCTTTGCGCTGCAAGGGGAAGCGAACATCCTGCCGTACTACTTCTACATGTGCGACATGATCCCCAACGCGGAGCACTGGAGGGTGTCCGTGTGGGAGGCGCAAGAACTTCAGCACGCGATCATGGGCTACCTGCCTGGGTATGCGACTCCTCGCATCGTGTGCGACGTGCCGTACGTGGGCAAGCGGTGGGTGCACCAGCTCGCCGAATACGACCGTGAGCTGGGCATTTCCTACTGGACCAAGAACTACCGGACCGGGATCGAGC
>NZ_JYJG01000164.1 GCF_000955955.1 Lentzea aerocolonigenes
GAAGTGGTGGACTGACCAGACCTGACAGGCCACGATGGGGCCGTTCTCGGGACATCTTCCGAAGGCGGCCCCATCAGCATGTTTTGCCTGGTCAGACCCCATAGAGCCTCATTGGGTCTCGACGTCAAATGTCCCCAGTCTCCCCCAGGAGGTCTACAAAGGACAGTGCCGTCCATCCATATTGGACGGTTAAAGTCGTGGATTGGTCCAGCGTCGGGCGGACACGCCCCAAGCTGATTCAGTCCATCACCTCGCGGACGAAGCTGAGCAACGAGCACAAACCAGCCAGCAGTGGACTTGATCAATCGTCAGGAACGAAGGCGACGACACTCGCCGCGTCATGGACGAGCTCGCACTGCACGGACGCGACCACACCATGAAATACGAGCGCGAGTGCCGCGATCCGCCTGACACAAAGTCGGATCAGGCAACTTGCAAGGAGTCCAACAGATCGTCGAAGAAGGCACACAGCATCTCTGGCGCGTCTGGCTGCCCCAGCTCGAATCCACCGAATCGGCAGACCTCGTACCCACGCCCTGCACCTCTAACTGGCTCCTCAGCGCTTCGTGGTCATGTCCGTCGCTGTCCACGCCGCCAACAGTTGGAGCCGCTCGACGGTCGGGGAGGAGGGTGCCGCGATGTAGGTGGACAGCACGAGCGACGGGGTGGACTCGAGGGTGAGCTGCTCGAATCCGAGGACGAGTTCGCCGACGTCGCAGTGGTGGAGTGTTCTGCCGCCAGTGCGGTGTGTGCCGACGTCGTGGCGGCCCAGCGGGTGCGGAAGTCCTCACTGCGGATGGAGAGCTCTCCGATGAGACCGGTGAGGCGCTTGTCGTGCGGGGTGGCTTGCGGAAGGCGTCGTAGGTGATGATCTGGCTCAGGCTGCGCATGGTCATCCAGCCAGGAGCGTTCGTCAGCCGCCACGGCCTCCCGCTGCTCGCTGTCGCCATCCAGAGCACGGACGGCGGCCAAGGGATGTCGCTGACCAACGGCTGCGAGTTGATCGTGAGCCAAGCGTGGCGCGATCATTTCGCGGACGAGGCGCTTCCGCCGGTGTCAGTCCAGCGGATCATCGCTGCCGACGTATCCGAGCCAGGACAACGGCATGCTCAGCTCCTGACAGAGGATCACTTTCCAGGTTCACCCTCAGCACAGCCTTTCGGATCCAAAATGGACCTTCCTGAGCCACGACGACGTCGAGGCCCTCGTCGGTGGCCCGGTCGACGATCAGCGCGGCCACGTCGTCCACCAGCCAGATCCTGAGGCCACGTCCGCGGACATCGACTACGCGCTGGTGCCGATCAGCCGCGTGCCGCTGAAGACGCCGTTCCGCGAAACGTGCATGTCGTCTGCTGCCGATGCCGCCAACGCCTCGTGGTGGGAGCGGCTGCGTGGCCGTGCGAAGGCCCCCACCAGCATGAGCTGCTGTTGGTATCACCGCGGCGACTGGTCGACCGTCATCGACACCGTCACCCGGTTGATCAGCGGTGCGAAGGTCACCGGGCTGAGCGTCGACGAGGAGTTGCGCTACGTCGTTCTCGACGCGGCGCGCGCCGAGGGAGTCACCGGATGGACCATGGCGGCGTTGTACAGCCTGCTCGGCGACCCGATCGTGATCGGTGAGAACGACGGGGAAGTGTGGTCCGTCAACGGCCAGCACCGTACTCGCGCGATGCGCGACGTCGGCGTGACCGAGGTTCTTGTCGCCGACTCTCCGCGCGTCGGCACGACCATCGGGCTGCTGCACGCCGGAGAGCACTGACCACCATGCCTCACCGGCGCGAGACGAATGGCTCCCACTTGCGACCGCACCGCCACTTACCGAGTTGCCAGCCCGGTGGCAGAACGGCTTCCACGCCGAGGTACACCCGGTGGCCGCCCAGAGCGCGTTCCGGTCTGGCGAGAAGGCCACGCTCTCGCAATACCGTCCGAATTCCGAGAGCACGGTTTCCACCACACGGCGCCGCGACAGTGCCCGGACGGTGAACCGCACAACCCCGATCATTGTCGGCGACACCGCTCGAACTCGCCGTTTCGAATCGAATATCGTCGAATTCGGCCGCCGTTCGACAATTTGCCACAGGGAAAGGATTGACTGCACAGATCGGCCCTGCCATGTTGGAATTCACTTTCCCTACTCTGCAGATGCGGCAGACGGACCTACCTGGCCACGGCACCCTTGAGACCGGAAAAGAGAAACTTATGGGTTCAAAAGTTAGAAGGCTCAGGGCCTGCTTCCTCGCAACCGTGCTGACGATTGCCGCGTCTGCATCCGGCCTGACGAGTCCTGCGTCAGCCGACGTCATGAACCAGCTGAACGCTTCACAGATCGTTGCCGACATGGGCGCGGGATGGAACCTGGGCAACCAGCTGGAAAGCACCCTCGACGGAACTCCAAACGAGACAGCATGGGGTCAGCCGGTCATCACTCAGGCTCTCATCGACAAGGTGAGGGCCGCCGGGTTCAAAACGATCCGAATCCCAGTCTCCTACCTGAGGAACATAGGTCCCGGGCCGAACTACACGATCAATTCCTCCTGGCTGGACAGGATCCAAGCCGTCGTCAACTACGCGTACAACCGCGGCATGTACGTGCTGATCAACATGCACGGCGACGGGTACAAGAACTTCGCCGGCTCCTGGCTGATCTGCGACTCGTCCTCACAGTCGACGATCAGGACGAAGTACCAGAGGGCCTGGCAGCAGATCGCGCAGAGGTTCCAGAACTACGACCAGCGCCTGATCCTGGAGTCGATGAACGAGAACTTCGACGGGCAGTACGGCCGGCCGACCCAGCCGTGCTACTCGAACATCAACAGCTACAACCAGATCTTCGTGGACACCGTACGGCGAGCCGGCGGGAACAACGGCTCGCGCTGGTTGCTCGTGCCCGGCTGGAACACGAACATCGACTACACCGCGGGGAACTACGGCTTCGTGCTCCCGAGCGACCAGTACCGGTCCCCCTCGATCCCCAGCAACGAGAAGCGCATCATGATCTCCGTGCACTACTACGCGCCGTGGGACTTCGCTGGAGAGGAAAACGGCCAGATCACTCAGTGGGGACGAGGATCGACCAACCCCTCGAAGAAGTCCACCTGGGGCCAGGAGGACTACCTGGACTCGCAGCTGAAGCTGATGCGCGACGTCTTCGTCTCGAAGGGCTACCCGGTGGTCGTCGGTGAATACGGCTCGATCGACAAGTCGTCGTTCGACTCGTCGAACAACAGGTACCGCGCGGACTTCGCACGTGCCGTCGTAGCCACTTCGAAGAAGTACGGCGCAGCCTCGATCTACTGGGACAACGGACACAACGGCCAGTACGGGTTCGGACTGTTCGACCGAAGGGCACGCACGGTGACGCAGCAGGGCATCATCAACGCAATCATGGGTGCCGTCGCCGGCTAGCAGCAGAACAGCGAACACTGACAACAGGAATTGGCCGGGCGAGGACGAGGGTCTCGGCCGGCCAATCCGTCTTCGCGGTCACTGTTTCGAACGGGAATCACCCTGCCGATCCTCTGGAGTTCGCATGGTCTGCGGTGTACACCGCTGCACGGACGATCAACTCGACCGCGCGAGCGGCCAGTGGTGGATGGCCAGATCGGTGCCGTTACGCGATCCGACCTCCAACCCGGCGCCGATGGGCCGTGATGGAGGTCGGCGATCACATCGCTGACGCGGTCTCCGCCCGCTGATGCTGCCCTGGTTGCGGTGAGGTCTTGACCAGTGAGAGCTGGTCGACGACGACACCGCCCGAACCCGACGCCCGCACGGTGATGGTGGCGCCCCCGCTGGGTAGCACGATGCCGGTGAGCTCGCGCTTGGCCCAGCCTCCCGACGACGGGGTGCTCAGGGTGCGTTGGCTGCCGTTGGCGCCGGTGATCACGACCTGGCCGGCACTGCCCCGAGCGTGCAGGGCCAGGGTGTAGGTGCCTGCGGGCACCGACTCGATCCGCTGCTCCGCGCCGCCGCTGTTGCTCACCTGGAGGGCGAAGCGAGACCCGTTGACGCCACCGTTGACGTTGGTCACCGAACCGCCGAGGTTCCGCCATCCCCGTACGCTGGAGACGATGATGCGGTCGGCCTGGATGTCCGGGTTGAGGATGTAGTGGTTCGCCGGCCCGACGCGCCATTCGCCGGTCGTGACGTTGAACTGCCACTGACTCACCGAGTGGAACCTCGGCCGCGCATCGGTCTTGGTGATCGGCACCCACTGGTTGTGCCCGATGCCGTTCCAGGCGAAGTCGGCCCAGCGGTCGCCGGCGTAGATCACCGTGTTCTGCTTGGTGCCTTGAC
>NZ_JYJG01000165.1 GCF_000955955.1 Lentzea aerocolonigenes
CAGAGATGTGTATAAGAGACAGCGGCTGTAGTCCATCTCGGTGCCGGCAAGGACGTACTCGCTGCTGTAGGAGCCCTGGACGTTGCTGCTGGTCGACTCGTTGACGTAGTTGACCGAGGTGTTCCAGCCGTGCAGGTCCGACGCCGCGTGGTGGTACTTGCGTCGAGCTTGAACATGGCGTTGCCCTGGCCGGGTACCGCCAGGCGCTGGCCGCGCACCGCGTGCCGCACGACCCCGAGCACGCGCTCCAGATGCCCGACGACGTGTCGGTGGTGGGATTCGACGATCTGCAGCCCTCGCTCGATCTCAACCTGACCACCGTGCACCTGCCGCACGAGGAGATCGGGC
>NZ_JYJG01000166.1 GCF_000955955.1 Lentzea aerocolonigenes
TCTCGGGACACACCTGGTGATCCGCGACTCGGTCCGTCCCCGCGTGTCCTGACGCCTTCAAGCAGGTCTACGAGCGATGAAGTGCGCTTTCGTTCACTGGGAACCGATCACTGTGGTGTCCGTCCCGCCGGGCCGGCGCGCACCACCGAATGGCACGGGATGTCAGGCAGCGGCAGCTCCGATGTCGAGATAGTCGATGTTGGGCAGTCCGGCTGCCGTGGCCGAGTCGATCCGAATGGTGTTGCTGCCGTTGTCGAGCGACACCGGCAAGGACTTCGTCGACCATGCCGACCATGAGCCGGTGGGCTCGAACGACACGGTGGCCACTGTGGTCCCGTTGACGATGACGTTCGCCGGCCGCGCATCCGTGCCGTTGGCGAACCGGATCCCCACCGTCGCCGTACCAGCCGCCGCCGGGGTCACCGTGAACCGCACTGCCGCGCCGACGGCGTTGTCGCTGTTGCAGAACCCGCTGCCCGAATAACCCGTGTGATTCGAATCGATCGTGCCATCGCACACCGCAGGAGCGGATTCTGCCTGGTAACGCTGCACCGGCTGCGGGCCGTCAGCGCCCCAGCCGTGCCTGAGCCGGTCAGCGCCAGTGGAGTTGCGGACGCTCACGCTCAGGTTGGTGCCGCTGCCGTGGAGCGCGAACATGGAGTACCAGTCGTAACTCTGTCCGGCAGTGATCTTGCCGCCGAGCGCGGGCCAGTAGACCGCGCCCATGTTGAGTGCCCGCAAGGAGTCGGTGTCCGCGCGGAGGTACCGGACGAAGTTGTTGGAGCTGTTCGCGTTGTTGTAGTTCAGGCCGGTGTCCATCGGAGCGCCGAACTCGGTCAGGACCGAGCGCGAGGCACAGTTGCCCAGTCGCTGCCGGAAACTCTGGACCCAGCCGTTGTAGTCCATCTCGCCGTAGAAGAAGGCGTAGTGGTGATAGGACAGGAGCGTCCCGTCGAGACGTGTGTCGGCACAGACCGGCCTGACGTCCTGGCTGTAACCGGTGCCGCCCACCAGGATTCGACCCTTCGGAATCGACGGGCGGGCGCTGATCCACGAGGCGGCGAGGTTGATCCACTGGGAGGCGCTGTAGCCGTGGGGTTCGTTCATCGGCTCGAAGTAGACCAGGCTGTTGGAGCCGTACTGGGCAGTGACGGTGTTCCACATCGAGTTGAAGGCGTTCAAGTTGGTGATCCGGCCGCCGGACGCGGCACCATCCTCCCAGTAGGCCAGGATGACCTTGAAACCTTTGGCGGTAGCGGCGTCGATCGTGCCGCGGTAAGCGTTCCACCACGACGTACCGACGGTGTGGGTGTTGACGGGCAACCGCACGGTGTTGACGCCGAGTTGGTTCTTGAACCCGTCGTAGACGGCGTCCGCCTTGGCTCGGACGGTCGAGTAGCTGTCCGACTGGTTCAACCCGTCGAGGACGAGCGGACCTGTGACGAAGTTGTCGCCACGCATGGCCCAGTTCACGCCTCTGAACTGGGAGGTGTCCGCGCTGGCCGGTGATGCGCCTGTCAGCGCGGCCACCGGCAGTAGGACCAACGTGCTGAGAACGCTGACCAGAGTGCGGCGCAGGGAACGGGTGTGGGG
>NZ_JYJG01000167.1 GCF_000955955.1 Lentzea aerocolonigenes
GAGACAGGAACGGGTGTGGGGTGCTGAGAGTCTGCGGGTACGTGTCGGTGACATCTGGTTGTCCGATCTCGTGAGGGTTGTGCTGATTTGGGCCTGTCGACGGACTCAGGTGCCGGCGCCGCTGGTCTCGTCTGAGGGACTGGCGAGGACCTTCGAAGTGGGGACCGGAACGCCGAGGTTCGGGGGCCCGTCGGCGTTCCAGGAGATCTTCTGCCCGCGCGTGGTCCGGGTCGTGCCCTGGGACGCCGATGAGTTGGCGTGGCAGGCGATCCAGGTCTCGGTGCCGTCGGGTGAGGTGAAGAACGAGTGGTGGCCGGGACCGTGGACGCCGTTGGCGTTGCTGCGCTGGAAGATCGGGCTGGGGATCTTCGTCCAGGACGACGCCGCGAGCGGATTGCCGCCGCGGTACTCCAGCATGCCCAGCTTGTAGTCCGCCGTGCCGCAGTAGCTGGCGGAGTAGGTGAGGAACGTACGGCCGTTGCGCTGCAGGGCGAGATCCACGCGGCCGGGTCGGTGAAAGGACATGTCGACCCCGCGGTCTTCGCCCACGGCGTCACGGTCTCGTCGGCCGCACAGGCGAACGCGGTGCCGGTCGCCGAGTACACGGTGTCCGCCATCGTCTTCGCGGCAAAACACGTGTTCATCCGAGCCGACTGGTACGCACACGACCGCACGGCAGGTGACTGGCGTTCGGGTGCCGGCACCGGGCTCTTCGGCCGCACTATCGGGATCATCGGCGCCTCGCGGACAGGCCGCTTCGTGCTGGATCGGCTGCGCGCGCACAACGTCCAGCTCCTCCTCGCCGATCCATACGTCACCACCCAGGAAGCCCGTGCACTCGGCGCGGAGCTGGTCGGCACGGACGAACTGTGCTGACGCAGCGAACTGGTCTCCGTCCACGCGCCGGCACTGCCGGAGACCCACCACC
>NZ_JYJG01000168.1 GCF_000955955.1 Lentzea aerocolonigenes
GCGCCGGCACTGCCGGAGACCCACCACCTGCTCGACGCCCGGCGACTCGCCCTGCTCCAGGACGGCGCGACGCTCATCAACACCGCGCGCGGATCCCTGGTGGACACCGCCGCTCTCCCCCGCCGCTGCGCGACCGGGCGCCTCGACGCCGTGCTCGACGTGACCGATCCCGGCCCGCTGCCGCCCGGCCACCCGCTGCTGCGGCCGCCGAACGTACTCGTCACCCCGCATCTGGCCGGATCACAGGGACACGAGCTGTGCCGCTTGGGCGAGTTCACCGTGGCCGAGGTCGCGCGGTTCGTCGGGGGCGAGCCACTGCACGGCACCATCTGTTCCGGCGACCTGCACCGGATCGCCTGACTCACCACGATCGGAACACGACACGGACTCCGCCCGCGGGCACGTGGAGACTGTCAATGACGTCATCACCCGTGAGCAACTCTCGACCGGCCTCGCCGACGTGGATCGCGGCGCTGTCATCGGTGTGGTTGATGGCGAACAAGTATCGCCCCTCCGTTCCGGCGCGTTCGACCACCTCGACATCGCGGGGCAGGTCGCGTGGGACGAGCGTGGTGGGTGCGATCGCGGCGCGCAGCACGACGTCGAGGCCGTCCTCGGCCAGGCAGGTGGAGACGTACCAGGCACTGCCGCATCCGTAGGTGTGCCGGGTGACAGCGGGCAGTCCTGCCGCCGGACCGTCCAGATAGGACCAAACCTGTTCGGCGCCTTGGAGAGTCACGACTTCGGACCACACGGTGCCCGTCGTGTCGTTGTCCAGTCGCACCCGGTGACCCGCGGGCAGTGGTGTGAACTCCTCGACCGTCAGGCCCAGCACATCGCGCAGCGCGCCGGGGTGAGGGCCGGGGTGGATGGTGTCGCTTTCGTCCACGATTCCTGAGAAGCAGGACACGACCACGGTGCCGCCGTCCTCCACGTAGCGGCGGAGATTGGCTCCGGCGGCGTCCGTCATCACGTACAACGCCGGCACGATGACCAGCGGATAGTCACTCAGGTCGGCCTCCGGGTGGGCGAAGTCCACCGTGAGGTGCTGATCGTATGCCGCGGCGTACCAGGCTTCCGCTCGCTCGCGGGCATCGAGGTCGACACTCGGCCGCCACTCGAGCCGTTGTGCCCACCAGGACTGCCAGTCCCACAGCATCGCCACGTCCGACACCACGCGGCTGCCGCGGATGGGGCTGAGTACGTCGAGGTCCTGGCCCAGCCGCACGACCTCACGCCAGATCCTGCTCTCGGTTCCGGCCTGGGGA
>NZ_JYJG01000171.1 GCF_000955955.1 Lentzea aerocolonigenes
CAAAGAACACGCGCTCACCGCAGTTACGTCAGCTTTTCGGCTGATTACTTCCGGGGCTTGTGTTGCCAGGCTCGTTCCGGCTTGTTTTCCGGCCCGTGTCGCTCTGACTTGGAGAACATTACATGGGGGTGTTTCGATCTCCAAATCGGGGGGTCACTTAGGCCTCTGCACCACCGTTGACCTGCGTGTTCTCGACCTGGAAGACCGGATGGCGCGAAGCCTCGGCCTCGAACGCCGAGACCGGGTCGCCGACGCGTGCGTCGAAGAAAGACCTAGTCACGGGCTCCTTCACGACATAAGCCGCCAGTACGGGCGCCGCAACGGCCGCGGAAACCTCCGTCAAACGAACCTGACGTGACCTACGTCCCCTTCGCACGACCGCCGAGCCGGCCGCCCGTGCGTTGCGCACCCAGTCGCGGACCCCGTACGGCGCGACGAACCACTCCTGGTCGTCGAAGCGCATCAGACGGATGGGGATCGTCCGCTCCGCACCACTGTGGCGTCCGCGGATGGACAGCAGCACGTAGTGAGAGGGCGCGATGCCGAGCTTGACGGCGCCACCGATGACGACGTTGCCGACGCGGCGGATGAGGGTCGAGCGGTAGGTCTTGGCCACAACGTCAATCATGGACCCCGTGTACGACGTGCTCGTGATCGGCGGTGGCCCGGCAGGCCGTGCGCTCGCCCGCGCGTGCGCACACGAAGGACTCCACACGGCGATCGTCGACCGCCACCCCCACCGCATCTACACGGCGACCTATGGCGCGTGGGCCGACGAACTCCCGCCCCACACATCCACCAAGACACGAAGCACGACCGTGAGGGCTTACGCGCGCGAAGAACACCTGATCCCGCGCACCTACGTCGTCCTCGACAACGCCCAACTACACCAACTGCCGGAACAAGTAGAGATCCTCAAGGCACCAACAGAGGCGCGCTACACCTTCAACGCCACAGGCGCACGCAAGGGCCGTGCCGAGCAAACGGCCGTGGGCACGGTCATCGAGTCGGACAACACCGATACGACGCTGATGGACTGGCGCAACGGCGACACGTTCCTCTACACGGTCCCGCTAGGCGACAACCGGACGCTCGTGGAAGAGACCTGCCTGGCAAGGCGCCCAGGCATGCCACTCAGCGAGCTCAGAAGAAGGCTCCACTCACGGCTGGAACCAGGCTCGCAAGAGGAGCGCGTCCGCTTCCCCCTTGACGCACCACGAGCGCCCAACGCGTTCGGCGCAGCAGCAGGGTTCATCCACCCGGCCACGGGCTACAGCGTCGCCACTTCGCTGCAACTCGCCCCGAAAGTCGCCCAGGCCATCAAGGCCGGCGAGAACCCAGAACACGTCATCTGGTCGCGAAAAGCCCGGACAGTGCATGCGCTGAGGCGATTCGGGCTGGCAGCGCTGCTGCGCATGGACGCGGAACAGACCAGGGACTTCTTCGAGCTGTTCTTCCGGCTCGACCCGGACCTGCAACGCGCCTACCTCTCCGGCCGCGAGGACGTACGCGGTACGACGGCCGCGATGGCGAAACTGTTCCGAGCGGCACCGTGGCGCCTTCGCGCCAAGATGATGAACACCTGGTGAACGCCCTTGGTGCAGGTCAATCGCACCGGCACGATCTGAGACGTGCCCGCATTGCTGGATGACGTCAGGTTCGCCTTCCAGCCGCTGTTCAACCTGAACACCGGGGGCGTCGTCGCGGTGGAGGCTCTGGCCCGGCCGCACGACGGCAGCGTGCAGGATCTCCTCCAGGCCGCCTTCCAGGCCGGACTGCTGGCGAACGCCGACGTCGGACTCGCCTGCCGCGCCATCCGCTCCGCGGCCGACTTCGACCTGATGCTGCCGTTGCACGTGAACCTGCTCGCGATCACCGTCGCGGACAAGCCGGAGATCATGAGCCCGCTCTACGGCGCGCTCAGGGACGCCGGCCGCTCCCCCGACAGCATCGTGATCGAGATCGGCGAGCCGTACTCACGCGCTAACCGCGCCCGTCTCGCGCGTGGGATGCAGACGCTGCGGAACAACGGCTTCCGGATCGCGCTCGACTGCGTGGGCGAGGGCGACGTGCCGCTCAGCCTGCTGACCAGCGCAGCGCCGGACTACGTGAAGCTCGACCGCGAGATCGTCCGCACGTTGCCCGGCGACGCAGCGCGCGGCGCGCTCGTCAAGTCGTTGGTGCACCTCGGCGAGTACACGGGCGGTCAGGTCGTGGCCGAGGGCGTGGAGACCGACGCGGAACTGACGTACCTGCGCAAGCTGGGAGTGGGGTACGCGCAGGGCAAGCTGCTCGCACCTCCGCAGCGAAGACCGGCTGTGAACGCCCGCATCGCCCCCGAGGCCGTCACGGAGACCGGGGAGATCCGCCGCCACAACACTGGTCCCCGGATCACCGCCTTCCTGCACCCCGCCACGACGTTGCCCGAACACGCCACCAGCGAAGAGGTGCGCGAGGTCCTGGCGGGCCAGCCGTCGGTCACCGGCGTGGTGCTGGTGGACGACGAGGGCCGCCCCAAGTGGTCCGTGGACCGCAACAGGTTCCTGCTCGCGGTCACCGGGCCGTACGGACACGCTCTGCACGCCAAACGGGAAGCCGCACGGCTCGCGGACAAGCCTCACATCATCGGCACCGAGTCGTCGGCGCTCGACCTCCTCGACGTGGTGGCGAGCGCGAACCGTGAGCGCACCAACGACGACCTCATCGTCGTGGACCACAACGAGCGGTGCATGGGCGTCGTGCGCGTGGCGGACGTCGTGCGCGGCGTCGCCGAGCTGAAGGTCGAGCAGGCGGCCGCGCTGAGCCCGCTCACGAGGCTCCCCGGCAGCGACGCGATCTCCACGGAGGTCGACCGGCGCATCGGGCTCGGCGAGATCTTCGCGGTGTCCTGGCTGGACGTCGACAGCTTCAAGCTGGTGAACGACACGGTCGGGTTCGCGGCAGGCGACGACCTGATCCGCGAGATAGGGCACGACCTGGCGGACCTCGCGCACGTGTTCCAGGGTGTGCAGGTCGGCCACGTCGGTGGTGACGACTTCCTGATTCTCGCCGGGCTGGACGAAACGGTGCCGCTGAGTGCTCGTTTGCTGGACAAGCCGTACACGGCAGAAGGACGACACATCACCCTCTCTCTTGCGACCCTTATCTGTGCACCGGGGTCAGTGGGGTCGTACCGCGAGGTGTCACGGTTGCTGGCACCCGTCAAGGAGCACGCGAAGTCGCTAGCCGGGTCGAGCTGGGTCATGGGCCGGCCGGGCACCGATCGACGCGACGTGCTGAGGGGTGTCGCGCAACGCGCCGTGAGCTGAAGTACAACCGAACGCCTCCTGTGCGACGACCTGATCACTCATAGCATCGAGGTCGTTACTCAGCGCACAGGAGGTTCGGCGTGCAGGTCGGCAGCAGAACTCAATCGGTACCCGCGCAACGCACGAGCATGGACGGCCTCCTCACCGTTGGGGTGGAAGAAGAATTCGTTCTCGTCGAGTCCTCGACCGGGCACTTGGCCAACCGTGCCAACGAGGTTCTCGCCGGAGCCGACCGCTACCAGGTCGACCTGCAGCAGGAAATCGCGCAGTACCAGGTGGAATCGGCGAGCGGCATCTGCACCGACATGAGCGAGCTGCGCGACGAACTGGCTGTCGCGCGCCGGGCGTTGATCGAACGGGCGGCGCGGCACGACGCTCGCCTTGCCGCCACAGGAACTCCCGTGCTGGGCCTGACGATGCCGACGCCGTTGACGAACTCCCCGCGCTACCACCGGATGGCGCAGGAGATGGGAGCGCTCACCAACGACCTCGCGATCTGCGGCTGCCACGTGCACGTCGGGCTGCCCGACGACGAGTCGAAGATCTTCGTGAGCAACCACCTGCGGCCGTGGTTGCCGACCTTGCTGGCGCTGGGCGCGAACTCGCCGTACTGGCTCGACGCCGACACGGGCTACGCGAGCTGGCGCTACGTCGTCTGGAACCGTTGGCCCACTTCGGGTGCGCCTCCCCACTTCGACTCCGCGGCCGAGTACTACGCGGCTCGGGAGGAGATCGTCGCGAGCGGCGCGGCGATGGACGCCGGGATGCTCTACTGGGACGTCCGGCTCTCCGCGCGCCATCCCACGCTCGAGCTCCGTGTCTCGGACGTCGCACCGACCGTCGAGGAAGCCGTTCTGATGGCCGCTCTGGTGCGCGGAATCGCCGCCACCGCACTGAGTTCCGGTGCCGCGCCCGCACCGATCCCCCCGCACCTGCTGAAGGTCGCGTTGTGGCGGGCCGCGCGCGATGGCCTGGAGGGCTTCGGCATCGACCCGGTGACCGGCTCGCCCACGCCCGCGTCCACGATCGCGGCGTCGATGCTGAGGTGGATCCGGCCGGCGCTGGAGTTCTCCGGCGACTACGAGATGGTGAGCGACGGCATCGACCGGTTGCTGCTCGACGGCACGGGTGCGGCCCGGCAGCGGAGGGCGTTCGCTCGTCGCGGCAGGCTCGACGACGTGGTGGGATTCCTCGTCGCACAGACTGCGCCGGTCTGACGTTCACTCGATCGGGTACATCTTCAGTCGGCTTGGTGTGCCTCCAAGCCTGGATCCGGTAGTTAGTCCCCGTGGCCACCCCCGTCTGGGCACCGGGAGTGAACGGTCCGGAGAAACCCAACACCGCACGCGTCAGGGACTACTGGCTCGGCGGCACCCACAACACGGAGGCCGACCAGGAACTGGCGGCCCATCTCGTGTCCGCGGCACCGCATCTGCCGTACCTGTGCCGCACGCACCGCTCGTTCCTGGGCAGAGTCGTGCAGCGGCTGAGCGCGCTGGGGATCCGGCAGTTCCTCGACCTCGGTTCCGGCCTGCCGACCGCGGACAACGTGCACCTCGTCGCGCCCGACGCGCGCGTGGTTTACGTGGAGATCGACCCGGCGGTGGCGAGCGAGGGCCGTGAGCTCGTCGCGCGCAACCCGCGGGTCTCGTACCTCTGCGCGGATCTCTGCCAGCCGGAGAAGGTGCTGGAGTCGGCGGAGGTCCGCACGACGCTGGACCTGTCCGAGCCGGTCGCCGTGCTGGTGCTGGACGTGCTGCACTTCGTCCCTGACGAGGCCGAGCCGCACAAGGTGCTGGCCAAGTACATGGACGCGTTGGTGCCCGGCAGCTGTCTCGGGCTGTCGCACACGTGCCGCGACCCGTTCATGCTGGCCGCGGTGGGGCTTTTCGGTGCCATGTACGAGGATCAGCCGCTGCCGGCGTTCACGTTCCGGTACCCGGAGCAGGTCGTGCAGTTCTTCGACGGCATGGAGATCCTGGAGCCGGGCGTGGTGCCGATTCCGTTGTGGGACCCGGATCCCGACGAGATCGAGGACCGCAACCCGGAGAACTTCCAGGGATGCGGCGGGCTGGCGCGCAAGATCTGAGCCTTGTCTAGGCGAGCAGGGGAATCGCGGCCAGCACGATCGTCGACACCACCGCCATCGACATGCCGTACCGCAGCTGCTGTCTGGCGGTCGGGAGATCTCTGGCGAGCAGGAACGCCGAGCACGCGGCCACGCCCACCGCTGCCCACATCCACCCGAACCTGAACCACAGCCCGCCGCCGACCAGCAGCAAGCCGCCGACGGTGAGCTGGGTGGTCGCGTTGATCGCATGTCTTGTGCCGTAGACGACCGCGGGCGTGTTCGAACCGACCCTGGCGTCGCCGGCGCGGTCCGGCACGGCCCACCACAGCGCCCGGCCGGTCGCCAGTGCCGCGACACCGGAGAAGACGAGCCACACCGCCGGGTCCGCCTGCCCGCCGGCTGCCGCATAAGCCGTGACGCTCGGCAGCAGCCCCGCCGCGATCGCGAGCACGACCGGGCCGGAATAGCCGCGGCGTTTCAACCTGATCGGTTCGAGGTTGTACGCCAGGTACAGCGCCAGGATCAGGCCGACGCCGACCGCCACGCGCCACGACACGGCGATCGCCAGCGCCTCTGCGAAGATCATCTCGAAGATCGCCAGTGCGAGGACCTTCCGCGCGCCGATCTCCTGGACCGCCTGCGCCAGATGGCGTTTCTCAGCGGTGTGGATGTCGTTGCGGATGTCGGCGTAGGCGTTGAGCGGGTTGCCGGAGATGATCGCGACGAAGTTGGCGAGCACCGCGATGATCACGGCGAGGTCGAATCTCGTCGCGTAGCAGGCACCCCAGGCGGCGCAGCACGCGTAGTGCACGCCGAAGGGGTGTTCCAGGCGGTGGAGGTAGGTCAGCGCCGGCACGTGGCCACCATCGCGAGGCTCGGCGGAGGCGCCATCGCGGCGCCCCGCAGCTGGGGTGTGCAGTGGGTGCTGTTGAGCCGGATTCTCCGGTGCCGCAGCAACGCCCTGACGATCGTGCGGATTTCCGTGAGTGCCAGGTCTTTGCCCGGGCAGTGCCGGACTCCCCCGCCGAACGGGAAGAACGCGCCGGGCGGCGGCTGGCTCCTGGTCGGGTCGAACGTGTGCGGGCGGTCGTAGGTGGCGGCGCGGCGGTGGGCGAGGTAGATGCTCGGGGTGATCACCATGCCGTCGTCGCTCATCCGGTTGCCCGCGAGCGCGGCCGGTGGGGAGAGCCTCAGCGACTCCATGATCGTGGCTTCGAGCAGGTCCAGGTCCAGGTCCGGGTTCAGGTCCGGGTTCCGGTCGAGCCAGTACAGGGTCCAGGCGGTGGCGCTCGCGGTCGTCTCGTGGCCCGCGAAGAGGAGTGAGACGACCTGGTCGCGCAGGTCTTCGCCGGGCAGGTAGGCGGCCAGTGCCGGTGGTTCGGCGGTTCTGGCTCTGTGCAGGAGCATTCGGTCGAGGTGCGGGTCGAATCTCGTGGTGCCCGGCGTCAGGTATCTGTGGGCGAGGGTGCGGACCCGGCTGTTCAGTCTGCGGTCCAGCCAGCGGGTGAACGCTTGGAGCAGCTCCTCGTCGTCGACGCCGAAGACGATGCGGCCGATGATTCTCAGGGTGAGTCTTCTGGTCCAGTTCGGCAGGCTCACCGGGTCGCTCGGCAGTTCGGCGATCGAGCGCTCGACCATCTCGTCGATGAGTGCCTGGTATCTGTTGCCGCGCAACATGGGTGCGAGGGTGCGGCGGTATCTCGTGTGCTCCTCACCGTCGAGCCAGAGCACGGATCTGGTGCCCAGCAACGGGCTCAGCGTGCGGCTCGGCGGGTGGTGCAGCTCGCGGTCGTGGCGGAAGAGCGCGGCGATGACGTCCGGGTGCCAGACGAGCCAGCGCTTGTCCCTCAGCTTGACCATGCCGTCCTCGAAGTCCTGCAGTGAGTCGAGGAACGGGATCAGGTGCAGTGCGAACCGCAGCTCGGTCCGGTTCATCGGCACACCGCGCAGGCGAGGTGGAGTGCTGCCATGCCTTCAGCTCTGACGATTCGCGTCGGGGTGTAGAGGTCCTTGTCGTGCCACAGCGGTGGGTGCTCCCGGTCGCCCCAGTCGTGCATGAACCTCGCGCCGCGGGTGATGGCTGTGGTGACCGGTTTTCGGGAGTGCGACAGGATTCTGATGGCGTAGGCCGTCTCCTCGTAGGTGCCTTCCCATCTGCCCCACGAGCCGTCGGTTCGTTGCGTCCGCAGCACCCAGTCGACCGCCTTCTCGTTGCCTTGCAGGGCATTCGTCACGCACGCGGTCGCGTAGTAGGGCGAGGCGTGCCACTTGTCGCGCCAGCAGCCTTCTGGTTCCTGCATGTCCCGCAGCCACTCCTCCAGTTTTTCGTCTTGTTCGAGGGCCTGGAGGGCGTGGGCGTTCGTGCTGGTGGACGGGGTGCGTTCGTGCGGGAAGCAGGCGAAGTGGCGGGCTTCCCGGTAGCGGTTGAGCACCTCGGTCGGTCGCGGGCTGCCGCACAACGCGAGGGCGTGCAGTGCGGTCGCGGTGTCGTCGGCGTCGGCGGGGAGCCCTGGTCCGCCTGCCGCGCCCTCCTCGGTGAGCTCGATCTGCTCGATCATGGGATCGGGGACGTCGAGGCCGGCGGACTTGAGGGCGACGATGATCCAGGAACGTTCGAAGAGCGGGACCGGAACGCCTGCCGGGACCGGTCCGCCGTGTCTTCTCTGGACGGCTTCGAGGTAGTCCAGGCTCTGGCTCCTGGTTGGTCTCCGCAGCTGAGTGGCGGTCGCGGCGGGGCTGGCGGCGACGATGCCGTTCGTGGTCTTGACCTCGGGGCGGGGGCCGAAGATTTCGAGGGTGTGCCAGAGCTTCTCGGGCAGCGGGCGGTGTCTGAGGGCGTGCAGCGGGCGCGGGTCGAGCGGAGTGCGCAGGCCGAGTCTCTCGGCGAGCGCGGGCACGATGAGCTCGACGGCCACCGTGTCCGGCAGTTTGAGCGGCCGTCTGAGCAGCTTTCTGAGTGCCTCGAAGCCTTTGCGCGCCGCCGGGTGGCGTTGGAGTGCGTCCACCGCGCTCAGCGTCGGGACCAGCGCGTACTCGCCGGGTCCGCCCCACGTGCCGTCGGAGTTCTGGGTGTCGATGAGGTAGCGGATTCTGGCGTGGTGGCCTTCGAGCCACGGTGCCAGCGCGACGAGTCTGCCGGTCTCGTACACCGACGGTGTAACACCGCTCCAGGGATCGTCGGTCAGTTCCGCTAACAGGTTCATCGCGGCCCCCGGAGATAGCAACTGCGTAACCGTAGGACCACAGAGAGTAGCACTTTGGACCATTGAGCCCGCAAGCGTCTAGGCCGTTCAGAGGACCACCCTGCAGAGTGGTTTAGCCAGGCGGATCCTGGGAGACATGACCACAGCGCGCGAGATCATGCACCCAGGAGTGCAGTGCGTGGACGAGGACGCCAGTTTGCTGGACGCCGCCCGCATGATGCGGGACCTCGACGTCGGCTCCCTGCCGATCTGCGGCAAGGACGACCGGCTGCACGGAATCATCACCGATCGCGACATCGTGATCAGGGCCGTCGCCGCGGGCATGGACCCGGCGACGACCCGCGCCGGCGAGTTCGGCGGCCACGTCCACTGGGTGGACGCTTCGGACTCCCTGGCACACGTGCTGGAAACCATGGGAGACAACCAGATCCGGCGGTTGCCGGTGATCGACGACCACCGGCTGGTCGGGATGGTGTCCGAGGCGGACCTCGCGCGGCACCTGCCGGAGGACCAGCTGGCGTTGTTCGTGGAACGGGTCTACGCCTGACGACCGTGTTCCAGGTAGCGGGTCTCGCCTGACTCCCGGGCTTGCAGCGCTTGACGGACGCGCCGTGCGAGCCTGGGGATCAGGCGGTCCGGCACCTGGTCTGGACTCACGAACTCGCAGGACCTGAGTTCCGCTGCTTGGAGGCTTATCCCGGCCGGGTCGGTGATCAGGCCGCCTTCGAAGACGAACAGGATCCGGTCGTCGTCCTGTCGTGGTGCCCAGTCGACGACGAGCAGCCTGCCGGGTTCTCTGATGAGACCGAGCTCTTCCTCGATCTCGCGCCTGCAGGCTTCGCGCGGGGTCTCGCCCCGCTCGATCACACCGCCCGGGATCTCCCAGTGCGGTTTGTAGTTGGGTTCGACGAGCAGGAGACGGCCCTCGTCGTCGAAGAAGAGGGCGCCGGCCGCGGAGATCGGTCTGCTGCTGTGATCCACAGCTCCTTTGTACGCGGGCGTTCAGCTCCACGGCGCGAAGTACCGGTGACCTCCGCAGCTCGGCTGCGAGGCGTGCATGAAGCAGACCTGGACCTCGATGTTCTGGGGCCTCCTGATGGGCAGCGCTCCCGAGCTGAACGGTCCAGCGTTGTCGCAGTGACTTGCCGGTGACGACTTCCACCGCTCGTCCATGAGGCTGTACTCGAGCTTGATGTCGCGACGCGACCCGCCGCAGTTCGAGCGGAGGTCACCGGTGACCTTGTAGGTGTCGTCCGACATGCGCCACACGGCACCCTTGAACGTCACGTTCTGCTCGCCCCACCAGTGCTGGGTGGAGAACTCGATTAGCCGCTCGACCTCGGGCCCGGCTTGGGCGGGCCCGCCCCAGAGCATCAGGGCCGTCGTCGCCAGCAGTGCCGTTGAGGTCCGCATGCGCTTGGACGTTAGAAACCAAACGGCTCAACCACCAGTTCCCAGGAGGCCCTTCACTCGAAGGTGGGGCTTGGTCGTCCGGCCAGGTTTCGAACCTGGGACCCTCTGTTTGTAAGACAGATGCTCTTCCGCTGAGCTACCGGACGGTGGTCGTCCCGCCAGGACTTGAACCTGGGACCTACCGCGTATCAGACGGACGCTCTCTCCAGCTGAGCTACGGGACGACAGTGGAAGACGAGGGTGTCGAACCCTCCAGGGCGATCTTGCAAGGATCACCTGCGCGCCGGCGCGTCCCCCGTCGATGTTCAGTTGTCGAGTGCCCTCACCAGGATTCGAACCTGGACTGGACGCGTTCTGAGCGCGTTGCCTCTCCCGTTGGGCTACAAGGGCGTGCGGATCCGGGGAGTCGAACCCCGACTGTCATGGCCCTCAACCATGTGCCTCTACCAGTTGGGCTAGTGGCGTGGCCCCTAGATCCACTTCGTCGCGAGCGGCCGGAGGGCATCGAACCCTCTGCTTCGGTTTGGAAGACCGACGTGTCCGCCGAGTTCACCACGACCGCATTGCGGTATTCAGTTGTGCGGCACCGACGGAAGGAGTCGAACCCTCGGGAAACGGGTTTGGAATCCGTTCCGCTTCCAAAGCTCGTCGGCATTGTTGGGCAGGGCAAAACAAAAGCCGCCTGGGATTCTCCCTGGCGGCTCCGAGGTCAGGACCTGCTACGAGGTCATGGCCTGGAACCCCACGCCAGCACCAGAAGGCAACCGGCGAGGAAGGCGAGAATTCGCCATCCCGCGAGCTGAGCCTTGGCGAGCATGTCTTCCTCCGGTTGATCTCTGTCGTTCGTGATGGGAACAAGTTAAGCGACGGCCACGAGAGCCCGCAACACATTTAATGGAGCTCTGCGCCACGTTCCAGATAGTGGATTCATTCGATGGGGACCAGGGGATCTCAGCCCTGGATCACGGCGTCACAGGATGGTGGCTGTCGCGGCCTCCATGCGGAGCGACTGGGCAGTCGTGCCCGCCTGCCTGCACTGGTCAGCACCGACGCAGTCGTACCGCTGCCACCCGCAGGCGAAGTCAGCCGACCGGATGATGGAGCTCGGCCGCGCGGGCCGCACCGAACTGCGCCGTGAGCGCTTCGTTGATCACCTGGTCGGCGGTGACGCCCTTCTTGGCGGCCACTTGCTCGATCACCGCGGTCGCGTACTCGGTCATCGCGGTGGGGTCGGCCTTCCACTCGCCGCCCTCACGGGCTGCAGGACACGGCGAACAACGCCAGCACAGCCAGGACCAGTGGTTTCACCGGCGGAGCGTAGCGCGCGCACCTGCCCCACAACGCCAAAACGGCGCGCACCCGGTGGATGCGCGCCGTTAGGCGAACGAGAACGTCAGACGGTGAAACCGAGCGCGCGCAACTGCTCGCGGCCGTCGTCAGTGATCTTCTCCGGGCCCCACGGCGGCATCCACACCCAGTTGATGCGGAAGTCCGACACCAGGCCACCGCCCCCGCCGCCGGTCAGGGCCGCTCGGGTCTGGTCCTCGATGACATCGGTCAGCGGGCAGGCCGCGGACGTCAGCGTCATGTCGATGGTGGCGACGTTCTTCTCGTCGACGTGGATGTCGTAGACGAGACCCAGGTCGACGACGTTGATGCCGAGCTCCGGGTCGACGACGTCGCGCATCGCCTCTTCGACGTCGTCCAGTGCGGCGACGTCCAGTCCGGCGACGTCAGCCTTGGGCTCGTAGACCGGCATGCCTTCGGCGCCCCGGACTACCTCTTCAGAACCGGTGCTCATGCTGCTCCCTGGCTTCGTGCTACTGCGTCTTTGAAGGCCATCCAGCCCAGCAGCGCGCACTTCACGCGCGCCGGGTACTTCGCGACGCCGGCGAAGGCGATGCCGTCCTCCAGGACGTCCTCGTCCGGCTCGATCTGGCCGCGGCCCTGCATCAGCTCGACGAACGCGTCCAGCTTCTTGAAGGCCTCGGGTACCGGCTTACCCACGACGAGGTCTGTCAACACCGACGTGGAGGCCTGGCTGATCGAGCAGCCCTGGCCGTCGTACGAGACGTCCCGCACCACGTCGTCGACCACGTGCACGCGCAACGTGACCTCGTCGCCGCAGGTCGGGTTGACCTGGAACGACTCCGCGTCGAACGGGTCGCGCAGGCCTCGGCCGTGCGGGTTCTTGTAGTGGTCCAGGATGATCTCCTGGTACATCTGCTGCAGCTGCATCAGGCAACCCCGAAGAACTTCTGCGCCTCGCGGACGCCGTCGACCAGTGCGTCGACCTCGTCCAGCGTGTTGTACAGGTAGAACGTCGCGCGCACCGACGACTGGGCGTTCAGGCAGCGGTGCAGCGGCCACGCACAGTGGTGGCCCACGCGGACGGCGATGCCCAGGCTGTCGAGCACCTGGCCGGCGTCGTGCGGGTGGACGCCCTCGATCTCGAACGGCACTGCGCCGCCCCGGTCGACGGCGTCGGCGGGACCGATCAGCCGGACACCCTTGATGCCCGAAAGACCTTCAAGCGCGGCAACGGTCAGCGCGTGCTCGTGCGCGTGGATCCGTTCCATGCCGACGACGGACAGGTAGTCCACCGCGGCACCCAGGCCCACGGCCTGGGACGTCATCGGCGAACCGGCCTCGAACCGCTGCGGCGGCGGCGCGAACGTCGAGCCCTCCATCTTCACCAGCTCGATCATCGAGCCGCCGGTGATGAAGGGGGGCAACGCTTCCAGTAGCTCACGACGTCCATAGAGGACACCGATGCCGGACGGGCCGAGCATCTTGTGGCCGGAGAACGACGCGAAGTCGACGCCCAGCGCGCGGAAGTCGACCGGGCCGTGCGGAACCGACTGGCACGCGTCCAGCACCGTCAGAGCGCCAACGCGTTGAGCCGCCGCGACCAGCACGTCGACCGGGTTGATCACGCCGGTCACGTTCGACTGGTGCGTGAACGCCACGACCTTGGTGCGCGGGGTGATCACACTGTCCACATCGGACAGGTCGAGACGACCGTCCGGCGTGAGCTTGAACCACTTGAGCGTCGCACCGGTCCGGGCAGCGAGCTGCTGCCACGGAACGAGGTTCGCGTGGTGCTCCATCTCGGTCACGACGATCTCGTCGCCGGGACCCACGACGAAACGCGCGGCCTCGGGACCCGAGGTGGCGGCGTTGCCCATCGCGTACGCCACGAGGTTGAAGCCCTCGGTGGCGTTCTTGGTGAACACCAGCTCACCGAAGTCGGCGCCGACGAAGTCCGCGATGCGCTGACGCGCACCCTCGTACGCGTCGGTCGCCTCTTCAGCCAGCTGGTGGGCACCCCGGTGGACCGCCGCGTTGGCGGTCTGCAGGAATGCCTTCTCCGCGTCCAGAACCTGCGTCGGGCGTTGCGAGGTGGCGCCGGAGTCCAGGTAGACCAGGCGCTTCCCGTCACGAACGGTGCGAGACAGGATGGGGAAGTCCGCCCTCAGGGCGATTACATCCAGTGGTGCTGCGGTGGTGGTCACAGCGCCTCCTCTCAACACCTTCAACGCTAGGAAATGGCTGCGGCTTCCGACTTTCCGGTGTACTTCACGTAACCCTCGGACTCGAGCTGGTCGGCGAGCTCGCGGCCACCGGACTCGACGATCCGGCCGTTCGCGAACACGTGCACGAAGTCCGGCTCGATGTACTTGAGGATCCGGGTGTAGTGCGTGATCAGCATGACGCCGACCTCACCGGAGGCCTTGTAGCGGTTGACGCCCTCGGACACGACGCGCAGCGCGTCGACGTCCAGACCGGAGTCGGTCTCGTCGAGGATCGCGACCTTCGGCTGGAGCAGGCCCAGCTGAAGGATCTCGTGGCGCTTCTTCTCACCGCCGGAGAAGCCCTCGTTCACCGAACGCTCGGCGAACGCCGGGTCGATGTCGAGGTCGGCCATCGCACCCTTGACCTCCTTCACCCAGTGGCGGAGGTTCGGGGCCTCGCCGCGGACGGCGGTGGCGGCGGTGCGCAGGAAGTTCGACATCGAGACGCCGGGAACCTCGACCGGGTACTGCATGGCGAGGAACAGGCCCGCGCGGGCGCGCTCGTCGACGGACATCTCCAGAACGTCCTCGCCGTCGAGCGTGACGGTGCCCGAGGTGATCGTGTACTTCGGGTGACCGGCGATCGCGTAGGACAGCGTGGACTTGCCGGAGCCGTTGGGGCCCATGATGGCGTGGGTCTCGCCGGCCTTGATCGTCAGGTCGACGCCCTTGAGGATCTCCTTGGGAGCGTCCTCGCTGACGACCGAGACGTGCAGGTCCTTGATCTCAAGGGTGGCCATGACTTGCCGTTCTCCTGGTGCCAATAAAACTAGCGCTGTGCTAGAAGTCAGTTCGTGGTGACGGTGACGTCGACGAAGACGTCGCCATCACGGATGTCGACGGCGTAGACGTCGACCGGTTCGGTGGCGGGCGGCGAGGAGGGCTTGCCGGTCTCCAGGTCGAAGCACGACCCGTGCAACCAGCACTCGATCCCCTTGCGGGAGACCTCGCCCTCGCCCAACGACACCGCCGCGTGTGAGCATTCGTCCGCCAGCGCGTGCACCCGCTCGCCGTCCCGCACCAGAACGACAGCGACGTCGTCGATCTCGGTCTGAAACGGCTTGCGGTTGTCCAACGAGGACAGTGCACACACGCGAATCACGCCCCGACCGCCTCGAGCTCAGCCTCGATGGCGGCCTCGAGGCGCTCGCGCACCTCGGGAACGGCGATCTTCGCGATCAGCTCCTGGAAGAAGCCGCGCACGACGAGACGACGTGCCTGCTCCTCCGGGATGCCGCGCGCCTGCAGGTAGAACAGCTGCTCGTCGTCGAACCGGCCGGTGGCGCTGGCGTGGCCCGCACCCTCGATCTCGCCGGTCTCGATCTCCAGGTTCGGCACCGAGTCGGCGCGCGCGCCGTCGGTGAGCACCAGGTTGCGGTTGAGCTCGAACGTCTCGGTGCCCTCGGCCGCCACGCGGATCAGCACGTCGCCGATCCACACGGTGTGCGCACCCTCGCCCTGCAGCGCGCCCTTGTACGTGACGTTGCTGCGGCAGTTCGGCTGCGAGTGGTCGATGAACGGCCGGTGCTCCTGGTGCTGACCCGCGTCCGCGAAGTACAGGCCCTGCAGCTCGGCGTCGCCGCCGCGGCCCGCGTACTGCACGACCGGCGTGATGCGCACGGCGTCGCCGCCCAGCGTCACGACCGTGTGCTTGATCGACGCGTCACGGCCGAGCTTCACGTGGTGCTGCGAGACGTGCACGGCGTCGTCGGCCCAGTCGTGGATCGCGATCACCTGGAGGTGCGCGCCGTCCGCGACGAGGATCTCGACGTTCTCCGCGTACGCACCGGAACCGCGGTAGTCCAGGACCACCGTGCCCTCGGCGAACTGCGCCGCCTTCACGAGGATGTGGCCGTACGCAACGGTTCCGGAGCCCGCGCCGGTCACCGTGACGGTGGTCGGCTCGGACTTCGCGTCACCGGGCAGCGTGACCACGGTGGCCGAAGCGAAGGACGTGTACGCCTGCGCCGCGATGCGGTCGCCGGGCACACCGGCCTTGCCGAGGCGGTCGTCGTCACGACCGACCGTCTCGACGGTGACACCGGAGGCGGCGTTCACCTCAACGGCAGCGGAACCCGTTGCCGCAGCGCCGGAGTGCAGACCGGCAAGACGCTTGAGAGGTGTGAAGCGCCAGATCTCCTCACGGCCGCCCGGCACCTCGAACGCGTTCACGTCGTAGGACGTGAAGTGCTCCGCGCGCGAGGCGACCGGGACGACGGCACCGTGGGAGTGAGGTTGAGTCGACAGGGCGGCCATGTCAGCCGACGGCCCCTTCCATCTGCAGTTCGATCAGGCGGTTGAGCTCGAGGGCGTACTCCATGGGGAGCTCGCGCGCGATGGGCTCGACGAACCCGCGCACGATCATCGCCATGGCCTCGTCCTCGTTCAGGCCGCGCGACATCAGGTAGAACAGCTGGTCCTCGGAGACCTTCGAGACCGTGGCCTCGTGGCCCATCGCGACGTCGTCCTCGCGGACGTCGACGTACGGGTAGGTGTCCGAGCGGCTGATGGTGTCGACCAGCAGCGCGTCGCACTTCACCGTGGACTTCGAGTGGTGCGCCCGCTTGTTGACCTGGACCAGGCCGCGGTACGACGTGCGGCCACCGCCACGCGCCACCGACTTCGACACGATGGTCGAGGAGGTGTGCGGTGCCATGTGGACCATCTTGGCGCCGGCGTCCTGGTGCTGGCCCTCGCCCGCGAACGCGATCGAGAGGACCTCGCCCTTGGCGTGCTCGCCCATCAGGAAGACGGCCGGGTACTTCATGGTCACCTTGGAGCCGATGTTGCCGTCGACCCACTCCATGGTCGCGCCCTCTTCTGCCTTGGCGCGCTTGGTGACCAGGTTGTAGACGTTGTTCGACCAGTTCTGGATCGTCGTGTAGCGGCAGCGGCCGCCCTTCTTCACGATGATCTCGACGACCGCGGAGTGCAGCGAGTCCGACGAGTAGATCGGCGCGGTGCAGCCCTCGACGTAGTGCACGTAGGCACCCTCGTCGACGATGATCAGCGTGCGCTCGAACTGGCCCATGTTCTCGGTGTTGATCCGGAAGTAGGCCTGCAGCGGGATGTCCACGTGCACGCCCTTGGGGACGTAGATGAACGACCCACCGGACCACGTCGCGGCGTTGAGCGCCGAGAACTTGTTGTCACCCGCCGGGATGACGGAACCGAAGTACTCCTTGAAGAGCTCCGGCTGCTCCTTCAGGGCCGTGTCGGTGTCCAGGAAGAGGACACCCTTCTCCTCCAGGTCCTCGCGGATCTGGTGGTACACGACCTCGGACTCGTACTGAGCCGCGACACCGGCGACGAGGCGCTGCTTCTCAGCCTCGGGGATGCCCAGCCGGTCGTAGGTGTTCTTGATGTCCTCCGGCAGGTCTTCCCAGCTCTGGGCCTGCTTCTCGGTGGACCGCACGAAGTACTTGATCGAGTCGAAGTCGATCCCAGAGAGGTCGGCGCCCCAGTTCGGCATCGGCTTGAGGTCGAAGAGCTTGAGCGCCTTCAACCGGTACTCGAGCATCCACTCGGGCTCGTCCTTCTTCGCCGAGATGTCGCGGACGACATCCTCGCTGAGGCCTCGGCGGGCGCTCGCGCCGGCAACGTCGGAGTCGGCCCAGCCGAACTCGTAGTTGCCGAGAGACGCAATGGTCTCTTCCTGCGTGAGCGGAGACTGCACCGTGGTGGGCGTGCGCTGCTCGGCAGCGGCAGTCATGCGGGCTCCCCTCCATCATCTGGGATCCGTTGAACGTTCGGGATGTGCGTCGTGCACACGGCGTGGCCGCTTGCGATCGTCGCGAGGCGCTGTACGTGAGAACCGAGGAGGTTGGCGAAAGCTTCCGTCTCGGTCTCGCACAGCTGGGGGAACTCAGCCGCCACGTGGGCTACCGGGCAGTGGTGCTGGCACAACTGCTCGCCCACGCCGACGTGACGTGCCGACGCAGCGTAGCCCTCCCTGGTCAACGCGGTCGCGAGGGCCTTGGCCCGGTCAGCGGGTGTGGCCTGGGCCACGATCGCTGAACGATGCCGGTCCACGAGCGCGTCGACACGACTCTGCGCGAACGCCTTGACCGCTTCTTCCCCACCCGTCTGGGCGAGGAACCTGATCGCGGCGACCGCGAGGTCGTCGTAGGCGTGGCCGAACCGGGCGCGTCCGGCGTCAGTGAGCAGGAAGAGCTTCGCGGGACGGCCACGACCGCGTTGGGTCTGGCGCGGCTGTTCCCTGGTGAGTGCCTCGCCGTCCGCGAGCAGTGCGTCGATGTGCCGGCGCACCGCTGTCGGGCTGATGCCCAGCTCCTCGGCAACTGCTGCCGCGGTGACCGGGCCCTGCTCCAACAGGAGCCTGGCGACAGCACGCCGAGTCTTGCCGTCGTGCTGAGGCACGGCGTCAAGGTGGGTCTCGGCGTTTTTCACAACACCAGTGTTGCGTATTTCGCCGGAGGTCGCAAAGATCGTGGCTACAGGGTGACCTGACTCACGGCTGAACGTGCCTAGTGCGGTGGTCGGGGCCCCTTGCCCCGGCTTTCGACGGTCAGACGGGTGGATCGTGGTGTCGGCCCCGCGTCCCCATATCGGGCATACGGGCGCGGGGCCGACGCCGCGAGGTGCCCTGCTGAGCGCCGAAAGACGCGGTGAGGGGCCCCGACCACCGCACTCGATAGTCTGCCCGCATGCCCACTTCCGGCGGAGCCGTGACTCCGGAGAGCGACCTCTTGAACGGTCGAGAGCGTCGTCAGCTGGACATCGTCCGTCGCTGGGGCACGATCGGTGCGCTGCTGCTGACGGTCGGGTCGCTCGGTGGCGGCGCCGCCCCGATCTACTCGCCGCTGTACGGCGTACCTGTTCTCGGGCTCTTCTCGCGGATGCCCTCGGTCGCGATGGGGGTCGTCTGGACCGGCATCTTCATGATCGTCTCGGCCTGGCTGGCACTGGGCCGCTTCGTGCGCCCCGGCCGCCCGCGCCTGGTCTCGCGCAGCCAGATGGACCGCACGCTGCTGATGTGGACCGTGCCGCTGGTGTTCTGCGTGCCGATGTTCTCGCGCGACGTCTACTCGTACCTGGCGCAGAGCGAGATCGCCGCGCGCGGTCTCGACCCGTACGTGCTGGGCCCGGCCAACGCTCTCGGTGTCGACCACGTGCTGACCCGCGGTGTGCCGAACATCTGGCGTGAGACGCCGGCGCCGTACGGGCCGTTGTTCCTCGCGTTCGGCCGCCTGACCGCGATGCTGACCGGTGACCACGTCGTGTCCGGCGTGTTCGTGCACCGGCTGCTGGTGTTGTGCGGCTTGGCGATGATCGTGTGGGCCCTGCCGCGGCTGGCCGCCCGGTTCGGCGTGCCCCCGGTCGGCGCGTTGTGGCTGGGCGCGCTGAACCCGTTGGTGCTCTTCCACCTCGTCATCGGCGTTCACAACGACGGACTCGCGCTAGGCCTGATGCTCGTGGGCCTCGAACTCGCGATGCGCGGCCTCGAACCGTTGAAATGGACGTGGATCACCGGCGGCGCGGCGATCATCGTCTGCGGAGCCATGGTCAAGATCCCCGCCATGGCCGCGCTCGGCTTCCTGGGCGTGATGGTGGCCCGCAAGCTGGGCGGCAAGTTCAAGCACCTGGCCCTGGTGGCCGGAGTCATGACCGCCGTCGCCGCCGTCGGTGTGGTGGCGATCTGCCTGGGCACCGGTTTCGGCTTCGGCTGGATCACCACGCTGGACGTCGCCTCGACCGTCAAGTCCTGGATGTCGCCGCCGACCACTCTCGGCATCGTCGGCGCGGGCATCGGCATCACGCTGGGCCTGGGCAACCACACCGACGCGATGGTCGCCGTGGCCCGCATCCTGGGTCAGGGCATCTCCGTGGTGATCACGATCGGGCTGCTCTGGCAGAGCTTCAAGGGCCGGATCAAGGCCATGAACGGCCTGGGCGCCTCCCTGGGCGCGATCCTGGTGCTCGGCCCGGTCCTGCAGCCCTGGTACGTCCTCTGGGCGGCCCTCCCGCTGGCCGTCGCGGTCGTGGGCCCGAAGTTCCGCGCCTTCGCCATGGTGACCTCGGCGGTCATCGCGGTGGTCCTCCCGCCCACCGGCTCGGCGTTCGACGGTCGCGCCTACACGATCCCGCAAGCCGTGGCGGGCGCCGTGATCACCTTCGCGGTCTGCGTCCTGATCGCCCGCAAACGCGTCGGCCCGTTCCTCAAGTCCGACCCGGCGTGAGGGACTGGCTCGCCCAGCAGTCCGACGCCGAACTGATCTCCCTGCTGGAGCGCGGAAGAGCGCTCGGCTCGGGCGCGGGTGGCGGCCCGGTTCTGCTCGACGTCGACGGCACGCCGGTGTTCGCCAAGCGCGTTCCGCTGACGGATCGGGAGCTCACGCGGCCGTTCTCGACCGCGAACCTCTTCGGGCTGCCGGTGATCTGCCAGTTCGGCATCGGGTCGCCGGGTTTCGGCGCGTGGCGCGAACTGGCCGCGAACCAGCTCGTGTCCGGAACCCTCGGTTTTCCCGCGCTGCACCACTTCCGCGTGCTGCCGGGCCGTCCGCCGGTCGCCCCGCTGTACGCCGACATCGACAAGGCCTCCGCGCGACTCGGTGGCTCGCGGGAAATCCGCGCGCGTTTCACCGAGCTGGCCGCTGCCACGCACAGCCTCGTGCTCTTCTTCGACCACATCCCGTTCGCGATCCGCGAGTGGCTCACCGTCGAGCGCGTTCCCGAGCTGGAACGGCAGCTCACCGAGCTCGTGGCCGTGCTGCGGGCACGGGATCTGCTGCACCTGGACATCCACTTGGGCAACATCCGCTCAGACGGCTCTCGCGTCTACCTCGCCGATTTCGGGCTGGCCACCTCGCCGCGGTTCGACCTGGATCCCGTGGAGCGCGAGTTCGCGCGCGTGCACGCCGGCCACGACGCGGAGCTGGTCGCGGTGCACTTGTTCAACTACCTGAAGGAAGCGGGCGTGACCGAATCCGAGCTGCTGACCCGGCTGGAACCGACCGCGACTCGCCTGAACGCGTTCTACGCCCGGCTGATGGGCCAGTAACCACACCCGTTCGGCGGGCGACTCCTTGGTCAGGGGAAGATCGAAGCCGGAGGGGGTGATGCGGCATGACCGAGCAGCAACCCATGTCGCGCGAGGAGGTCCGCTTCGCCGTCGTGCTGAACGGCGGCGTCAGCCTGGCCGTCTGGATGGGCGGCGTAGTCCTGGAACTGGACCGTCTGACCAGGCCGAATTCCACCTACCAGCCGCTGCTGGACCTGGTCGGCTGCACCGCGAGAGCGGACGTCATCGCCGGCACGTCGGCGGGCGGCATCAACGGGGCTGCACTGGCGTTGTCCCAGGTCAACAAGCAGGCGGACCTGAGCAGGCTCCGCGACCTGTGGGCTGAACAGGGCCGGATGGAACAGCTCCTCAGGACCCCGTTCCGGGGCGAACCGGCGTCGTTGCTCAAGGGCGACGAGTTCTTCCTGCCCCGCCTCCAAGAGGCCCTCGCACGCCTGACCACCGACTTCACCCCGACCGAGCCGGACCAGCGCCCGATCGACCTCAGAATCACCACCACGCTGCTGGGCGGCGTACCGGAGATCACCTACGACGACCTGGGCCAGCCGCTGACCCAGTCGGTCCACCAGGGCAGCTTCAGCTTCCGCCGCGACCCCTACAACTGGGTCAGCGAGCAGACCAGGGACGACTTCACCGCGGACACCCTCAACGACCGCGTCCTGCAGCTGGCCCTGGCCGCGAGGAGCAGCGCCAGCTTCCCGTTCGCCTTCGAGCCGAGCTTCATCCCGGTGGGCGGCCAGGCCTCCCCGGACCGCCCGGACATGGCCGACGTCGCCAACTGGTCCAACGGCGGCGATCGCAGCAGGTTCGCGGTCGACGGCGGCGTCCTGGTCAACACCCCCACGCGGGAAGCCCTGGAAGCCATCGACCGCATGCCGGCCGACGGCCCGGTCCGCCGCGTCATGCTCCTGGTCTTCCCGCACGCCGAACCTCTCGGCTCGGAACCGGTCGCGGATACCCTGGCCAAAGGCCCCACCACGGTCAGCTCGGGCGCCAAACTCCTGAGCGCCATGTCCAGCCAGGCGAACCGCACCTACGTCGAGAAGATCGAAGAGCACAACCGCCGGGCGGCCAGCAGCAGGGGTGGCCGCATGGCCCTCCTGGAACGCCTGCACACCAACGACAACAACGTGGTGGACGAGGTCTACTCGTTGGCGGACAAGCTCTTCGGCCACTACGAGGACGTCGAGATCAGGCTGGCCGCGCGCCAGATCACCACCCAGCAGTTCGAGCTCCCCAAGGGAAACCCGGCCAACTGGTCGTTCGAACGCGCGCGCAGGGCGGCGGAGTCCGCCCAGCGCGACTGGAAGAAGAGGCACGGCGTGCTGCCGTACGTGCCGGGTGTGAAGCTCCCCAGCCCCGTCTGCCGCGAAGGTGTCGGCTGGGAGTGGGGCATCACGATGGCCGAACGTCTTGGGGCGTCGGCACTCGACCTGCTCAAGCGCCTCGTGTGGGTCGCGCCGGACGGCAAGGCCGACCAGATCGCCACGTCCCGGCGCGAGCTCCACCAGGTCCGCGCGGAGCTGCGCAGGCTGCGGGGTGAGCCAGGAGTACTGGACCGGCCGGCTCGCCAGCTACCACGAGAACATGATCGACGGGCACCTCGGCCTGGAGGTGAAGGCGCAGATCGCGGAGATCGGCCGGATCGTCGGCGAGGCCCAGGAAGTGATCACGAGCCTCGACGAGCACCGGCTCAGGCTGGGCGGACTCGGTTGCTGGCACGCGCTGCTCGACCAGCAGCCGACCGAGCAGGAAGCCGGGCTGTCGGACGCGCAACGCTGCCTGAGCAGGCTGCTCGCGCTGGAGATCGCCGGCACCTGCCTGTCCGACGACGCCTCCACGGGCCTGGACACGCCGGTCGAACTGGTCCAGGTCTCGCTGCAGACCCGCAACGCCTTCGCCCAGCAGTCGATCACCGCCGACGACAAGGCCGGCGGCGCGTCGCTCAGCAGGTTCTCCGGGTTCCTCAAGCGGTCCTGGCGGGTCAACGACTGGATCTGGGGCCGCCTCGACGGCGCCACGATGCTCTGCCGCGTGCTGTTCGACCCACGCCGCCTGCGCAGGATGGACCTCCTCGGCCGCCCGGAGAACGACCCGCGCACGCCGGAACAACGCGCAGAAGCGGTCGTCGACAGCGTCATCGAGCACATGTTCGGCCCAGAGCTGCCCATCCAGGTCGCGAACTGCGCCGTGGAGGCCAAGAAGGAGCTGCAGGGCATCTACGAGGCGGAGCACGAGCTGTCCCCGTCGTCGATGAAGCTCGCCGAACTGGCCGCGTGGGGCCTGCACTGGCGGATCATCTGCGAGGAGCTGCCTCGGCTGAGGGCCGCGATCATCGCGGACAGGGGCGACGGGGCGGACAAGCGCTCACGAGGTGAGCTCTTCCTGGAGGAACACGCGGATCTGTTGCGGCGCTTGGAGTTCCCGCAGGAACACACGGTCACGATGGGCATGGCCGCGCTCAACGCCTTCGACCGCGCGGGGATCGGCCGCGAGCCGCTCACGCAGGAAGCCGCGTCGGACCAGATGATCCGCACCGCCGCGACGGCAGCAGCTGTCGCGGTGACGGTGGCCGACTCCGAACGCGCGGGGTTCGCCGCGGTCCGCCCGGTCACCCGCGCGGTGCGAGGCGCCGCGCTGCTCCCCTACTGGACGATCACCGGCCTCACGCGCGGCGGAAACCTGGCCCAGTTCCTGGGTTTGCTGGGCCTCGCGGTCGGTGGCGCGCTGGTCGTGATGGCGTTGTTCGGCATGCTCCCGACCTGGGCGGCGGGTCCGGGCGCGGCGATCGGCGCGGCCTGTCTGCTGGCCGCTTTCGGTTACGCGGCACTGAGAAGCGGCACGATGCTGCACGGACTTGTGCTGCTCTCGCCGGTGATCCCGTTGACAGCCATAGCGGTCGACCGGCTGCCGGACGACCGCTCGCAGATCACCACGGGCACGGTGACGGTCGCGGGAGTGGCGCTGGTCGTCACGGCGCTGCTGGTCCTGGGCTCGCTACCGGCCCCGATCCGCACCCCGCTCGCGGTGCTGGCCGACTTCAGGCCGTTGCAGATCATCAAGCGCCGCTGGAAGCAGGCGGCGACAGTGCTGGTGGCACTCGGGCTGGTGTGGGCGATCTGGCAGTTCGAGCTGCACACCAAGCCGTGGCTGGTGATCCCCACCTCTGTCCTCTGTGGAGTGTTCGGCATCTACATGGCGTTGAGCGGCGGCAAGTCGCTGCAGCGCTGGCGCCGGGTCGAAGGCGAGTGGGGCACCGAACGCGCGGAACCACCGGCAGCGGCCACTGCGGGATGGGCCGCGGTCTACGGCGTCGGTTACCTCGCGGTCGCCGACGTGCTGCTGCTCATCCGGCCGAGCGGATGGGGCTGGCAGGCGGTGATCGGCACGGCGCTGGCGTTCGGGCTGACGCTGCTGCTGATCACGTCCTGGTACGTGCCCCGGGTGGAACGGCGCAGGATCCGCCGCCAGCTCGTCAGCGAGGCGATTCCGGCGGTCTACCCGGACGGGTGCGATGTCGCGGAGATGCTGCGCGAACGGCTGGAAGGCCACGCGTCGCTCTACCGGTTCCTCATCGCGGGAAAGGGCGAGCACCCCTCGGAGCTCACCCTCTCCCAGACCGGACTCGTTGTCGCGCAACGGATCGAGCAGAAGCTCAGGCCGCCAGTGCGATGACCGGTGCCGTGTGGCCCATCGCTCGTGCGTAGAGCGCTTCGAAGCGCTCCAGGGTCGCCGCCAGCGCGTGGTGCGAGATGATCTCGCTGCTGGCGGCGCCCATCCGGGCCCGCATCGGCTCGTCGTGCACGAGCGTGTGCAGGCGCTGGGCCAGCTGGTTCACATCACCCGGCTCGAACAGCCAGCCGTTGCGGCCGTGGTGCACGAGGTGTGGCAGTGCCATGGCGTTCGCGGCGATCACCGGCTTGCCCGCGGCCATCGCCTCCATCGTGGCGAGGCTCTGCAACTCGGCGACGCCGGGCATCACGAACAGGTCCGCGCGGGCGTAGGCGTCGAGCAGCTCGTCCTCGGACACGAACCCGTGGAACCGCACCCGTTCGATGATTCCCAAGTCGCGGGCCAGCAGCTCCCACTCGGCCTTGCACGTGCCGTCACCGACGATCTCGCCGAACGCGCCGGGCACGCGGGCCAGTGCGCGCAGGAACTCGTCGACGCGCTTCTCCTCGTCCAGCCGCCCGACGAACAACGCCGTGGGACGGTCGTTGTGCGTGACCTCCCGCTGGTAGCGGGCGATGTCGATGCCGCACGACACCGGTACCGCGCGTTCGGGGAAGCCGCTCTCGTGCAACAACTGCACGGCCCGCGGTGTCGGCGCGGTGACGAGGTCGGCCCGCCCGAACACGCGCGCCAGGTCGCGGTAGGCGAACTTGCGGGCCATGCCCTGCAGGAACGCAGGCACGTGCGCGTGGCTGAACAGGTTCTCCGGCATGAAGTGGTTCGTGGCGAGCGTGGGAATGCCCTGGGCGACGGCGGAGTTCAGGACGAACCGGCCCACCACGAAGTGCGCTTGGACGTGCACGACGTCCGGCTTGAGCGACTTGATCAGCTCGTCGGCCTCCTTGGCGGCCTGCCACGGCAGGCAGAAGCGGAAGTCCGGGTAGAACGGCAGCCGGTGCGAGCGCAGCCGGTGCACGGTCACACCGTCGATCTCGGTGGCCTTCGGCGAGTCCGGGGCGATCACGTGGACGTCGTGACCGCGGGACGCGAGGCCCGTGGCGAGGCGCTGGGCGAACCGCGCCGCTCCGTTGACGTCCGGCGGGAACGTGTCGGCGGCGATGACGACGCGCAGCGCGCTGGAGGTGTTCACGGGAAGCTCCGATCGAGTAGAGACACGAGGTTGACGAGCGAGGGCGAACACACCGCTGGCTGCGGCGAACGCGCAGGCGATCAGCGCGGCACCGGTCCACGGGGACAGGTGCGCGGCCTCGCCGAGGAGGAAGGCGCCGATGCCGACCGCGATCAGTGGATCCACCACGGTCAGGCAGGCGACGGCGAGATGAGGGGGCCCGCCGGCGTAGGCGTGCTGGACGAGCCAGCCGCCGACGGCGAGCGAGAGTGCGATGCCGAGCACGGACGCGAGGTGACTCAGTCCGAACCCGCCTTGCTGCACCGACTGGCTCACGGCGCGCATGAGCACGGACACGTACCCGTACGCGACACCACCGGCCGATGCGAACGCCACGGCCCTGACGCGCGCGTTCGTCGTTAGGGCGGCAATGACTCCGGGCACGGCGATCGCGCCGATGACTATTAGTCCGGCCGTGAGCTCGGCGTCCGGTGCGACTTGGGTTGCGGTCGCACTGCCTGATGCGAGGAACACGAACGCGCCCACGCCCACGGTGGTGATCAGGATCGCGGGCAGCTCGCTCGTGCGGCGGTCCATGAGCGCCGTGATGCCGATCGCCAGGACGCCGATCGGCTGGACGACCGTGAGCGGCGCCATGCCGAGCGCGACGGCGTGGATCCCGGCACCCGCGACGAGCAGGGCGAGGCCTGCCAGCCAGCGCGGCTGCTTGAGGACGCCGACCCGTGCCCCGGTCTCCGCGACCGCGTCGTGCTGCAGGCGGGCCGCGAGCGCGAAGCACACGGCGCCGAACACGGCGAGCGTGATGGCGAGCATGGTCATGTCGTGCGCCTCACCTGTAGGGCCGCGATGGCGAAGAGAAGTCCGTAAAGGGATGCGAACAAAACGCGTTCGGTCAGTCCGCGCGCCTCAAAACCGGCGAACGAAACGTGACTGACCAGAAAAGCCGCACTCGACACGCTCGCCGTTATTGCGATACCGAGAAGGGCCGGAAATTTCTTCGCGATGAGCACACCAGCCGCCGGCAACGCCACGAACATGACCGCGCCCGCGTACCTGTGGACGTAGCCCGACAACGACGTCGGCGCGCCCGTCGGGTCGGTCGGGAAGATCGTTGACACGGTCAGCCCTGCCGACCAGACCACGATGAGCCACCGCGCTGACCTGCCGACTCCCCTCAGGTTGACGGCAAGCAACGCGGAGATGGCCGCGAGGCTGAGCGAGGTCGCGGCCAGCCACTCCGTGCCGTTGTGGACGAACACGTAGTCGCTGATCACGTCGGTGATCGGGTTGAGCTGCCCTGCCGACACCACATGCAGGTAGAAAACCGGGACCAGTGAGAACACCAGTCCCCAGATCACCAATCCCCGTCTGTTCGCCCCCTGCTCGAGCATGCCAAAAGTCTCTGGTGATCCCGTTGATCAACCAATGGGGAACTCCCCCGAGCAAACCCTGAGGTGTCCCTGAGTGCCCGGGGTAGGGCCAGCCCCACCTTTTTCAGCGCTCGTTCGGCAAACGGCCGCGAGCCCCACGTTCGGGCGGATCGCCGCGACCGCCTAGGCTGACCGTTCGTGAGCCCGAATCCCCAGCCTGCGGTGGAAGTGTCGGGGCTGGTCAAGAGGTACGGCTCGAAGACCGCCGTTGACGGCCTCGACCTCGTTCAGGAACCCGGCACCGTTCTCGCCCTGCTCGGGCCCAACGGCGCGGGCAAGACGACGACCGTCGAGATCTGCGAGGGCTTCCGCTCCCCCGACGACGGCACTGTGCGCGTGCTCGGCCTCGCGCCCGGTTCCGAAGAACTGCGACCGCGCATCGGCGTGATGCCGCAGGGCGGTGGCGGATATCCCGGCATCCGCGCCCTGGAGATGCTGAACCTCGTGGCGGCGTGCGCGGCCAACCCGCTCGATCCGAAGTGGCTGATCGAGGTGCTCGGGCTCTCCGGCGCGACGAAGACGCCCTACAAACGACTCTCTGGCGGGCAGCAGCAGCGGTTGTCGCTGGCGTGCGCCTTGATCGGCCGGCCAGAGCTGGTGTTCCTGGACGAGCCGACCGCGGGCATGGACCCGCAGGCCCGCCGTCTGGTGTGGGACCTCGTAAATGCCCTGAAAGACGACGGTGTGGCCGTGCTGCTCACGACGCACCTCATGGACGAGGCCGAAGCGCTCGCCGACAACGTCGTGATCATCGACCAGGGCCGCGTCGTGGCGCAGGGCTCGCCGGCCGAACTGACCGCGAACCGCGCCGACGACCAGCAGCTGCGGTTCCGCGCGCGGCCTGGTCTCGACACGTCGCTGCTCTCCGCCGCGCTGCCCGAGAAGCTCAAGGTGCGCGAGGCGACGCGAGGCCAGTACGTCGTGGAAGGCCTGATCGACCCGCAGGTCGTGTCGACCGTCACGTCGTGGTGCGCGCAGCAGGGGGTGCTGGCCGAGGAGCTGACCGTGGCCAAGCGCAGCCTCGAAGACGTTTTCCTGGAACTGACCGGCAGGGAGCTGCGTTCGTGACCACCTTCGCTCCCGGCACGTTCAAGCCGGCGCCCGGCCGCGGGTCGCTGCCGAAGATGCTGCTGACGCACGCCCGCACCGAAGCGGTGCTGACGTTGCGCAACGGCGAGCAGATCCTGCTGACGGTCATCATCCCGCTGGCGCTGCTCATCGCGCTGAGCCTGATGTCGGTCATCCCGATGCCGGAACCGCGCGTGGGTTCGGCCACCGCACGGATCTTCGCGCTGGCGATCATCTCGTCGGCGTTCACCGGACAGGCCATCGCGCTCGGCTTCGACCGGCGTTACGGCGTGCTCAAAAGGCTTGCGGCCTCGGCACTTCCCCGCTGGCTGCTCGTCGCCGGACGGGTCTGCGGCGCACTGGTCGTGGCCGCGATCCAGGTCGCGCTGCTGGCCGTGACCGCGTTGTTCCTGGGCTGGCGCTTCCCGCTGAGCGGCCTGCCCTGGGTCGTCGTCCTGATCGTCCTCGGCACGCTGACGTTCGGCGCGCTGGGTGTCCTGCTCGGCGGAGCACTGCGCGCCGAGATCGTGCTGGCACTGGCGAACATCATCTGGTTCGTGCTGCTGATGGTCGGCGGTGTCGCGCTGAGCGTCCCGGTCGGGTTCGTGCACCTGCTGCCATCGGCCGCACTGGCCGAGGCACTGGAAACCGCTGTGGTGCACGGCACCGCGCCCGGTGTGGGCCCCGTCGCAGTGCTCGTGGCCTGGGGCGTTGTCGCCGGCGCACTGGCGACCCGGACGACCCGCCTCACCTGACCCGGCCTACCATCAGTCCGTGTCCCGATTGACCGCATTCCTCGTTCCGTTGCAACGCGCCCTTGCGATTGCCGCCATCATCGCGCAGGGCGGTATCGCGGTCACCGGGTCGATCGTGCGCGTCACCGGCTCCGGGCTCGGCTGCCCGACGTGGCCGGAGTGCGTCGAGGGCAGCATCGTCCCCGTCGAGCACCCGGACGTCGCCGCGCTGCACCAGTGGGTCGAGTTCGGCAACCGGACGCTGTTCGGTGTCATCGGCATCATCACCGGGCTGTGCCTCATCGCCGCGTGGCTGAACAAGCCGCGTCGCAAGCGCGTCCTCTGGCTCGCCGCCGCCCAGGTCGGCGGTGTGCTCGCGCAGGCCGTCATCGGTGGCGCGACCGTCCGCCTCGGACTGGTGTGGTGGAGCGTGTCCGTCCACTTCATGGTCTCGATGGTGCTGGTGTGGTTCGCCGTGCTGCTGCTGAGGTCGCTGAGCGAGGGCGACGGACCGGCGCGCTGGCTCGTTCCCGCTGGGGCGCGCGGACTTCAGGTCGTCATGGCGGTCGTGATGTACCTGCTGCTGATCGCGGGCACGTTCGTGACGGCGGCCGGCCCGCACGCCGGTGACTCCGCGACGCCGCGCCTCGCCGTGCCCGTACCCACGTTGGCCCAGCTGCACGCCGATCTGCTGTTCCTGTTCCTGGGCATGCTGATCGCGATGGGCTTCTTCGTCCGCAACCGCGCCTACTGGACGTTGGTCGGCGTCGTCGTCGCGCAGGGTGCGCTCGGCATGGTCCAGTACTTCACCGGCGTGCCCGAGGTGCTCGTGTCGCTGCACGTGCTGGGCGCGGGCGCGGTTGTCGTTGCCACGGCCATGCTCTGGACCTCGAGCCGCGAGCGGACCGTCGAGGTCCAGGTTCCCGCCGAGGATCAGGCGCTCAGCAAGGCCTGAGCGTCCTGCTGGGAGTTGTGCCCTGCCCAGTTCGCGGGCGTCGAGTCGTAGTTCGCGTCCGTGATGGTCCGGTCCGCGCCCGCGTCGAGCAGGATCCGGATGACTCCGAGGTGGCCGCGTTCGGCCGCGAGGTGCAGCGCAGTCACGCCCTCGCCGTGCATCGGACCGCCGAAACCCGTGCGCTGGTTGGGATTCGCGCCCAGATCGAGCAGCGTGCGGGTGGCGTTCTCCAGACCGCACCACGCCGCCCATGCCAGCGCCGTGCCGCGGTAGACGTCCGCGTCGATGCGAGCGCCCCGCTTCAGGAGATCACCGAACACCTCGACCCGGTCGTTGCGCGCGGCCCACGACAGAGCCTCGTCGAGCACTTCCTGCGGGTCGGCAGTCGGCCACCAGCGCGGAAAGCCGCTGTGCGGGCGGTAAAAGCCGCGCTTCGCCTCTGGTTCGACGGCCAGGTCCAGGTTGCCCAGACCGGCCGCCACCCGCAGGTTCGGCGGATGCACGCCCAGCAGCGAGGCGACTTCCCTGTTGCCCCAGAACAACGCGACCGTGAGCGGAGTGCCGCCCTCGCCGCGGGCTTCGAGATCGGTCCTGGCGCCGGCCGCGAGCAGCATCTCCGCCATGTACCGGAGGTTCATGCACGCGGCCTGGTGCAACGCGGTCCAGCCGTGCACGTTCTGGTGGTCGACGTCCGCGCCGTCCTCCAGCAGCACCTGCACGAACCGCTCGTCGCAGGTGGCGGACGCGAGACCGAGCAGGTCGTTCCCGTTGGTACCGCTGGCTTTCACGAGCCACGGGTCCCGCATCAGGATCGCCTTGAGCTCACCGAGGTTGCGCGTCTCGATCGCCTGGAACGCGCGGGCGAACGGCCTGGGCCTGCGGATGTTGGCCTGGAGCGCCTTCCAGTCCTCACACCCGTGCGCGCGGGCGAGGACGTCGTGCGCGCCCTCCTCCGTCAGCGGCTCGCCGTCGAAGACCTCGAGCGCGCCCGGTGTCCCGTCCCACGCGGAGGCGAGCAGACCGCGCGCACGCTCCTCGTAGTACTCGATGTCATCGCGAAACGGGTGCCACATGGCACCACGCTACTTGGGCGAGGCGGGCCTGCGCTCCCACAAAGCCGGCAGTTCCGCTGAGAGCCAACCGTAGAGGTGGTCGACGGTCCTGAGCCGCATCGCGCGCTCCGGATCACCGCTGAGCAGCCGCATGCCGTCGTCGGTCAACGTCTGGACGCTCGCGATCGCGGTGAGCTTGCGCTGGATGAAGTCCGTCCAGGCCTTCTCGTTGATCCGGTACTCGGCTGCTTGGCGGCCACGCCGGGTCCGCTTGGTCACCAGGCCGACGTTGACCAGGTACTTCAGGTTCGTGCTGATCGAGCCGCTGCTGGCCTCGAGCTCCTGCGAGAGCTCGGCGGCGGTGCGCTCGACCGGCTGGCAGATCAGCAGGTAGCCGAGGATGCGGCCGCCGATCAGCGGAATGCCCTCCTCGGCGAAGTGGGCCGCGAACCGCTCGATCCAGGCAGACAGCCGGGTTTCCCGTCCGACGCTCATGCTGTGCTCATCTCCGGGCGATCCCTTTCGGTCGACACTGAAATCATCGTAGCGATCTTGTCAACGATTTCCTTGTCATTCAGAGTCAATGAGTTGACACTTGGTCCGCCGCCGCCCGAACTGAAGGGCTGGGTGTGCGGTGCGCGTTCTCAGATCCGTGGTCGCCCTGGTGTTGGTCGCAGGCCTCGTGCCGGCGACTGCGCAGGCGGCCGTCTCGCAATACGAGGCAGAGTCGGCGGTGATCTCCCAAGGCGTGGTGGAGTCGAACCACGCCGGCTTCACCGGGTCAGGTTTCGTCAACTATGACAACGCGGTCGGCTCGTACGTCGAGTTCACCGCGACGTCCGACGGCCCGCTGACCTTCAGATACGCGAACGGCACGTCGGTGGACCGGCCGCTGGCCATCTCAGTCGACGGCGGTCCCGCGACGACGGTGTCGTTCCCCGGCACCGGTGCGTGGACCACGTGGCGCACGCAGCAGGTGTCGCTGACCTTGCCCGCGGGCGGGGCGAAGGTCCGGGCGACGGCGACCACCGCGAACGGCGGGCCGAACCTCGACTCGCTGACCGTCGGATCGAGCGGGTTCGACTGGTCGGTGGCCGTGGTCGAGTCGACGATGGCCTCGAAGACACCCGCTCAGCTGGGCGGCTGGGGTTATCAGACCGGGCTGTACCTGTACGGGCAGTACCTCGTGTACCAGCGCACGCACGATCCGCGGTACCTCGCGTACATCAAGGCGTGGGTCGACCGGTTCGTCGACTCGTCCGGCAACATCTCGCAGAGCTTCAACAACCTCGACAGCATGCTTTCGGGGCGGTTGCTGGTGGCCCTGCACCACGAGACCGGTCAGGCCCGCTACGAGAAAGCCGCGCGCAAGATCCGGACGCGGCTGAACACGTACCCGCGCACGTCCGACGGCGGGTTCTGGCACTCCACGTCCGAGTCGCGGCACAACCAGCTGTGGGCGGACGGGGTGTTCATGCTGAACCCGTTCCTCGCCGAGTTCGGCGCGGAGTTCGGGGACTCCGCCTATGCCAACGAGGAAGCCGCGAAGCAGATCAACGTCTACGCGTCGCATCTGCAGCAGCCCAACGGGATTCTCAAGCACGCCTGGGACGAGTCGAAGTCGCAACCGTGGGCGGACAAGACCACGGGTCTCGCGCCGGAGTACTGGTGCCGTGCCATGGGCTGGTGGGGCATGGCGTCCATCGACGTGCTGGAGAAGCTGCCCGCGAACCATCCGCGGCGAGCTCAGATGATCACTGATCTGCGCGAGTACGCGGCAGGTGTGCGGTCCTATCAGGACTCTTCGGGACGCTGGTTCCAGGTGGTGGACAAGGGATCCCGCTCCGACAACTGGACCGAGACGTCCTGCTCGATGATGTTCACCTACGTCTTCTCGAAGGGTGTCGAGCGGGGCTACCTCGACCCGTCGTTCAAGGACGCGGCGGCGCGCGGTTATGCAGGCGTGCTGGCGAAGACGTCCGTGAACTCCAGTGGCCGCACGGAGATCCGTGACATCTCCATCGGCACGAACGTGGGCGACTACGCCTACTACATCGCACGCGACCGGGCCACCAACGACTTCCACGGCCTCGGCGCGTTCCTGATCATGAACGAACAGCTGCGGAAAGGCTGACCATGTTGCGCAAAGCTTTGTTGGCAGCGGTTCTGGTCGTCGGCCTGATGCCGTCCGCGCCCGCCATGGCGTTGGAGAACGGCCTGGCGCGTACTCCCCCGATGGGCTTCAACAACTGGAACTCCACGGGCTGTCGAGCGGACTTCAACGAGGCCATGGTGAAGGGCATCGCGGACATCTTCGTGTCGCGCGGCCTGAAGGACGCGGGCTACCAGTACGTGAACCTGGACGACTGCTGGGCCAAGACGTCCCGCGACTCGTCCGGCAACCTGGTGCCGGACCCGGTGCGTTTCCCCAACGGCATCAAGGCCCTCGCGGACTACATCCACGGCAAGGGTCTGAAGATCGGCATCTACACCTCCGCCGGCACCAAGACGTGCAACACGGCGGGCTTCCCCGGCGGCCTCGGCCACGAGCAGCAGGACGCGAACCTCTTCGCCTCGTGGGGAATCGACTACCTGAAGTACGACAACTGCAACAACCAGGGCGTCGACGCGCAGCAGCGGTACAAGGCGATGCGCGACGCCCTGGCGCGCACCGGCCGTCCGATCGTGTACTCGATCTGCGAGTGGGGCCGCACGGACCCGAAGGTGTGGACGTGGGGCGCGCCGGTCGGAAACCTGTGGCGCACCACAGGTGACATCTCCGACAACTGGGGATCGATGATCGGCAAGGCGCAGGCGAACCGGGCGCTCGCCCAGTACGCCGGGCCGGGGCACTGGAACGACCCGGACATGCTGGAGGTCGGCAACGGCGGCATGACCGCCACCGAGTACCGCACGCACTTCTCGTTGTGGGCGATCATGGCGGCGCCGCTGCTGATCGGCTCGGACCTGCGCAAGGTCAACGCCGACACGTTCACGATCCTGGAGAACCGCGACGTGATCGCGATCGACCAGGATCCGCTGGGGCGTCAGGGAACCGTGGTGTCGTCGTCATCGGGCAAGGTCGTCTACTCGAAGGTGCTGGAGAACGGTGACCGCGCCGTCGCCCTGTCCAACGAGACGACGTCGACCCAGACGATCTCCACCACGGCGGCGGCGATCGGCCTCGGCGGCGGGGCGTCGTACACGCTGAAGGACCTGTGGTCGAAGCAGGTGCGGACGGTGTCGAGCACCATCAGCGCGTCCGTTCCGGCACACGGGACCGTGCTGTACCGGGTGACGCGCAGCGGGTCGATGACGCGCTACGAGGCGGAGTCCGCGCTGATCTCGGCCGGTGTGGTCGAGTCGAACCACGTGGGCTTCTCCGGGACCGGGTTCGTCAACTCCGACAACGCCGTCGGTCCTTACGTCGAGTGGACGATCAACTCGGCCGCGGGTGGCGCGGCGACGCTGTCGTTCGGCTACGCCAACGGGACCACGGTGTCGCGGCCGCTGGACGTGTCGGTGAACGGGGTGCTGGCGCGCGACGAGCTCGCGTTCGCGGGCACTGGTGCCTGGACCACCTACCTGGCGGTGCAGCTGCCGGTGACGTTGCAACCCGGTGAGAACAAGATCCGGGTGACGGCGACGACCGCGAACGGTGCGCCGAACCTCGACTACCTCGACGTCGGGTAATCGGTAGCCGAACCGGCCGGTCACGTGCCTCGGGCGCGTGACCGGCTTACTATTTGTCGACACAAATACCGGCACGCTCAGGACATTTCTTCGAATAAGTCCCATTCATGCCCAATGCAAAGTGAGGTAGCTCTCTTTTGGTGGCACTCCGCAGTGGATCGAGGACTCTGGGTAGCGAGGGAGTCATGCGGAGCCAAAAGTCGAGGTCCTCATGGAAGTTTTGTCCGATTCTGTTCGGACCGGTACTGCAACACATTGTCCGTATTGTGCTTTGCAGTGCGGTATGACCGTAGATCAGGAACTCGTGGTGCGTCCACGCGAGTTCCCCACCAATCGGGGTGGGCTGTGTCAGAAGGGCTGGACATCGGCATCCTTGCTGGCCAGCGACCGTTTGACGACACCACTGCTGCGCGGTTCGGACGGAACGTTGCAGCCGGCGAGCTGGGACGAGGCGCTCAGTTTCGTCGCGCAGCGAATTCGTGAGATTCAAGGGGAATCCGGGCCGGACTCGGTTGCGGTATTCGGCGGAGGAGGTCTCACCAACGAGAAGGCGTACCTGCTCGGGAAGTTCGCCCGAGTGGCGTTGAAAACGTCGCAAATAGACTACAACGGTCGCTTTTGCATGTCCGCCGCAGCCGCTGCCGGAAACCTCGCATTCGGCCTCGACCGGGGTATGCCGTTTCCGGTGACCGATGTGGACACCGCCGATGCCGTGCTGCTGGCCGGCAGCAACGTGCACGAGACGATGCCGCCGTTCTCGCAGCACCTGTCCGGGGCCGCGGTGATCGTCGTCGATCCGCGCAGGACACCGACCGCCGAAGCCGCCGCGCTGCACCTGGCGCCGCGTCCGGGCACGGATTTGGCGCTGGCACTGGGGATGCTGCACGCGGCGGTGGTCGAGGGTCAGGTCGATGCCGCGTATGTTCGTTCGCGCACAACGGGTTTCGACGCGGTGTGGCGAATCGCGGCGCAGTGGTGGCCGGAGCGGGCCGAGCTGGTCACCGGCGTCGCGGCCGCTGATCAACGTCGTGCCGTGCGGATGCTCGCAGAGGCGTCGTCCGCGTACGTGCTGACCGCGCGGGGCACCGAGCAGCATTCGCGTGGCACCGACACGGTTTCCGGCTGGATCAACCTGGCGCTCGCGCTGGGCCTGCCGGGTGTTCGCGGCTCCGGTTTCGGCTGTCTGACCGGGCAGGGCAACGGCCAGGGCGGCCGCGAACACGGCCAGAAGGCCGACCAGCTGCCGGGTTACCGCAAGATCGACGATCCCGAGGCGCGTGCGCACGTGGCCGGGGTGTGGGGGGTTTCGCCCGCGGAGTTGCCGGGGCCGGGGCGTTCGGCGTACCGGCTGCTGGAGTCACTGGGAACTCCTTCTGGCGCAAGGGGATTGCTGGTGTTCGGCAGCAACCCGGTCGTGTCGGCGCCGCGGGCGGCGCGGGTCACCGATCGGCTGGCTTCCCTGGACCTGTTGGTGGTGGCCGACTTCGTGCTGTCCGAGACGGCTCTGCTGGCCGACGTCGTACTGCCGGTGACGCAGTGGGCCGAGGAGGACGGCACGCTGACCAACCTGGAGGGCCGGGTGTTGCTGCGGCAGCGCGCGGTGCCGCCACCTGAGGGCGTGCTTTCCGACACCGACGTGCTGGCCGGTCTGGCGGTGCGGCTCGGACAGCCGGCGGAGCGGTTTCCCGTTGCGGCGGAGGAGATCTTCGAGGAACTGCGGCTCGCTTCGGCCGGCGGCAAGGCGGACTACTCGGGTGTCACGTACGCGCGGCTGCGTGCGGGTGAGGCGTTGTACTGGCCGGTTCCGTCTGTGGATCACCCTGGTACACCGCGGATGTTCCTGGACGGGTTCGCGTTTCCCGATGGCCTCGCCCGGTTCGTCGCGGTTGATTTCGCCGGACCCGCCGAGGTTGTGGACTCGTCGTTTCCCTTGTGGGCCACCACCGGCCGGGTGTTGCAGCACTACCAATCGGGCGCGCAGACGCGTCGCGTGCCGGAGCTGATGGATGCCGTGCCCGAGGTGTTCGTCGAGGTGCATCCGGACGTGGCGGCGCGGGCCGGCCTCGACGACGGCTCGTTGGCGCGCGTGGTGTCGCGTCGAGGTTCGGTGGTCGCGCGGGTGCGGTTCTCGCCGTCGATCCGGCTCGACACCGTGTTCCTGCCGTTCCACTTCCCCGGTGCCGGCCGCGCCAACCTGATCACCAACCCCGCTCTCGATCCCATCAGTGAAATGCCCGAGTTCAAGGTCTGCGCGGCACGTCTGGAGGTGGCGTCATGAATGCACGTCGGGTGGTCGTCATCGGACACGGCATGGCCGGATCCCGGGTGGCGTCGGAGGTTCGCCGCCGCGACCCGCTCGGCGAACGCGTGGCGCTGACCGTGGTGGGCGCCGAACCGCATCCCGCCTACAACCGGGTTCTGCTGTCGGCCGTGCTGGCCGGTGCGTTGAAGCCGGACGAGGTCACGCTGCAGGACTCGGTGTGGGCTGCTGACAACGATGTCTCACTGCTGACCGGTGTTTCCGTTGTACGCGTCAACCGTTCATTGCGCTGTGTCTCGCTGTCCGATGGAACGTCTGTGGCGTATGACGCTCTTGTGCTTGCGACGGGCAGCACGGCCTGGATCCCGCCGACCGATGGGCTTCTCGGGTCTGACGGGTCGCTGGCTTCCGGTGTCGTGCCGTTCCGCACGGTCGACGACTGCGCCGCGATCGTGTCGCTGGCCCGGCCCGGTGCACCGGTCGCGGTTCTGGGTGGCGGTCTGCTCGGTCTGGAGGCAGCGCGCGGACTGGCGGGACGAGGCAACGCGGTCACCGTCGTCCATCCGGTCGGCCACCTGATGGAACGCCAGCTGGATCCCGCCGCGGGCGCGATGCTCGCGTCGACGCTGGGCACGTTGGGCATCGAGTTCCGCTTGGGCCGCCTGGCGACCGAGTACGTCCCCGGCGACGGCCTGGTGCTGGACGACGGCTCGTTCGTCCCGGCGGATCTCGTGGTGGTCTCCGCCGGTGTCCGCCCGGATGTGGCTCTGGCCTCTGATGCGGGTTTGTCCGTTGATCGCGGCGTGGTGGTCGACGACGCCCTGCGCACCTCGGACCCGCGGGTCTACGCGCTCGGCGACTGCGCGCAGCACCGCGGCTCTGTCGGTGGCCTGGTGCAGCCGGCGTGGGAACAGGCCTCCGTCGTCGCTGATCTGTTGTGCGGCACCAACCCGGCGTCGCGTTACTCGGGCACACCGGTGGTCACGCGGCTGAAGGCCAAGGGCGTGGAGCTGACCGCTCTGGGCGACGTGCACGACGACTCGCCCGACGTGGAACTGCTGCGCTTCGAGGACGCCCGGCGCGGCCGCTACGCCAAGCTCGTCCTGCGCTCGGACCGCGTCGTCGGCGCGATCATGCTCGGCGCGCCGGACGCGGCGGCTGCTGTGGCCCAGCTCTACGACAGCGGGTCTCTGGTGCCTGAGGACCGGCTCGGGCTGTTGCTGGGGCGTGCCGTGGGTGTCGCGTCGGCCGGCCCTGCGGATCAGCCAGACGACGCGGTGGTGTGCCGCTGCAACACCGTCACGAAGGGCGCGCTGGTGTCCGCGTGGGAGTCGGGCGCCACCTCGGTGCCCGGCCTGGCGGACGCGACCCGGGCCACGACGGGCTGCGGTGGCTGCAAGGGGGCCGTCACGCGCATCACCGAGTGGCTGGCCACCCGCCAGCCGGCCTGACCCGCCACTGGCCCGGCCCGGGCATGAGAGCTACCTGGCCAACCCAGGTGCTCTGGTCGGGGCCTCGGATCCACCTGCCGAGCAACGGCGCTCGGCAGGTGCCTTCACGCCGCGCCCACGCTCGCGCAGGGGTCCCCTCTGCCGGAGACCCCTCGCAACCCGAGTTACTCAGCAGGTCTGACACTCCCCGCCGATCACCGCCGCTCGACGGCCGAGTCACCGGCTCCCCGCCAGGGCAACGCCGCCCCACTTCTCACCGGCCAACACAGCCATCCACCTGCCAACACCACTCGTCACCTGCCCGCCCCTCGGCAGGCGATGTCCCCTGCCCTTTTCAGCCAGGAGAACCCATTGAGCACCCACCTGCGGCAGCGCCCCACGCCGCCCTCCCCAGCCCGCAAGCGCTGGATAGACGACTGGCGCCCCGACGACCCCGCGTTCTGGCGACAGGGAGGCCGCCGCACCGCCCTGCGCAACCTCCTGGTCAGCATGACCACCCAGCACCTGGGCTTCGCGGTCTGGCTGCTGTGGAGCGAGGTCGCGGTGAGCCTGCCCGCTGCGGGCTTCCACTTCACCGTCGACCAGCTGCTCTGGCTGACCGCCCTCCCGAGCCTGCTCGGATCCGGCCTCAGACTCCCCTACACCTTCGCCGTCACCAGGTTCGGCGGCCGGACCTGGACGGCGGCCAGCGCCGCGCTCCTGCTCATCCCGACAGCCCTGCTGGCGGCGTGCGTCAGCAACTCCGGCACGCCGTACTGGATGTTCCTGGCGGCATCGGCGACGGCCGGGCTCGGTGGCGCCAACTTCGCCAGCTCCATGGCCCACGTGTCGTTCCTCTACCCCGGCAAGCACAGAGGCCTCGCGCTCGGCATCAACGCGGCCGGCGGCAACCTCGGCGTCGCGGTGGTGCAACTGGCCGTGCCACCGGTCATCACCGCGACCACGGGCATCCACCTGGCGTGGGCCGGCCTGATGTGGATCCCGCTGATCATCGCCACGGCCACCGCGGCCCTGCTCTGGACCGACAACTTCACCGAGGCGAACACCAACCCGCGGGCCTACAAGGAGGTGCTGAGCCACAAAGACACCTGGCTCACCTCGGCGCTCTACCTCGGCACCTTCGGCTCGTTCATCGGGTTCAGCGCGGCACTGCCCCTGCTCATCCAGACCCAGTTCCCCGAGGCGCACGCGAGCTACTTCGCCTTCCTCGGCGCGCTCACGGGCTCGGCGGCACGACCGGTGGGCGGCTGGCTCGCGGACGAGCACGGCGGCGGCAAGGTCACCATCGCGGCACTGACCGGCGTCATCGCAGGCGTGGTGGCGGTGATCGAAGCGCTCGCCGAGCACAGCTTCGCGCTGTTCCTGGCAGCATTCCTGTGGCTGTTCATCACCACGGGCATCGGCAACGGCTCGACCTACCAGCTGATCCCGCGCCTCTACCCGACCAAACAGCAGTCGGCGGCGGCCATCGGCATCATCGGCGCGATCGGCGGGCTGGGAGGCTTCCTGATCACCAGCGCGTTCGCCGCGTCACTGCACGACGGCGGCGGCCTCACCCCGGCGCTGACCATCTGCTGCGCCTACTACGCGGCCTGCCTGGCCATCACGGCGAAACGCTTCCGGCGGAGCTGAAGCGGGGCGCCCCGCGAGGAGCGCCCCGTCCAAGCTCAGCACACAGGTGCGAGCGGCGTCGTTTCGTCAGGCCCCGGACGGCGCCGCCACCGGTCCAGCTTCGCGTGTTCCGCCAGCGAGATGAGCGTCTCGCGCACTGACAACCGCACCCGAGGATCGCAGTTCACCACAGGGACCCTGGGATCGATGCCCATGCCGTGGATGATCGCCTTCACGTCCGAGCGCACCGACGCGTGCACGTTGTTCAACGCCAGCACGTACGGGATCCGGTGGTCCTCGAAGTACCGCATCGCGTCCACGGAGTCCGCGGGACGCATCACGTCGAACAGCACGACCGCACCGACGGCGCCGCGCACCACGTCGTTCCAGCCCGCGCGCGGGTCCTGCCACTGCGGGGCGACGAACAGGTGCAGCGCCAGCCCGGGATCGAGCCACACACGGCCGAACTGTATGCGCACCAGCTCGGTGACCAAGCCCGTGCGCTCCGGTGGGAGCGCTGTCATGGTCAACAGATCGTTTTCCACGATGGACCTGATGAAGGTGCTCTTGCCGACGCCGAAGCCACCGGCGACCACAACCTTGGCCGAAGTCAGCTCCCGTCCAGGCGGCCCGGGGGGCCCGAAGTCGGGAAATCTAGAGCCGACGTAGTCCACTAAGCACTCTCTCCATCAACCCGAGGTCCGGCGTGTCACCGCCTGCGGAAGCGGTCTGGTGCACGTCCACCAGACCTCGTTCCGCCATGTCGCCGAGCAACACCTTCACGACTCCGAGTGGGAGTCGCATCAGTGCGGCCACCTCCGCGACGGATCGCGGGGAGTGGCAGAGCTCGACAACGCGTTGGTGCTCAGCCTGCAAGATACCCGCAGACTGCCGACTCTGATCATTGGCGGAGACAAGTGTCTCGATCTCGAGGTCGATGTTCGACCGTGTGCGCCCACCCGTCCAGGCATATGCACGAACGATCGACGCGTCCTGAACCTCCGCGCCGGGAGGTTCAGCAGCGGGAAATTCTTCTTGCGGTACAACGGGAGTCGCTTCCCGCGCGGGCACCGCGGACGACGTGCGCGATCGCTTGCGACCCGAGTCCAGGGAGAACCCGTTCATCAGGTCGGCGAACGTCTGCTCGGCGGGCGACTCAGCCCGCCTGCGTCGCCGGTGCGCGTCAGCGGCCGAACTCATGATCACCTCACGCTGTGCAGCTGCGCTCGCAGTTCGGGGGTGAGGATCTGGCCCACCTGATCAACCACCACGGTCATCTCGTAGGCCACTTGGCCGACGTCGCTGTCGGGCGCGGCGAGAACCGCCAAACAAGACCCGTCTCGAATGGACATGAGGAGCATGATCCCGTAGTCCATCTCGATCACGGTGCGCAACACTCCGCCACCTTCGAAGCAACGTGAGGCGCTCAGCGTGAGCGCCGTGACGCCGGAGGCGATGGCGGCCAGCTGCTCCGCGCGGTCCGGCGGCAGGCCCGTCGACTTGGTGAGCAGAAGACCGTCCACCGAGATCACGATCGCGTGCGCGACCCCGGCCACGCGGTCGACGAAGTTCGTGATGAGCCAGCCGAACTGGTCCACCTGGCGCGACTGAGGCGTGCTCATGCCTTTTCCCCGTTCCCCTGGCCGTTCGCCTGGCCGTTTCCGTTCCCGTTGCTGCCCAGCGGCATCTGGCGGATGCCTGTCTGGTAGCTGGCGAGGAAGCCTCGTGCTCGCTCCGGATCGCGCTTCGGCTTGGCCGCCGGGCGCGCGCCGTTCTCGGGACGTTCCGCGAGGTCGGGGAGCAGATTCTTACGCGGCGCCCGTTTCGGCAACCCGGCATCGGTCTCGCCGGCGTCCGTCGCCGGATCTCCCGACTGTTCCCAGACGCCGCCCGCGGGCTTCTTGCCGAACCAGGCGGCCGCTACCGCGGGTGACGGTCCAGGTCCTGGCGCCGCCGACGAATGATCACCATTGACCGTTTCGTCCGCAGCACCGGCTCCGGCGAACCAGGAAGACGTTGTCTCAACTGGAGCGGGCCGCGTCTCGTTCGGCGACCCGTTGGCCCCGTTCGTCCGCGGTTGCCGCTGGGGCAGCGGCGGCTCCTCGATCGCGGCGCCGCGGAACGACGTCCACTCGGCCGACTCGCGCGGGTGCTCGATCGCGGGGGCCGGAGCGGGCGGCGGGGCCAGGTTCGGGGTCTTGACGACGACGTGCGGCTGCTTGGCGGCCGGCTGTTTCGCGGACAGCGCCGGCTTCGGCTGGGGCAGCGCGGCGTGGCGCGGCTGGGCGGGTGCATCAGGTTCCGCCTGCGAGCGCACGAGCTCCGGCGGCACGAGGACGAACGCGCGCAGACCCTCACGGCCCTCCCCCGCCCCGCGCAGCCGGACGGTGACGCCGTGGCGGGCCGCGAGACGACCGACGACGAACAGACCCATCTGGCGTGAGACCGGCACATCATCCTCTGTACCAGAGGACAGCCGCTCGTTCGCCTCGGTGAGCTCGGCGGGCCCCATGCCGATGCCCTGGTCCGCCACCTCGACGAGCACCGAGCCCTGCTGGTCGATCCGCGAGCCGATCATGACCTGCGTGGTGGGCGCGGAGAACGCGGTGGCGTTGTCCAGCAGCTCCGCGACGAGGCGCACGAGGTCGCTGGCCGCGTAGCCGACGATCTCGACGGACGGCGTCGACTTCACCACGACGCGCTGGTAGTGCTCGATCTCCGACGCGGCGGCGCGCAGCACGTCCGCCAGCGGCACCGGCTGGTGGAAGCGGCGGGCCACGTCGGTGCCGGACAGCACCATCAGGTTCTCGTTGTTGCGGCGCATGCGCGTCGCGAGGTGGTCCAGCTTGAACAGGTTGGCGAGCTGCTCGGGGTTCTCCTCGTGCCGCTCCAGCTCCTCCATGAGCTTGAGCTGGCGCTCGACGAGGCCCTGCGAGCGACGCGACAGGTTGACGAAGATGTTCTTCATGCCCGACCGCAGCGACGACTGCTCGACAGCGGAACGGATGGCCTGCTCGTGCACGGCGTCGAACGCGCGCGCCAGCTGGCCGAACTCCTCGGTGGTGTGCACGGGCACCGGTTCGATCTCGGTGTCCGGCGCGCGGTCGGCGCGGATCGCGGCGACGACCTCGGGGAGGTGGTGGTGCGCGACGTCGAGCGCGGAGCGCCGCAGCTCGGACAGCGAGCGCAGCAGGTAGCGGCCGATGACGAAGCCGAGCGTGCCGGCGATGATCAGCATCGCCAGCAGGATCACCGCGGCGGCACCGGCCTTGTTGGACGTGTCGTCCTGCAGCGCGGCCGCCGAGTTCGCGAGCCCGTCCTGCAGCCCGCGGATGACCTCATCCATCAGCCGCAGGGTCGTGCCGGACGCCTTGTTCCACTCGTCGACGGCGATGCCGAACGACGGCGGCGGCTTCGGCTGGCCGGGACGCGTCGTCACCTGGACGCCGTCCGGCTGGGTGAGCGCGCGTTCGGTCAGCACCGTCCGGCTCGCGACGGCGGCGCCGGTGACGGTCTGCTCGTAGTTGCGGCGCTGCTCGGTCGTGCCGATGGCCTGGAAGTCGTTGATGCGGTCCTGCAGCCGGATGTCGGACTGCTCGAGCGCGCGGGTCTCCGCGCCGAGCAGCTTGCCCCGGCCGATCCCCGCTAACACGATGGCGTGCTGCTGCGAGATCTGCTCCTGCGCGATGACCATGTTGTGCAGCGCGAGCGCGGTGCCGGAGATGCCCTGGTCGCTGAGCTGGCTGATGAGCGACTGCTCGAAGTCCAGCAGGGCCTTCACGACCGTGGTGTAGCCGATGGTGCCGCCGTTGGGGTCACCGCCGTCGCCGCCCTGCGTGACCTTCTCCCGCAGGCTCTTCAACGTCTCCAGCTGGCTGCCGAGCTCGGTGAACCGGTTGCGCGAGACCTCGCTCAGCCCGGCGGTGCGGTCGACGCGGCGGCGCACGGTCGCGGCAGCGTTGTCGGTGGCGCTGATCTGGTTCTGGTAGGCGCCGACACCGGACCCGGACGTCGCGCTCTGAGCGGCGAGCGTGCGTTCCTGCTGGACGCTGGAGATCAACGGCGCGAGATCCGCCCGCAGGCGGACCAGTCCCTGCATCTGCACGTAGTTGTTCGACCGGTCGACGTAACCGGAGATCTGCAGTGCGCCCGCGCCGATCGCCACGGCGACAGGCACCAACAGCACGACGCCGAGCTTGACCGGCAGGCGCCAGTTGCGCCAGTCGCTGATCTTTCTCCACTCGACATTCACGAAATGATCCCCAAGGCGCGCTCGAAGTGCCCCACTATCGGCTACCTCCTGGCCTGGTGAATCCCCGCGACTTGAGACACCCGCCGCTCGATATCGAGATCAGTCGTATCGGGTGTCAGCGGATAGTAGGCCAGAGAGCGTGACGCGACAACGACCTGGGGCGTGTACGACTCGTCACCCAGTGTGACAGCCCACCTCATGGGGTGGTCCTGCGGGTTCAAGGGATTGACTCGCCGCCACGCGTGGTTACGCTTGCGCCCTCCACCCCCGGTCCGGTTGCAGCCTGTGCTCAGGCGCTCACCGGGTACTCCCCGTAACGAATGCGAGCGGTTGATGACGAAGGCGCTGCCCTCCGTGTCACGCCCGGCGCAGCCCGGATTCGCGACCTTTGAAGAGCATCATCACTCATTGCTGATCGATGGTGACGGTGAGCCTGATTTCGGTGCCATCCAAACGAGTGAGGATTTCCTCGCGCTGAAGCGGCGAGTGACGCGATTTATTCTCCCCGCGACGCTGCTGTTCCTCGCTTGGTACGTCACGTTCGTATTGCTTTCGGCTTACGCCGCGGACTTCATGAGCACGCCTCTGTTCGGAACGGTGAACGTCGGGCTGACGATGGGATTCCTGCAGTTCGTCACGACCATCATCATCACGATGGCCTACGCCCGTTACTCCAAGAAGGTGCTCGACCCGCAGGTCGAAAAGGTGCGCGCACTCGCAGAAACCGATGAGGAGCTCGCGTGACCGGGACGAACACCGCGATCAACCTGTCCGTTTTCGGCATCTTCGTCCTGCTGACGCTCTACATCGTGTACCGCGCCTCGACGCGGAACGTGAGCGCCTCGGACTACTACGCCGCGGGCAGCAGCTTCACCGGCACCCAAAACGGCATCGCCCTCTCGGGTGACTTCCTCTCGGCCGCGTCGTTCCTCGGTATCTCCGGCGCGATCGCGGTGAACGGCTACGACGGCTTCATGTACTCGATCGGGTGGGTCGTCGCCTGGCTGATCGGCCTGATGCTCATCTCGGAACGGCTGCGCAACACCGGCCGCTACACGATGGGCGACGTCATGGCGTTCCGCATGCGCCAGCGCCCGGTCCGCGCGGCCGCCGCCAACGCGACGCTCGTGATCTCGCTCTTCTACAT